>NZ_JAWOUS010000002.1:0-518577 GCF_033339495.1 Vibrio sp. 2134-1
ATTGGCGCTGGACTAAACAAAGGCCCCCTTTTAGGGGGCTCACACAAAGCCACCTTCTTTAGAAGGTGGTAATTTACCTTGTGACTTGAGAGCTTGCTTACTGGTATTGAGGTAGTGATATTCCGCATCATAATCATCTTCGATAATGATTGCGTTATTAACTTCTGCCCATCTCAGCAGTTCTAACTTCCTTTCAACTGAGTAGCTAAAGCCTAAAGGGAACTGATGACTAGGCGTTGTATAAATAATTTTGGTATTAGAAGGGATTGATTCAACGACAACACCTTGGTCGTCCATCGGCACGGAGCCTATTTGCGCGCCAAGTAATCGAGCTTGATTTCGAAAAACAGGATATCCTGGATCTTCCGTCGACACGAGATCCCCGGGAGAGAGTAATGTTAGGAGAGTCGTCATTATTGCCTGCTGGCACCCTTGCGTAATGATGATGTCTTCAGGGTCACAGATTACGCCTCTCGAGTGTCTCACATACTCGCAGATAGACTCTCGTAAACAAGCTAACCCTTGCAAATCACCACCATGTGCAAACTCTGGAGTTAATGCATTGAGCCTACTCAGTCTTGAGTGTCGCCAAATATGCTTTGCTATTCTCTGATGATCAGGAACGCCTAAAGTGAAGTCATAGTCTAGATTCTTTGGTGCGATGATCTCTGGCTTCTTCGCTGCGTTAGTGCCAAACACCCCTAGTTGGTAGTGTTTTATTGGTCTCTTATCTTGATTCACCGTTTGTTCTAGA
Source organism: Vibrio sp. 2134-1 (assembly GCF_033339495.1). Taxonomy (NCBI): domain Bacteria; kingdom Pseudomonadati; phylum Pseudomonadota; class Gammaproteobacteria; order Vibrionales; family Vibrionaceae; genus Vibrio; species Vibrio sp. 2134-1. The sequence continues at coordinate 755 of NZ_JAWOUS010000002.1, forward strand.
GCATTACTTACGTACGTGCCAGACCCCGCCTTTTTTACTATCCACCCCTCGAACTGAAGTCGCTCATACACCGAAATGACAGTGTTTCTTGCTATGCCTAACTTTTTCGACAGCATGCGAGTTGATGGTAATCTCTCATTTGATCGTAATCTGCCTTCTAATATCCCTTGGTATATCTCGGAATAAAGTTGTTGGCTGGTGACTTTTCCTGTTTCGAAGTGTAGTGAAAATGGCATCGTTTTCTCTGTAGACGTTGAAAAGTGGTTCTAAAGCGGTGTGAGGATGTGGATCTGTATATACCAAGTATATCTACCTAGTATACCGTTATCTTGGTATGGAGAAAGCGCATTTGAGAACACTATTTCCCCATTTTGCAAACGGATGTTACTCACATTCGTACCTAATCGGCCTACTTATCAACGGTGATCAGGTTTAGACCTGTTTATATCGCACTAAAATTTGAAGACACAGTGTTATTCATCGAGGGTTAACGATAGGAGTTCTTCAAGTCGGGATTACTTTTATATAAAAAGTTAAAAGCCTTGGAATAAACTAGAAATTAATTATAAGTGAAAATTAAAAGTTGAGGGTTTAATGAAGTTAAACAATGCCTTGGTAGCCATTTTATCGCTCACTTCTTTCGTCACGTTTGCGAAAACGGAGTTAACGGTTAGCAGTCAATTAAAGAGCGTAGTTGATGAATGCGCTAAAGGATTAATAAACGAATACGACATTCCGGGGCTGGCTGTTGCAGTAACGATTGATGGTAAACGTTATTTTTATAATTACGGTTTGGCTGACGTAAGTAAGGGGAGTTTAGTCACCAACGACACAATTTTTGAACTCGGCTCTATCAGTAAAACTTTTGCCGCTACTTTGACTGGGTATGCCCAAGAAAAAGGTAAGCTAGACATGGATGACAAGGTCAAAGATTATATTCCAGAATTAGAGAATAGTGCTCTGGGTAATACCAAGCTAGTTCATGTCGCCACCTACACTGCGGGTGGTCTACCACTGCAATTTCCTAGCGAAGTAACGAACGACGCTGAAATGATGCAGTACTACAAAACGTGGCAACCGGAGTACGAAGCCGGTACTAAGAGGAAGTACTCAAACCCTAGTATTGGTCTATTTGGCTACATCGGTGCCTTGAGTATGAAGTCAGACTATACGGAAATGATGGAAACCGTCATCCTGCCTGAGCTCGGTATTACCAATACGTTTGTCGATGTACCAAAGGATAAGCTTAACAACTATGCTTTTGGTTATAGTTCTGAGGGAAACCCAGTTAGAGTTAATCTAGGTATTCTTGATGCACAAGCCTATGGTATTAAATCAACAAGCTCAGATATGCTTCAATATATCGAAGCAAATATGGGGCAAGTGCAACTAAATAATGATATAGAGAATGCGCTAGAGCTAACTCACATTAAGTATTTTAATACCGATACATTTACGCAAGCAGTGGGGTGGGAAGGTTATGATTACCCCGTTTCACTTTCACAATTATTGAAGGGTAACTCCAGCGACGTAATTCTCAACGCTAAACCGGTGCAAGCAAGTGAACCCGGTACTCTCGGTCGTGATGTTTGGTATAACAAAACGGGCTCAACAGGTGGGTTTGGGGCATATGTCGCGTATGTACCTTCTAAAAAAATAGGCATAGTGATTCTAGCGAATAAAAACTACCCTAATGCAGAAAGAGTAGAGGCTGCTCACCATATTATTAGCTCAGTGGTGAAGTAAATTTTAGTAGTAATAGGAACTATGTAATTATTAGAGCTTATTTAGATACATACTATCTGCAGTGTTTTATTCGATAGTATTTATAGGAGTATTCATGAAAACTAAGCATTGGTCTAAAGTGACTTTGCTACATGAAGTTGTTACGAACCCAAATATAACGATTAAAGGTAAACATAGTTATTACAGTGATTGTTGGGACGCCGGTTTTGAGGAGTCCGTTGTAAGATATCTACAAGGTGATGAGTTCAGCCGAGATTGGGAACCAAAATGGAAGATTGATAAGTTACATATAGGTGACTTTGTCTGTATTGCAGCGGAAGTTGTGATTGTTATGGGGGGAAACAGTACACATAGAGTAGATTGGTTCTCCTTGTACCCATTTATGGACTTTATTGAAGAAGCGTACGTCGGGAAAGGAGATACTCATATTGGCGATGGCGCCTGGCTCGGTATGCGATCCATGATAATGCCGGGTGTGACTATCGGAGAAGGAGCAATCGTTGCGGCAAACAGTGTGGTGACGAAAGATGTTGAGCCTTACAGCATGGTTGCGGGTTCACCAGCTAAGCATGTCAAATATCGCTTTTCTCGAGAGACGATAGACGAACTGCTTGCTCTTAGGATATATGATTGGCCTGATAAGAAAATCGACAGCCTGAAGAGATTTTTATGTTCAGACGATTTAGAAGGGCTGAGAAAGGCAAGCGCTGAATATGATAGAAACTACTCATAATCGTGACAATGTCACTGTTTAAAAAGTCAGAAAGAGGTCATAGTTGGGCCTCTTTGTATTAAATATCTAGCCAATACAATGAGTAATCATTTTATTCTTTTATTGATTTTTTACGTGAACATGATGGGGCGCGTACCATTTGCGTTCAAGAACAAGAGGACAACGTATTTGGTAAAGGGGAAACCGATGGAATATCGGGAAATTATAATTATTAAGAGCCGCATGTAGCGGCTCTTTTTGATCCTGAAATTGGTTAGTGGCGACAGACTACGAAGCGCTCAGAGGGTTACGAGGACTCGCTTCAGATAAATGAAGAAAGAGCGAATCGAAGTGGATGTTGTTACCTATTTGACTGCTCATACCGTTGCCATTCCGCTGTTAACTCTGCTTTTTCTTTTCTCGCTGCAATCAGCATTTCTATATTTACGTCAGCGTTTGGGTGCCTTTGAATGTATCGCTCGTAATCAATCGGAACACCATTGATGTGCAGTTCAAGATGTAAATGCGGCCCTGTTGTTCTTCCTGTGTTACCCGTTTTCCCTATCACTTGTCCTCGGCTGATCTTCTCACCAACATGGACGTTGCGCTGAGATAAGTGTAGGTAGCGTGATACAGAGCCATTTGTGTGGCGGATATTAATGTAGTTGCCTGCAAAACGGTTGTAGCGGGACTTTAAAACGATGCCATCAGCAATACTACGAATCGGTGTACCTACAGGTGTGGCATAATCAGTGCCTAAGTGCGGAGTCGTTATATTGGTCACTGGATGTGTTCGCTTTAAGTCATAGTCAGAGCTCACTCTGTAGTTTTTATCAAAGGGTGAAGAAAACATGAACTGATTATTTATCGATACACCATGCTCATCAAATACGTTACCGTGACCATCATTGATAATAAATAAATCAGTTTTACTGCCTAAATAGTAAAAAGAACTAATGTAAGTTTCATTTTTACTATTTAATTTAGTTCTTAAGATAAAGTTATCACCTCTTTTAATAGAGTCAATAATATTAAACTTGCTTTTGATAAGTGCTAATAGCAAGTTGATCTCTTTTTGACTCACTCCTGATTTTAATAATGAAGCGACAAAAGAGTATTCAACAACACCGGTAGTGATTTTTTGCCTACGAGTCTTCTTTTTAATTGATGGCTGCACATTCTCACTTTCGAATTCTAAAGGCTTGATGGTAGGTAGCCTATCCACAGGAGTGAGGAAGTAGTGAGAAAGCGATACGCTAATCAATATGATTAACGCAGTAGTGATAAGGGCTACGGTAGGAGCTTGCACACTTCTTTTTATTATTAAAATAGTCATTAGTTTTGTTGGTTTATCAATACTGACAGTTGTGCGTAGAGTATAATATTTTAAATAAAAACTAGCATTAAAGCATGAGTAATTCCTCTGTTTTAACTAAGTTAATAATTATAGGATGTAAAAATAATTTTAATAATTCAGTCAAAGTGACGGTTGGCTTGGTGTTTATGCCTATTTTGTTGGTGTTAATGTCACGTTGAGAAAATATTTTTCAATAATATAATCTCGGGAAAATATATTTTGCCAAATTACTATGTTCGCTAAAAATACGCTGAAATTAACATTAGGTCTTACGCTTACATCTCTTTTATTGAGTGCATGTGGTGGTGATGGAGGAGACAACACACCTCCAGCTAGAAGCAAAGGAAGCATTTCCGGTATGGTGTTTGACGCCCCAGTCAATGGCGCCAAGATTGAGGTTTTCGAGTTCAAAAATGGAAACTTAGGTCGGAAGTTGGCTAACACGACGTCTGATGCCTTCGGAAACTATCTGCTAGAGTTTGAATCGTCGTCAATGCCTCTTTTTGTTGTTGCAAAAGAGGGGAGTTATACCGATCCGTTTACAAATGAAACGGTATCTGTGAGCAATGCGAAGACACTTAAATTTGAAGGTGTTGTGAACTTTAAAGAGGGGAGTGAGCAAAAGTTAATGCTTACTCCGCTGTCGAACTTGGCAGCAGGCTTGGCAAAGTACAAAATTTCTCAGGGGGCCACAGATGAAAGTGCCTTTTCAACCGCTTTGGATAGTATCAATAGCATGTATGGTTTTGACGTAAATGAGACCAAACCTATTGATATTACCAAAGGTGGGCAAAGCAGTTTTGCTAGTGCTGGGCATCAATACGGTGCTTTATTAACAGCATACTCGTCTTACTCTTACGATCTTATAAAAAAATACGGCAACAGCGATAACGTCTACACTTCGATGCACTTCGCTGACATCCAATATCGGGATGTTATTGCAGATGGTGTTCTTGATGGTCTTGAAGTGAGCAAGACTTCAGGAGCAGTGACTCCCCTCAGCTTTGGACAGAAAAAGATAAACAGCGACGTTTACACACGTGACTTATCTCAGCACGTTTTGATCGTGGTAAACGACCCAAGTATCAATATTTCAGGTACTGATGCTGCAGACTATGTCGACTTTAGTAAGAAGCTTAATGACTTAGGTACATATGGCAGTACAGATGGCGTCATTCCACCGCGAGATGGGACGGAGATTGATACCACAGCGCCTATCGTGACACGCATTGACCGTGATGTACTTGCAGGCACCGATAAAGTTGACCTAAAAATTGTTGATGATATCGGTGTAGAAGACGTATCCGCCTTTATTCAGTATCAGATTAATGGCTCTTGGTCTGGTGAATTTCAATGTAACGACATACAAGATTTTGGAAGCACATTCTGTTCGGTTGAATTTGATGATTTTGAAGTTGGCCTTCGAGAGACCAACGTTAAAGTTAACATTAATACCAAAGAGATCGATAGTGTAGATATGAACCCTGCCACAGGGCTCTCAAACGTAACAGCAGCACGGTTAGTCTTATATACAGCGGATGTACTGGGTAATGAGTTAATTCCAGGCAGCCATTCGGGTCTTCATATCAACTTTGAATGGGATAACGATGCGCCTGTTATCGATATTACATCGGCGAGTGCAATTAATAACCAACTTAAAGAATACGTTCTGAAAGGGGTTGTAAAAGAAAGCTCGCAAGAGATTAGTTCGGTCAGTATTTCATTTAAAGATGGCTTACATGAGGGCGTCACATGTTCTCCTGTCACTGTAGAGTCTGGAAATGCTTGTGAGTTTAGTAAGGCTTACCCAACTGATGAATTCCTATCTACGACGGTCTTTGAGGTTCGAGCGAAGGATAGCAAAGGGAATACGGGCGCTGCGCAGCATGCAGTAAGTCGTGACGATCAAGCGCCAGCACAGACGATAACCTATCCTGAAGGTACGTCAATGACGTACGTAAATGTGGGTTTAGATGGTGAACGAACCACTTACGATGGTATCTACTCTCAAGATACGTACACCCCAGACAATGTTCAAGCAAGCCGCGATTTCCTGAAGATTGACTATGCGTACGCAAGTTTAGGGATTCAGAACTCATTAAAAGGGATAGATTTTAGTAACTTCAACGCTAATTTATTGAAAGAGAATAAAATCCCTTATGTTCGTGTGAAAGTTTCAGACGTAAACACCGATACGGTTTTAGGCTCCAACGCTAATAAGCTTAAGCTCGTCGTCAAGTACTACGTAAGCCAAAACAACGATAACAACTACTCACTTCAGCAAGTTATTGACACAACCGCATCCGATGACGATTACATCGCAAAAATTCCGCACGAAACGCTGTTAGATAGCAATGGGCGAGTAGAGGATGTCATTTATTACATTCCTTTTGTAAGAGATATTTTGGGTGACAGCTTTAAATCGGTATCAGAAAACAGTAGTCAAAAGTTAGTCATTCAAACCGTCGATGAGTCTGATAACGAAAGCACTCCAAGAGAAGTATATTTTAGAAGTAGCTTTGACCTACCAACCATAAAAGTGGTGACACCATTTATTGGTGCGCGAGCTCAACTTGAAGGGTTGAGCCCAAGTGGTGAATTCACTTCACTTGCAAGTTGTACCACTATCCAGCAACTGGAAAGTGACCAGTCCATGGCTCTTGACGTAGCGAGTTGTGAAACCACAACTGACGTAGTGAATTATGATTTCATGCGTGTTCGTTTAATTGGTATCGAAGGCAGTGAGCCATACTATTACCAATGGAAAAGAGATCCAGGGACCAAGAAAGTTACGGTTGACTTAAACAAGGCCAATATTGGTGTGTATTTTAAGCTCAAAGGTTCTCAAACTTACTATATTACTGAACTATCGACATATCAGACTGGTTTGTTTGATTTCCAGTGGGATCAAGTGACAGCGGGAGAGAAAACTTCAGAACGTGCGATTCAAATTCTTGATGAGGTGCGCTACGCGTTATCAGGTACGAATAACAACTCATTCTTTGGGTTTGACCCAACGGTTGTGTCTTATGCAACCAATGAAATGCTTACGACTAAAGCGATTCCAGACAAGCCATCAAATGACTATCTACACCGATTCCTTGTTGAAGCAATTGATAGTATTGCCGAGAGAATGCCAAGAAATAACTCATTAGATTTTGCATCTGCTAGTTACGATGATTTTAGCTACGATGGAAAAGCAAATGGTATAGGGGCCGGAGGAAGTCAAGTTACGCTCGATTCTTACACGTTTGGCGCTGAAACTTACCGAAAAGATCTGGCGCAATCGTATTATGAAATCATGGCGAGCAAATACGGTATTGAGACCAATATCGCGCAGCTCTATGCTGATGATATTTCGATGGCTAATCCTGACTTTAATGGTAAGAACATTTTTGATACAGAGGGTAGCAGTATCGATACCTTGCCTCCGCAGCCAAAATTAACCATTGAAAGCGGTAGAGAGACGATGGTTGGTAATAGGCTTTATATCGCTGGCGAGGTTGTTTCTAAAATTGTCCTAGACGATCCTTCTGGTATTGTAGGAACCGACGCTCACGGCCCGAAGTTTAGCACGATGTGGTATCAAGCCAATGAGCCAAACATTGAAATACCACTGGACATCAACATCGTAGAAAACTCAGACAGCAGCAATGCTTATCGAAAAGAGTACTTCTTCACCCTTAACTCCCAGTCTAGTGAACTAAAAGATATTATAGAGTTTGCCGTGGAGACCAGTGCTATGGACCCACATGGCAATGCGTATGGTTACAATGGTAAATCTCCGTTTATAGAATCGGTGTTTATTGATAACGACTTCCCTAAGGCCAGTTACCTTCCACCGAATGATGTCGATGGTAAACCTGTAGAAAACGGTATTTATTTAAATGCGAACAATACTCATGAATTAACCTTCAAGGTTGAGGATATTGTTGGTGATAAGCTTGCCTCGAGGGGTCTTGTTTTCTACCAGCAAACCGGTGAAAAAGTAACATACACACCAGAAAACTTTGCAAGTAACTCAAAAGACGCGTTTAAAGTCAAACTATGTACGGGCGAGATTTGTTCAAATCAAGGCTCTACGATTTATCCTGGTGATGGAGATTGGTTAGTTGTTGCCGCAGCAGAGGACAACTTAGGTAACTCCGTTTCAGAGTTAACTAGCACCGCTCCGAGATTCAATATTCGTATCGACTCTGAAGCTCCTATTGTAAAAAGCGAGCAGGTTCAAAGCCGTTTAGGTGGTAATAACCAATGGACACCTGTCATTGATTGGGGGACGTTAAGCTCTGGCAATAACGTAAAAATAGATCTGCGCCGCGGATCTGGTCAGGCTCTGACATTAGAAAGCTGTGACCCTCTAACAGAGGCGTGTGACGTACCATACCTAGTTGGTGAACAGCCTGACGTCAAAGTCCAACTGGTTTCAAAAGCATTTGATTACGATGAATGGAATGAGTTTTACGTCACTGCGACGGACAACGCTTACCCTGCCAATGTTAGTACAACAGGGAAATTTACCTTCCAAGTCGATAACAAAGGCCCTGAAATCATCCTAAATACACCTTGGGTTGAAGACACATTGTCCAAAGAGAACTATGTCATAGGGCGTGAGTTCAACGTGCGATTTAAATCTGTAATAGACGATTCAGACCTTGAGCAAGTCTCGCTGTATCAAAGTGGTAAAGATTCGCCAATTAAGACAATTGTGCCAACGGATTCATCTAAAGAGTTTGTCATGTCTCTTATCAAGAGTGACACAGATAAAATAGACATTTCTGAAGATGAAAAAACAACGTCATTGTATGTAAAAGCAACCGATATTTATGGTTTTGAGTCTAGTTCTAACACGCACAAGGTTATTCTTGATCGTGATGGGCCAACATTAGGCTTAAGTGGTTTCAATGCGAATGACTACTACTTAGGTAACTATGTCTTTGACCTAACGGCGCTAGACCTAAATGCAAACGGTGATGTTTCAATTAATGGCGTAAATCGAGAAAGCCTAGAGTATTGGACGTTTAGCGATCTGGAACCATTACCTGGCTCTCCCGGTACAAAAATCAATGAGGATCTCAAAGTGAGCCTTGGTGATTTAGGTACGGGTACACACAAGGTTCGTTTAAAAGGGTCTGATGTTCGTGGCAACACAACCTTAACCAGTGATGAGCAAGATTTTACCGTCAAAGTGTACAACTCAATCCCGCAGGTGACGCTGGCGATGAGTTACACGGATGGAACGCCAATTACAAACAACACCATCTATCAAGATGGAAATATCGTACTGACGCTTGATATTGTTGATGATAGTGGCGTTGATCGAATTGACTCAACTTATAGATTCTCTGGAGAGCAAAACGGGACTAACTTTACGTTCTCAGAAACCGCAGATGGCACTTGGACTGCAACGTTGCTTTCTACACAAATTGCCAAAGATGGTAATTATGAACTTGATATCAAAGTTTATAACAAAGTTCGTTACCTTGATGAAAAAGACCGAAAGGTTGGAAAAGTAAACCAAACCTTTAGCGTACAGCGTGAAGGTGTGGTTCTAACAGTTGAAAGCCCGCTGGACTTCCAAAATTACTTATCTGATGGTGTTCTTGATGTCACCTTTACTACATTGAGTGCGGTCAAAGCCAAAACGTTAGAGTGTTGGGTTCGTGAAGAATACAACTCTCTGGATGCGCCACCAACTAATGAGCAACCAACTTCTGGTGTTATCAACGTATCGCAAGAACCTTACAGTTGTAGTGTCAATGTTGGGCAAAACATGACCAAAGCACCTGTTACTTTGATCACTAAAACCTTGGGTACAAATGGGCGTGAAACGATCAACAAGTTCAATTTCTCGATGGTGGATATTGATGCACCGACAGTCGTAGATGGTAACTCATACAGTTTTAAAGGAAGTGATGTTTGGTTTGATGAAGCTTTGAAGAAGAAGATGCTCACATTTGAGCTCTCTTTCAATGATGCTTTATCAGGCGTGAATACCGAAAGTTCAGATGAATATCCAAAGTTGGTTCGTAATCTTGGCAACAAAGCTTATACACCAACGACTTGTGCCAAAGGTGTTGGAAATATCAAGTGTACGTATTCTGAATCCTATGCCGATATTATTGATGGCCTGAGTACAACTCAAGAATACAAAATCAAGAACTTATCTGATTTAGCAGGAAACTTGACGCCAGAGCACGATCTACTGCTTGAATTACCTAAAGGTTCGGTAGTCGTTGAAATTACTGATCCGGTTGGAAACACAACCATTAATGGTCAGCAGCTTGTCGCCAAATTCAGAATTAAGCTGTATGAAAACTCTAGACTAGACAATGTGATGGCCAGGTTTGGAACGGAATCCTACAACTATAAAGATAATCCGGAGAAGTTTGCACAATTAGAGGTGTGTGCAGATGATCCAACCTACAAGTGTTCAACATTTACAAGTGAACTTCCTAGCGATGCGGATGGAAAAACGATCAGGACAACGATTACCGCAACGGATGTGTGGTCGAGAGTCGGTGAAGCGACCGTTGATATTAAAGTTGACAACACACCTCCAAGTGTTGGCGATGAGATTATCGTAACCGAATCGCCAACAAATCCTGATAATGTTCGTTTTCGTTTTGACATAACGGACACTGGTAGCAGCCTGGCAACAGTAAACTACTCGGTTTTAAACCCGAGTTATCAAGAAGAAAGAGTAGAGGATGGGAATGGTTCATCTACGTACTTTGAACTACCGAAATCTCAGTTAGAGGGGCGTGGTTCAATCACAGTAGACATCAAAGCGACAGATAGCGTCGGACTGTATTCTGATATCAGAAAAGTCATTGATATTAGTGTTCCTAAAGTCACAGTTGATTTCGATGGAATTACGAGTTTGCAGGGTGGGAAACTGTTTTTAACCAAGGCAAGCCAGCCGTTTACGGTATCTACGGTGGAAGGAGAAAGAGTGAAAGCTTCACAATATTCTGTGGAGCTTGTTCCAAGCCTCGGTGATTCCTTGCGTTACTCAGGTGATGTTATCTCATCTAGTGGTAATGGAATGATGAACTTTGCCGTCGATAACCAAGGGTCATATACCCTTAAGGTGACGGTGACGGACTCAGTTGGAAGAGAGAATACAAGCTTTGAATTACTAGGCAAAAGTTATGATGGAAAGGTTATCGAATCTATTGTTGATTATGACGCTCCAAGTATTTCGGGCTTAAGTGCTAATCAAACCTCTAAGGTGCCGACAAACGATAAGTATCAACTAGAAATTAGTGCATACATTACAGATAAAAATTTAAATCTCGTCACGTCAAAAGCGGTGAGTGGTGGTAGCACAGTGGCTCCTCAAGCGATTACTGAGCCGACAACCGAAGCGGGGCCTTATGTCATAAGCTACTTGTTACCGAAAGGCGATCATACGATCACGGTGGCAGCAACAGACAAAGTGGATAACAAGAGTGAAAGTTCTATTGACGCGCATGTGGAAGCGGCAACCGTTCCCGGGCTAAGTATCTCTACCGCCTCAAGCGCCCCTCTTTTTGGAGGTGAAGAGATTACACTTACGTTTAACTTTACAGAAGAAGTTACTAACTTTGATATCTCAGATGTCCACCTTGTCGCTAGTGATAACGGTGCAACAGGAACGTTAAAGCAAGATACGTGGTCCACTTCAGACAACGTTACGTGGACGGTTAATTACATCAGTCCAGAAAAGCAAGATAAAAACATAACAATACAGGTAGAGGATGATAGCTACCAAAGTATCAACACCATTCCTGGAAAAGGAAGCAGTTTAAGTATCGCGGTTGAAGGAACCTTACCAAAACTGACCAATGTGACATTTAACCCCGAGCATCAGAGCGTGGGGCAAAGCGTGAGTGTCTCGCTTGAGTTTGATAAAGAGCTCCAAGAGGCGACCGCTACGCTTGGCGGAAATCGCATTAGTTCTCTGTCAGCAACGGCAGATAAAAAGGTCTGGGTTGGTGATGTACAAGTTCCGAGCACCGCGCTGTTAAGTGTCGACTTGGTTGTTAGTCAATTTAAAGATTTGACTGGCAACATAGGTGAGGATAACACCGCTCACGAATTACCGATCACGCCAACCTTAGCTATTACGCCAGTGGGCAGTGTGGATGAAACGCATGCCGCCACGCTACAATTTGAAGGTACGTCGACACGCTTTGACGGTCAGTCCCTGCGTCTTGAAGTGAAAGCCCAAGGCAGCGCGACGGTATTGAAAAGCAGCAGCGCAACGGTACAAGCCGGTGGCACTTGGATCAGTGACGCAATGGACATGAGTCACCAAACCAATGGTACTTATACCGTGATGGTGACGGGGACGAACTCAGCGGGCATTGAAGTGAGTGAAAGCCAGAGCTTTACACTCGCGCAGTCTCTGCCAACGCTGACTAACGTGACGTTTACGCCTGAGCACCAAACCATCGGCCAAAGCGTGACGGTGACGCTGGAATTCGATAAAGATCTGCAATCCGCCGCAGCGGAGTTAGGTGGTACAACGATCACTTCATTAGTGGCAACCGCGGACTCAAGTGTTTGGACTGGTGATGTGGTGGTACCAAGTACGTCGGAGCTCAATGTGGCGTTGCTTGTTCGTGACTACCAAGACTTATCAGGGAATATCGGTAGCCAGAACACGGCTTACTCCATGCCGATGACGCCGACCTTAGCCATCACGCCAGTGGGCAATGTGGATGAAACGCATGCCGCCACGCTACAATTCGAAGGCACGTCGACACGCTTTGACGGTCAGTCCCTGCGTCTTGAAGTGAAAGCACAAGGCAGCGTGACGGTACTAAAAAGCGGCAGTGCAACAGTACAAGCCGGTGGCACTTGGATCAGTGACGCAATGGACATGAGTCACCAAACCAACGGCACTTATACCGTGATGGTGACGGGGACGAACTCAGCGGGCATTGAAGTAAGTGAAAGCCAGAGCTTTACACTGGCTCAGTCTCTGCCAACGCTGACTAACGTGACGTTTACGCCTGAGCACCAAGCCATCGGCCAAAGCGTGACGGTAACGCTGGAATTCGATAAAGATCTGCAGTCCGCCGCGGCGGAGTTAGGTGGCACGACGATCACCTCATTAGTGGCAACCGCGGACCCAAGCGTTTGGACTGGTGATGTGGTGGTACCAAGTACGTCGGAGCTCAATGTGGCGTTGCTTGTTCGTGACTACCAAGACTTATCAGGGAATACCGGAAGTCAGAGCACGGCTTACTCCATGCCGATCACACCAACCTTAGCTATTACGCCAGTGGGTAATGTGGATGAAGCGCATGCAGCCACGCTACAATTTGAAGGTACGTCGACACGTTTTGACGGTCAGTCCCTGCGTCTTGAAGTGAAAGCCCAAGGCAGCGCGACGGTACTAAAAAGCGGCAGCGCGACAGTACAAGTCGGTGGCACTTGGAGCAGTGACGCAATGGACATGAGTCACCAAACCAATGGCACTTATACCGTTATGGTGACGGGGACGAACTCAGCGGGCATTGAAGTGAGTGAAAGCCAGAGCTTTACACTGGCGCAGTCTCTGCCAACGTTGACTAACGTGACGTTTACGCCTGAGCACCAAGCCATCGGCCAACGCGTGACGGTAACGCTGGAATTCGATAAAGATCTGCAATCCGCCGCAGCGGAGTTAGGTGGTGCGACGATCACTTCATTAGTGGCAACCGCGGACCCAAGTGTTTGGACTGGTGATGTGGTGGTACCAAGCACGTCAGAGCTCAATGTGGCGTTGCTTGTTCGTGACTACCAAGACTTATCAGGGAATACCGGTAGTCAGAACACGGCTTACTCCATGCCGATCACGCCAACCTTAGCTATTACGCCAGTGGGTAATGTGGATGAAGCGCATGCAGCCACGCTACAATTTGAAGGTACGTCGACACGTTTTGATGGTCAGTCCCTGCGTCTTGAAGTAAAAGCCCAAGGCAGCGCGACGGTATTGAAAAGCAGCAGTGCGACGGTACAAGCCGGTGGCAATTGGACCAGTGACGCGATTGATATGAGTCACCAAACCAACGGCACTTATACCGTGATGGTGACGGGGACGAACTCAGCGGGCATTGAAGTAAGTGAAAGCCAGAGTTTTACATTGGCGCAGTCTTTGCCAACGCTGACTAACGTGACGTTTACGCCTGAGCACCAAGCCATCAGCCAAAGCGTGACGGTAACGCTAGAATTCGATAAAGATCTGCAGTCCGCAGCGGCGGAGTTAGGTGGTACAACGATCACTTCATTAATGGCAACCGCGGACCCAAGTGTTTGGACTGGTGATGTGGTGGTACCAAGCACGTCAGAGCTCAATGTGGGGTTGCTTGTTCGTGACTACCAAGACTTATCAGGGAATACCGGTAGTCAGAGCACGGCTTACTCCATGCCAATTACACCGACAATACACCTAGACGCTATCAACGATGTTACTGGAGTGGAAAGCGTGACAGTAAGTGGTAGCAGTGAACGATTTGAAGATGGTGAGTTCATAGATATCAAAGCAGTCGACGCTGATGGTACAGAAGCCACAGGCATGGCAACCGTGCTTTCAGACTCATGGACAACTGATTTAGATCTTTCAGGACTGAAGGAGGGGGTAGTGACGATTTATGTAAATGGTACCAACAAGCTTTCCGCCTCTGCCGAAGAGGCTCAAGCAACATTTAACTATGATCGTTTCGCAAGTACAGCCTCCTTAGGTGCTGTTTACAACCGATATTTTAGTGATAACAAAACTTTAAAAAATGCGGCATAAATAAAGCGAGCGTTTAGCTCGCTTTATTTCTTTGGGACTTTTTGTGATATTTATCAAAATAATTGCCTTTATTGATAAGTTACTCGAATTAATGAATCGTCTTAATACAAGGCTGAATAACTATAATAACTAGGCCAATGTTGCTTTTAGGTGTGTATGACGTGATTGTGATGGTCGCTCGGCAGGTGCTGTGGTGAATGTGTCGTGTTGAAAATCTTTTTAAATATTATATATTTACGATCGTTTCTATACTTTGAGTATAGTGTTCTGCATGAGGTCGATGGGTAATACCTCACCTCTTTAACTCGCGATGAAGCAAATTTAATCCTAGCAAGCTTCAGAGCAGTTACTTTTGTGAGTGCGTAATGCGCTCACCTTTTTATTTAAACTTCCTCAGTAACAGTCAATTTGTTGTTTGTTGCTGAGGAGGGCACCTCATAAACTTCTGAATTTCCTCGTACTTACCTGAAGCGCACGTTACTACGATTTTTGTTAACTTCAGTCCATAAATTAAATTTTTTTAGATAGTAAGATTTTACCATTTTGACAGAGTGGGTGATGTTACTGGCTTTTATAGTGGTCAAATCGCATGTTTTGATAGCAAAAATGACCATTTTTTTGGTGTTTTTGATTTCGGGCGATTTTTCTATCTCTTTGAAAATAAATGGCTAAGTAAGTAGGATACGCAGACCAAATCGTACTTGTAAGCCTTATCAGCTTAATTGTCACCGCAGCCATATTTACGATGTTGGTTGTGGAGAATTCAAATGCATTTAGTTTGCAAATTTATACCTAGCTCGAAGCTATCCTCCAACGAGCTATCTTATGTTCTTACACCGGACGAGTGTATAGGACAGCTTTCGCGTTTGCGAAATTCAGATGACATCCTTAGAAACCTCCCTAAAGAATTGGCGAAAAGATTTCCATCTCTGCCAAAAAAACGACCAGCGCATTGCTAGCAGCTATAAGAATCGAATTGGGAAAAGGCAATTGGGTGTCATTATCTACCGTTGCTCGTCGGTCGCCATTGACGGACTCTCAGCTGCAAAGCTTCCCTAGACTTAAATCACTCGTTGACTCTGTATCTGCTTCGAATGAAAGCAAAGTTTTTAAAGCGGGTTACTGACGATGTTGCTCTAGTTCGCAGTTACACGCATGTACCTTCTGAGCCAAGCCCAGACCAAAAAATTGTTGTCGAGTTTGCAGGGCAGTGGTCTAGCAACGCGGCATGTTTGATGTTGGGTAAAACGGACGCTCAAAAAGAAAAAGTGACTGTAGGTAAGGCTGATACAGAAAACAAACACCGCAGCCTCGCGACATTTAAAGATCTCGAAGCTGAGGGCAAAACGCTCTATATCAAAATCCCTTGCACTGACCAGCCTCAGCCAATTTTGCTTAAACTCGCCGAAAACCTGCAACCCGTTGATAAAGATACTCAGATGGATGAGTGGGATAACGTGTTGGTGCCTGTACTATCTATGCTAGAGGGCCCAAATGGACATGAGTTGGTCGCAGAAGGTTATTTTTATGTAATCTGGAATAACAAAGTTTGGCGAGAGGTTGAAGTTACACCAAAAGGCTACTTTGCCGATGTCGATTTAGAGTACTACAGAAATAATGATCCTGAACCTTCGATGAAAACGCGGCATGTAAATATTGATGGGGCAAACCTTGTACCAGACTACTATGTTGGCGAAGAAGCATTTGAGATTTATCAATCTGGTCAGAAAGTGTATTCGGGACATTTAAGCCTTGATCAAGGTGCTAGGGTATTCCGCCTTGTAGATGAGGAAGTAGATATTGTTTTTCCAAAATTAGATATTGATCCTATCACTGTTAAAACGGTGCTAAGCCCTTATAAAGCTGGCAAAGATGGTTTGCGTATTGCACAAGGTGTTCCTCTACCGCATATTTGGGTGCCATATAAAGTCGCGGGAGAAGTACAAGAATGTTATATCCATTATTCCGAGTTGGCTTTGACAAACACTGAACTGTCTGAGCTAGAGAGTGATCCTGCTTCAATTGCTAAGTCTCTTTCAGAGTTGCAAATATACTCCTCATTCCAAAGCTTTAATAATGCGGGTGAGAATATTATTCCAGTTTCTGGTACCACATCGACAGGCACTGGCAGTGGAATCATCAACGAACATAAAGAAAGCAATGTTGCGGGGCTTAAGTTGGCTCCGAGAGGCGCTTTGCCTTCTATACGTTACCTTCACGAGCCTCTGACAGATCAGCCGGACGATTTCTTTGGGCTTCGTAACATAGAACACGATTGGATTCACAAATCGTACTTTCGTTCAGCGATGAAAGACGACGATGGTTATATGACGCTGCGTTTTGCATTCCCGCCGGCAGAGGTCAAGAACGTCGATATTGTTCGAGGTGTTCATTCGAGCCTCTCCACCGGTAGCCAACGTCTTGTTGTTGTAGAAGAAAATGTACCCATTTCAGAATTGCTAGGTTAAACCATGAAAAAAATACTATTACTGTTACTTACTGCTTTATCGATAGCGGGTTGTAAAGATGACGGCCGCACTTACGTGGGTGAACATAACTACTACACCATGGAGCAGAGCAAGGTCCGTAAATCTGGCTCTGCGACTTATCAACAACGTGACTTTCCTCGTTACTTTATCCATCGTGCCAAAGAATGGCCAAGGGAAGATTTAAACGACGCGAGTTCTTACGATTTGCCACGCGTTCAGTTTACTTGGGCAAACTTATCAGACGATCAAGGATATGGACCAGACCCAATGTACGATGAGTACGAAGGGCGTGTAAAAGTTTGGAGTATGAAGACCGATGGTACGGACCTGCGTTTGGTGACAGATTTACCCTATCTTGGAAAGGCATCCAGCACTCGATACAAAACCAGTCGCTCACCAAATAATCGTTACGTTGCACTGAACTCCGGACCTGACATACATCTTTTTGATTTAAAAGAGCAAAAATTAATTGACTTGCCGCATCGTTTAGCTGGTATTCCGGGTTTCCTGTGGGCGGAAGATAGCAGCTACGTTTATTACCGCACGGGTAAGGTGGGGCGTGTGGTGTATAAGTGGGATATTGCTAAAGGTGAGGCGGAAAAAACGGATTTACAAATATTCGGTACAGGATTTATAAAAGGCGGGTTGATTTATGAGGTGGGAGATGTTGGAGCTGGAATCATTGATGAAAAGACTCATGAGCTTGTAAAATTGGTTCAATGGGGGAAAAAGTTACCTGTTAATAAAGCAAAAGCGCATTATACGGCGATCAGTCCAGAAGGGGACATCGTTTGGGCGGCTAATCGCAACTATCACAATGTGTTTGTTGTTGATCTAGCAAATGGTCAACAGATTGAGCGTGATGGGGCAATGCAATATGCCATCGGTCTAAAAAATCGTTTTTCTTTGACGAATTATAACGCGATGCTGATGTCAGTACAGAACAACCAGACAAAACAAGCGTGGAGTTGGTCTCCGTTGGGTTACAGCCGCACGTTAGACCCCGCCATTGTGTATAACCTCTCTGCAAATCATGGCAACTGGTTTAAGGAGGCTAAATAATGGCCAGAACCTACGATGATGAAATCTACTTATTTGGCGCTTTATTCTACAGCTACAATACGGATGAAGGTCGAATATTTGATTGGCATACAAAAGCTGGGTTTGGCGTAAATTTTTGATTTAAAGGCGAAAACTTCAGTTTCGCTAGCTCTGGTAAGGTTGGGTACTTTAGTGTCTGAAACGAATTGATGGCAATATAGATAGCTGAGCCGTTACGTTAGATTACAATAGCTCTAAAGGATTTACCCTGCAAACCGTTTTACGTTACCGAAGCTTTATGAAAGTCAAAAATAAAAGTGATCGATTCAGTGTATATCACCGTTTGCCCCCGTATAACAGTCGTCGAGCGTGAAAGACGGATAGGGTGGCAATGGTATATTCTACTTACTGGCGAAATAGGCATTGACTTCAATATAAGTTTGTATGTTGGGCTATCGAATGATGGCTTATGATTTAGTGGAGCAACATAGCTTGTCACCAAAGGACCTGTATCTCAAGTTACTATTGTGCTTCCGTAGTTAGCTGTAGAGTGTTGCAAGCACCTACTGAAGGCAGTCTTTTCTGGCTCCAGTGAGGCTTTATTACCTAGGCTCAGACGCAGACGTTTGTCTTCCATATAGAATATTCGAGCAAGATCACGGAAGTCCGGAAAGCGACTTATTCGCTAATATTTTAGTAAAACTGAAAGCTGAATCGTCAACTGATATAACGTAAAGTGTCTCATTTTTATGGGAGTACTAATGAATAGTTACGTTATTTTACATCGGGATAAGATTGCGGTGGCGATTGACCTAATGAGTGCAACATCGTCATCTGATATCAATAGGCTAAAAACGGAAGGCTTTTTCGTTGAAGAAGAAATGATTGATGCAAAGACAGATAGTGAGGCTATCAGAGTGTTTCAGTCTAGTGAAAGATGTCCGTGGAAGACTCTCCCTAGAAATAAAGTTCAATTGTGGTTGTTATACCTCTTTATTGCCCTTGGCGTGGTTATTAACGCCGCTGTTGGTGATTATTCTGAATTAAGAGAGGCTTGGGGCAGTACTGAGGTGTTACTTTACACCCAATTAAGTCTATTGGCTGCTATAGCGATGTGTCTAATTTATATGATTTCTAGATGTCTGAGAATACTGAAGGGACAAAATGATAAGGTCCTTTTAACTGATTAACCTCAAATTTTTGTCAACCATTCTTTGTCTGCGTCCCACAAGTCAGAGCTGGGAAATATACTCATATTTTTTAATCTGTTGGGGGCGTATTTGCCATGGCAACCCAATTAAAGAATGGATTAAGAATGAAAAAGAAAATATTACTCAGCTTGGGTTTGACGATTATAGTTGTCTCCGCTGTCGGCTACACCGCAACAAAATCCAACTTTGATGGAGCAATTTGTCGGACTAACTGGAGAAGCAATAATAGCTAGTTGTAACAAACGAATCGATAGCATTCCTTAAAAGTTACTTCCAGTAAATAAGATTTTAAAACAGAGTTCAAATGAATAATACATCAATCAAGCTTGCATGCCTTGCTTTTGCAGCAAGTTCATATGTCTATGCTCAAAATGAGCCGTTTGTTTATACCGATATTAAAGAGAAACGTGTATCCAGTGACACTGAAGGCATTGTCACCCATGGTTATACACCTGATGCGAGCATTTATTACGCATCTACGGTTGAAGAAGATGATAATGGTAACGTGCAAGTTCAAGGCGCGAGCTATATCGGAGACCCGGAATTCGACTGGGAAGTTGCAGACGGTTTCTATGCTTTTTGTGATGGCCATAAAGTGCAATTTGGTATCAACAAGTCATACATGGATTTCTACCTTAAAAATAGTGATTATTTGTTCACCTTTGGAGATGGAACTCGTCATTACTACCGTGTTGAGCATGGCGAAAATGCAGACCAGTACGCACCAACTATTGCTGCTAACAGACAATTTTTTCAACCTAAAGCGGCGTTCATTGATGCACTCAAAAGCAACAGTGCTGTGCATGTTGAGATCAATACTAAAGGTCAACTCAGCCAGATGACTAACGACTTTGACGATGATTTCCCTGTTAGTGGTCTCGCTGAAATGCTAACCCGCGTAATGAATCATTGCTCTGAAACTGCGCCTGAACTAGATATCACTTCATTGAGTAAGTCAAAGCAGTTGGTTGCCAAAGCTAAAGCGTTGACCAACACACGCTATTACGATGAGGCGAAAGCGTTACTAATTAAGGCATCTGAGATGGGGGACGGTGAAGCAAGTGCACTATTAGGCGATCACTATCAACTTTATGAAGAGGGCGATGCGCGCTGGAAATTGGCGCGTGAAGCAAGACGGTTGGGCGCAAAACAAGGTGACCCAGGCGCAATGTGCGCAGCGGGCGTTGACTATGTTCGCCTTGAACACAAGGACAGTGCCAATGGTGAGAAAGGCTTAGCTTTGTTACGACAAGCCGAGGCTAAGGGGGAAAGCTGTGCGTATTACAACTTAGGTTACATGTATTTAGAAGGCATGGTAGTTGAGAAAGATCGGGAGCGAGGGATTGAGTATCTTAAACTTGTTGCGAAAGAATCCGCATCAGCGCTGAACATGTTAGTTCAAGTGTACCAATACATGCCAAAAGAGCGTGATGCGGAAGTGTATCCTTGGGTCAAACTCATGATCGAAAAATATGATTTTGATATGAATATGAAGCCCATCATCTGTAACCGTAGCCCTGAAGTTTGTAACGAAGAGGATAAACGATAATGCTGTTATTAGGCTCGCCTTATAAAAAAGCCTTGTCATTAAGCATGACAATAGCACTAATGAGTCAGTGCTTACTGTTTTCATTGTCGGTATCGGCGACTCCATTCAATGACCTTGAGTTTGAACGTAATATACGTAATCGAAACGATGTGACGGCGCTACTAAAGGTAGATAAGAGCCCTTATACCGGGGTTGCAGAGTCTTTTTATGATAATGGGACTAAGCGTGCTGAGGCTTATTACTTAAATGGAAAGCAGCATGGACCAAGCTTTAGTTGGTTTGAAGATGGTCGCTTAGAATCAAAAAGCCATTGGCTTAATGGTAAGAAACACGGTACTGAACAAGAGTGGAAAATAGATCGTTCTGTTAAGAATGACCAAGGCCAGCCAAGCTATTACCTCGAAGAGCTCAATACCTATCAGTATGGTATTTATAACGGCAAACAGAAGTTTTGGCGTGAAGGTCGTCTTTATCGCGAGGTGCAGTATGTAAATAACAAATACCAAGGTGATAAAAAGCAATGGGATATTGATAAACAAGGCAATCGATATCTTTCTAGCGACGAACAATACGTTGACGGTACCAGAGCGGGGTTAAGTCGCAGCTACTTTGCTGATCATCGCCTCAAAGGAGAAGAGTATTTCAATCGCGGAAGGGAAGACGGCATGGTGCTCGATTATGATATCGACATGATTGATGGTGTTGCGCGATACAATGAGAGGTCTTTTTATTTTAGAGAAGACGGCAAATACGAAGGGATTAAGTGGGAACATTACAAAGGTAAGATTCGTTCGATATACAGTACCCGTGATGGGCAGAACTATGGTTTTATCCAAAGTTATAATCCTCAGGGTATATTACTGAGTATGAGACCGACGCTGACTGGCAAGTGGCTTCGATATCATCGAAACACGAACTTACTTTCTAGTGAGAAGTATACCTTTGGTGGTCACTTTGATGATTTGCAATATACCTGGTATGACTCAGGCAGTATTGAAACGATAGACCGCCTTGATATAAATAAAAAGGGACCTTATAAATCAGCTTATATTGGTATGGCTGAATGGTATAAAAATGGTAATCAAAAACATGAGATAAAAGCGACTAAGAATCCGGAGAGGTATTCAAAAACATCTTGGTACGGTAACGGGCAGATTAAAACACAAGGTATTATCGTTCGTGATGGCGAAATTGGTACACATAAGGCGTGGTACAAGGATGGCCAACTAAAGAGTGAACTAAGTTACGTTATTGAAAAGAATAGGTGGGGTAATCGGAGTGTATTGAATGGTGAAGCAAAGCAATGGTACAGCAATGGTCAACTGAAAGAGCAAGCTCACTATGTTAAAGGTCAGCTCGTTGGCAAGCAGACAAAATGGTTGGATGACGGAACGTTGCATTCAGAAAAATCATGGAGTCTGTAATCATAATGGATCTAATACAGAGTATTAAAAGCGTTTATATGTTGGAAGAGACAAGTATGTACGATGAAGCACGCCATTTTATTAAACATGGATTGCTGGCCTTGTGTTTAATTCCGCTGGTTGCTAATGCAGCTATTCTTGAATTTAAAGGTGAAAAAGAAATGCTTGCTTATGAGCGAGGTCATACAACACCTTTCACGGGCACTGACTTACAGTACTTTATGGATAAAGATGAGCCTGAGCAATCTTTGAATAAGCTTAGTGAAATCACCTATGTTGACGGTAAAAAGCACGGTGAAGAGAAGTTTTGGACTTATTCTGGTCGCCCTAAAATGTTGAATACTTATGAGCATGGTGTGTTGAATGGGCGCGCTGCTATCTGGTACACACACCTGATTAATCAGATGGCATGGGAAGGTCAGTATCTCAATGGTAAAAAACACGGATTAACCAAATACTGGGACACATATGGCCGTAAGCAATGGTTCATCAATATGAATCAAGGTGAGCGTCATGGGTTAACACAGGGTTGGGACGGTAATGGTACGCTGATATTCAGCGGTGAGTTCGTAAATAACCGACAGCAAGGTACGCAAACTTGGTATTACAGCAATGGCAAGCTGAAACAGCGAACTACGTTTACTGTCGGTGAATATAACGGTAAACATGAACACTGGTTTGAAAATGGCAACATTGCTGTCCAAGCCAAATATGTTAGTGGGAAGCTTGAAGGTCGGGAACGTTATTGGTATCCGAATGGTCAACTGAAAAGTGACGTGACATACAAAGACGGTCTTAAGCAGGGCAAAGAGTCAATTTGGTATAAAAATGGGCAATTAATGCGCACTGCTGAGTATCAAGCTGGTTTGAAACAAGGCAAGCAACAAACTTGGTACAAGAATGGTAAACCGCAGTCAACCAGCCACTTTACCCAAGGTGAGCTTAATGGTGAAGAACTACTTTGGACTGAAAACGGTGTAAAAACTCAGTTCATCTACAAAGATGGAGAAGTCACTGAGTTTACAATGCTATAAACGATTTGAGTTTGTAAGTTTGAATGGGAAGGCTCCTCAGTTTTTACGCTTTTTAGTAGTAGGGACGGGTAAATAAACATCCTGTTTTTACTTCGATTGGATGTGTGATTTATAAACACCCTTTCAACTATACTGGTTGCTTATTGGAGTTTTGTTGCTTAAATCGATGGAATTAAATCAATAAGCTGCGATCTGAACGAATTCCAAGGGTCGTCGTAGATTAATGCTTAAACCTCGAAACAAAACAGTTATATGGGACCAGTGTAATACAGCCCTAATCAACCTTTGCTCTCTGATCTTTTGGATTGATGAGAGCCATAGTCGAATGGAAGAAAAACAAAGAAGGAAAGTACTCTAGGCCCAATTGATTCAATGATTTAGCTATTGTTACGGTATTAATGTTCAATTACATCAAAAACTCAATTTACGACTAGCCTGAGCCGATCAAGGTCATCCTCTCACCAAAGCAAAAGCGCTTTGCTCAAATTGAAGCATTAGAATCGGATGCTGCTTTGCTAGATAAATCCAGCACGCCATTAGATGAATTAAGCAGTTACAGTGACGCACAGTCATTCAGTGCAAAAGAATATACTTCCGATATAGACAGCGCAACCATCCACAAAGTTACCGAAGACGACATGCCATGGCTGAGTGACCAACAAGCCATAGTACGCAGTTACGACCAGAGTAATACGGTCATTGCTTATGTGGATGGAAAAAACAGTGGTTTTCAATTGTCAGTTGAAACTGGGCTGATCGATTTTAATACCCCTGTCGTTCATTATGCGGTGATATCTGGTAGTGAAAGTGATTGGGTACTGAGTGAATCGCTTCAATATGACCAAGAAAACCCACATTTTGCGTCGGCGCAGCTCGGTGGTTTTCCCCAAAAAGGAAAATTCACTTTACAGATAACCTCTCCAGGTTATACCCATCACTCGGAACTGGTTTTTCAAGACTTAACTCTTGAGCAAATACAGAATTGGTCGACTCCGACTCAAATGGCGGAAAGGGTAGAGCCCGAGCCAGAACGTAGCGAACAAGAGCTGAATGCAGAAGAGAATCTCAGCCAATATATGTCGCTGTGGAAACAAGAATTAGGAATGTAAGTGATGAATAAAAAAGTCATATTTGGCTTGACCGCATTAGCCATAGCTGGCGTTGGGATAGGCAGTGCTTATAGCCCACAAGTTAGGCAATGGTTAGATGAAAGAGCGATTGCACAAGCGGAGCAAGAAAAATATAACAAAGCGCTAAATACAGTAGTTTCTTATATGGGGCTCTTCGATGGTTGGACATCAGAGAAAACAGATTGGATATTGGAAGTTGCAGATCCACGCACCGCGCCGTTGGCTCAGTGGGACAACCCCGGAGAAAAGCCGCAAATCATTACTCAGATTTATCGTGCAGAAAACCGCAAACAAGCTGGTTTATACACCATGAATTTAGACGGCAGCAACCTGCAAACCTTGTTGACCCCAGAAGAAGTTGGCAGCCTAGCTGGGTTTACCAAAAACTTGCGCCCGCAGCGCTCACCAAATGGCCGCTTCTTGTTTTTTAACATGGGGTTATTCGCATCGTTAAAAGGTTGTGCCGTTGCAGACCTTAAAACCCGCCAAATCGAACGCTTTGGCGGCGGTTGTAACTTTGGTGGCTGGCTGCCTGACAGCAGTAAAGCCTACATGTCGAAACTTGGCAAAGCGTATGAATTTGATACCAACAGCATGGTTATGAGTGAGCTGCCGTTGGCTTTACCCAACCCGGATTCTCCTGAACTGAGAAAGAAATGGCTGGATGGTAATGAGCATGCTTATGATGAGCCTATAAGAGTACAACTTCTGAATCAAGGAAAACAGCTACTAGTAACAGCAAGAACTTCTCATAACAAAATTGTATTAGGTCGGGTCGATGAGGAAACCAATCTCATCTATCAAGTTGGCGATTGGCAACATTACAAGGAGGAGCGTTATTACCCTAAGGAATGTTATCTAGCCGAAGAGCGGAGAAAGTACAATGCCTTTGCTGAGTATATCTACTGGTGGGAGGATGGTGGTGCGTTTACTTGCAACACCAAGGATGGTTATCGTTCATTTAATACTCGAGCAACCGACAAAGCTTTACCTTTGGCTAGTAAAGACAGCCGCTACACGTTGCAACTCGGCGTATTAAGTGGCAAGGATGCGCCTACCCCGAGACTGTATAGAGCGCGTCAGGCAGATGAGAGCTCGCCGATTGATGTACTCGCTTACCAGTATAAACCGCCTGTGGAAGGCGATAGTGTTAATGGCTTTTCCCTTTTTGTTCCAGCGAGTTTGCAGCCTGACTTTTCTGATTATGATTTACGTCAGGAATTCCCAGCCTTACCAGACCACGCTCAATACAAACAAGCTTTCGCCCGTTATCAGGAAGCACAGCAAGAAAAATGTAAAGAAATAGATTATGGAAAATGGACATCACTTGAAATCCGACGTTGTAAGCGCACATGCCAAATTGAAAAACAAGGCGATCATTTTGTGACGGCACACTGTCACTCAAATAAAGCTAAATAAGGAGGAAACTTCATGGCGAAATCAAACCTTAAAGTCAGTGGTGTTTACCTCCTGGGTCAACTTTTTGATGCCAAGGGACCAGTACCCAATAGTCGATATTTCTCCTGCGTAATAATGAAACTGTTAACTTCTGCCCAAAAATAAAAAAATTCCTTTTATTTTAATCCTTCTTTTTGATTTCAATGTCTAGTTGTTTTGTCTTTATCTGTAGTTAAAGTGACTTACTTGCTAGCTAATGTGTCTTTTGGTTGGCTTTCAGCTTATTTGTCGATTTTTCTATGTGATTGAATGTTATAAATTAAATTAGTAGCATTAGCGCACCAAATCGTACTTGTAAGCCTTATCAGCTTAATTGTCACCGCAGCCATATTTACGATGTTGGTTGTGGAGAATTCAAATGCATTTAGTTTGCAAATTTATACCTAGCTCGAAGCTATCCTCCAACGAGCTATCTTATGTTCTTACACCGGACGAGTGTATAGGGCAGCTTTCGCGTTTGCGAAATTCAGATGACATCCTTAGAAACCTCCCTAAAGAATTGGCGCAAAAGATTTCCATCTCTGCCAAAAAAACGACCAGCGCATTACTAGCTGCTATAAGAATCGAATTGGGAAAAGGCAATTGGGTGTCATTATCTACCGTTGCACGTCGGTCGCCATTGACGGACTCTCAGCTGCAAAGCTTCCCTAGACTTAAATCACTCGTTGACTCTGTACCTGCTTCGAATGAAAGCAAAGTTTTTAAAGCGGGTTACAAGCAGGTTACTGACGATGTTGCTCTAGTTCGCAGTTACACGCATGTCCCCTCTGAGCCAAGCCCAGATCAAAAAATCGTTGTCGAGTTTGCAGGGCAGTGGTCTAGCAACGCGGCATGTTTGATGTTGGGAAAAACGGACGCTCAAAAAGAAAAAGTTACTGTAGGCAAGGCTGATACCGAAAACAAACACCGCAGCCTCGCGACATTTAAAGATCTCGAAGCTGAGGGAAAAACGCTCTATATCAAAATCCCTTGCACTGACCAGCCTCAGCCAATTTTGCTTAAACTCGCCGAAGACCTGCAACCCGTTGATAAAGAAACTCAGATGGATGAGTGGGATAACGTGTTAGTGCCTGTGAGACCATTGGCTTACTTAGATGGTAGCAACGACAAAGCAAAAGCTTCTGATCTGCGTGGTGGTTTTCTTTATGTCTTTTGGAAAGGAAAGCTTTGGCGCGAGATGGCCATAAACGAGAAAGGTTACTACCAAGATGTTGACGTCGAGTATTACCGTACCCTAGATCAAGAAGAAAAGAAAAAAGACACACCACAGGTAATACAAAGAAGCGCAAGCGGTTTTGCTATGGCGCACTTCTGGGCACCTTACAAAATATCGGGTGAGATCCAACAGGGGGAAAATGGACTCAAGATCATTTTCTCACCAAAGCAAAAGCGCTTTGCTCAAATTGAAGCATTAGAATCGGATGCTGCTTTGCTAGAGAAATCCAGCACACCATTAGATGAATTAAGCAGTTACAGTGACGAGCAGTCATTCAGTGCACAAGAATTCACCTCCGATGTAGATAGCGCCGCCATCCACAAAGTTACCGAAGACGACATGCCATGGCTGAGCGACCAACAAGCCATAGTTCGCAGCTATGATCAGAGCAACACCGTGATTGCTTATGTAGATGGAAAAAACAGTGGTTTTCAATTGTCAGTTGAAACCGGGCTAATCGATTTTAATACCCCAGTTATTCATTATGCGGTGATATCTGATAGTGAAAGTGATTGGGTACTGAGTGAAGCGCTTCAATATGACCAAGAAAACCCACATTTTGCGACGGCGCAGCTAGGTGGTTTTCCCCCAAAAGGAAAATTCACTTTACAGATCACCTCTCCAGGTTATACCCATCACTCGGAACTGGTTTTTCAAGACTTAACTCTTGAGCAAATACAGAATTGGTCGACTCCGACTCAAATGGCGGAAAGGGTAGAGCCCGAGCCAGAACGCAGCGAACAAGAGCTGAATGCAGAAGATAATCTCAGCCAATATATGTCGCTGTGGAAACAAGAATTAGGAATGTAAGTGATGAATAAAAAAGTCTTATTTGGCTTGTCCGCATTTGCTATTGCGGGCGTCGGGGTAGGCAGCGCCTTTAGCCCACAAGTTCAGCAATGGTTAGATGAAAGAGCTGCTGCACAAGCGGAGCAAGAAAAATATAACAAGGCGTTAAACACGGTTGTTTCCTCGATGGGGCTCTTTGTTGATAGGACGTCAGAGCGAGCTGATTGGATATTGGAAGTCGCAGACCCACGCACCGCGCCGTTGGCTCAGTGGGACAATCCCGGAGACACGCCGCAAATCATCACGCAGATTTATCGTGCTGAAAACCGCAAACAAGCTGGTTTATACACCATGAATTTAGACGGCAGCAACCTGCAAACCTTGTTGACTCCAGAAGAAGTTGGCAGCCTAGTTGGGTTTACCAAAAACTTGCGCCCGCAGCGCTCACCAAATGGTCGCTTCTTATTTTTTAACATGGGGTTATTCGCATCGTTAAAAGGTTGTGCCGTTGCAGACCTTAAAACCCGCCAAATCGAACGCTTCGGGGGTGATTGTAACTTTGGTGGCTGGTTGCCTGACAGCAGTAAAGCTTACATGTCGAAACTCGGTAAGGCGTATGAATTTGATACCAACAGCATGGTTATGAGTGATCTGCCGTTGGCTTTACCTAATCCAGATTCTCCTGAACTGAGAAAGAAATGGCTGGATGGTAACGAGCATGCTTATGATGAACCTATAAGAGTGCAACTTTTGAATCAAGGAACACAGCTACTAGTAACAGCAAGAACTTCCCATAACAAAATTGTATTAGGTAGGGCCGATGAGGAAACCAATCTTGCCTATCAAGTTGGCGACTGGCAACATTACAAGGAGGAGCGTTATTACCCTAAGGAATGTTATTTAGCCGAAGAGCGGAGAAAGTACAATGCCGTTGCAGATTATATCTACTGGCGGGAGGATGGTGGTGCGTTTACTTGCAACACCAAGGATGGTTATCGTTCATTTAATACTCGAGCAACCGACAAAGCCATACCTTTAGCTAACAAAGACAGTCGCTACACGTTGCAACTCGGCGTATTAAGTGGCGATGATGCGCCTACCCCGAGATTGTATAGAGCGCGTCAGGCAGATGAGAGCTCACCGATTGATGAACTCGCTTACCAGTATAAACTGCCTGAAGACGGCGATAGTGTTAATGGCTTCTCCCTTTATGTTCCAGCGAGTTTGCAGCCTGACTTTTCTGATTATGATTTACGTCAGGAATTCCCTGCCTTACCAGACCACGCTCAATACAAACAAGCTTTCGCCCGTTATCAGGAAGCACAGCAAGAAAAATGTAAAGAAATAGATTATGGAAAATGGACATCACTTGAAATCCGACGTTGTGAGCGCACATGCCAAATTGAAAGACAAGGCGATCATTTTGTGACGGCACACTGTCACTCAAATAAAGCTAAATAAGGAGTAAACTTCATGGCGAAATTAAACCTTAAAGTCAGTGGTGTTTACCTCCTGGGTCAACTTTTTGATGACAAGGGACCAGTACCAAATAGTCGATATTTTCCATTACGTAATGTGTGTTTCGCGCATAAAGACGACCGTGAAACTAGGGCTGTCAGCTATGATGGTGAAGGGCACCAAACTCAAACACCACCGAAAGCGGCGTTACTGTACAGTGATGCACTCGGGAAAATTACCTATTTTAACGCACCTGGACCATTAGATTTGGGGCAAGATTTGCCACTGCAAGGCAATCCTGCATCCGCAACAACGTTTGCCTCTGGTCACTCTCGCTTACTATTTTTTCCGCCTTATTTAGCGCCAATTCATCTTATGAGTGAAGAGGGGAAAGACGGTAAATGGCTGGCGAATTTGTATAATTCACTTATCTCAGGAGCAGAAACTGAGCCTGACGAAAACTATTTCACAAAGGCTAATCAAAGAGATTTTCCCATTACAGCTCTATTACCAAGTAAGGAAGTCAGTGATAAACACTATGCTGCTGCTATCGGTAAGCTTGAGGATTCGATCGAGACAGAGCAACTGAATACGCTAAATGCCATTGTTTTACCGCAGACATTTACGATTGTGGTGCATTTTTCTGATGCCAACTTTGTTGGCGCGACGGTTACGCTGTCGAATTTTCCTTCACAGTTGCGAATTAAAGGGGATGCAGAAGGCAGTAATTTAACTGCGGTGAGCACTGTTAAAGAAGTGAAATTCAAAGATATTGACGGTCAAGAAAAGAACATTTATAGCGCTACGTTTTGGGTAATTTCCGATTCGGTGTTTAAGCTCGAGGAGGCGAACCAGCATTGCCGTTTTGATATTGATCTCTCCACCGTTAGAGAGAGTAGTGCGCGAGACTTTTGGCAAGATACTAAAATCCAGCAATACAGTTTTTGCGAACGGGTATTGCACTTACCGATCTCAACCCCGCTTGGGCGCAGTGCTTTGGTGAACGGTGATCCCATCTCGGTAGAGGAAGCACTGTTCAATCAAGCCCCTCACCTTTATCCCAATTTACTGGAAAAACTGAAACAAAGCCCAACTGATTTGCCTGAAAAACTCGCCAGTGAGTCAAAAAACGCAATTGCTCCCCAGATATGGCACAGTGTACAAAGCAATAAAGCGTACATTGAAAGTGCAGCCCAAACGATGCAACACAAGTTAAGTTGGCAAACCGTAGCCAAGGTTGCTGCGGCTTCTGTTGGTGGCAGTGCTGATAGCGAAATGAGAAATATTGCGGGTGCGACAGAGGCTTGTTTGTCCGTTATAAGTAAAGCTAATGACCTTTCAGCGAACACGGCCGCATTTGGCCAGAGTCAAATCGATATGATTAAGTTGTTCGGTGACAAAGGCAATATCTTATTTGATAAGTTGAAAGATAAGATCAATTTGATTGAAGTGCCTTCGCAGTGGCGTCAGTTATTACAAAATACTCAAATAGCGGAAAAGATCGGTAAAGGTTACACTTTGGCTGATGTCATCATTAAAGGTGGGAACTTAGTAGAGGCTTACAACAAAGACGATAAGGCAAGCAAAAGGCTTGATTCTGTTGTGCTTGAGTACCTTGCGACTGTACAGCAGCCTGGAATGAAATCTTTGGCCAGTATTGGTGATAAGGCACTTTTGGACGCAGAGACTAAGGCACTTGAACAACTCAAAAATCTACTGCCCAAGCTTGGAGACAACGATGAGCTTTCATTAAATACCGAGGTTAAAAAAGGGCGACACATATTCGAATTAAGAAGCACAACGTTTGCTTTTGACCGTAGCGACTCGAATAACCCTAAAGCTAGAGCCAACTTAATTGAATTGGGGGGGATACTATCGCAAATACACCGCCCGATTCCAATTACGATAAAAGGTCACACTTGTTCACGCGGGTCGATCGAATACAACCAGACTTTGTCAGAAAAGCGAGCGAGTTACATACGAGAATGTATATTAGAAGGGATCACGTCTAACCAGGCCGTTTGGAAAACGTGCATACGTGCCATTGGTCTAGGTGAGCGAGATCCGCTTGTCCCCAATGATTCTGAAGATCAACGCCGGCGCAATCGTCGCGTCGACTTACTGCTTCATTTTGAAGCAATCTTAGATTACCCAGTTTCTCGCGGTGGACTAACCGTGGTCGAAAAGTCCCGTCAAATGATGATTGCTAATGAGATGCAGCTTGACGCGGCCACTTTAGATGCAATAGAACTTGCCCTTGATACTGCCCTTGATGTGGCTTCAGTAACGCCTTTGGGAGCTACTGCTAACTTTATTTATACGGTAGGCAAGGCAGGTTCTTCGCTGTTCTCAAATCTTTATGATTTGATTACTGAAGAAGCAGATACTTTAAAGTTACGAAATAATCTTGAAAAAATACAATACCAAAATATTGTCTCTCAAGAACAAATACTGTCATTTGGTTCAGAAAGTCTCTCTGACGAGATGAAGTCAAGTTATTACAAACGTGCGCATGCATTGAATGGCTTGAGTCGATTATTGCTTGAACGAAACTATCAAGAGATGTCAGGCGAGTATGTCAACGTCTCGGATGAACATATTGCTGGCTACATTGAACAGTTTTTGCTCAACGATCAGTGGCAACTAAATGAGAATGGGTTTGGTATGGTTCACTTAGACGAGTTCTATATGGATTCGGACTATGCACAAGCTGAGTTATCACTCCTAAAAGCCAGCACTTATTCTGCTTACGCACAACTAGGGGCAAGTATTGCGGGCAGACAGTTGAGCGATTGGTACTCTGACGCTGAGGATAGTGAAAGCCCAAGACCATTTATGGAATACAGCCCAATTCACTACATGGCATCCGCTAATACTCAAGCGCTTGTCAAAATGTTTGAAGTTCCGTTTGAAACTGACGATCTGGAAGCGCTGTACAAAGGAGCTAAACAGTCAATATCCGTTAAAACGGCTCGTGACGGAGCACCAAAAGAATGGGTAGCAATGGATGAGTTCCTAGAAGAACATGGATCTTTGTCACCATTTGATGAGGTTAGGATTATCGTTGTCTTAGCTAAAGAAGCGGTCGAGTCATTAAAGCCAGAAAAGCGCCGCTTTTTACATCGAGTGGGAATTGAGGTTCAAGCTCGCTGGAATTGGTCGAATTACTCAACTATGACAGATGCGGTGAAGAAAGGGGCCAAAATTGTCAATAAAAGCTCAGAGTACCTGCGAGATATTAAGCCGATAGTCGATAATTTAAATTTGACTTCTAAAGAACAAGCGCTGTTTAACCAGCAATCTGATGATGAAACTTGGGGCGTGATTATCGAACCGTCTTTTGTTTTTGGAGTCAACAAAATTAAAGGAACAAGGCCGTGGATTCCGTCCGATTCGCTGAAAAACATATATTTGAAAAGCTTGTTTGAAGAGGAAAATAGAGAATTACGCACCGGTGAGTTACCTCTAGAGTATGAGTACCTGGCGGGCATCAAAGGGGTTAATGATTCATTTGAACCTATTAATTATGACTTTTGGGGGACATGGGGGATTTCTACATTCGATCTTTCATTAAGCCCCTCTCGGCTTTATCAATTTGGTAAAAATAAAGACATTAAACATGCTGATCATTTGTTAGTTTCAGGAAGTTTCCTGTCAGCGCCTAAACCAGATGCAGATCAAGGTAGTTTCCCGAAAGTGTTTGATGATCCGACCGTTGAACTCCATATAATGCAGCAAGGTCTTGAAGGTAAATACTCTGATTTCGCGCGGTACTACAAGGAGGAGGTTGAGGATTTTGATTGGAGTAAGTGGGTCAATTGCCTAGCGGTTGTTAAGACTAAACACTGTCCTGATACACATTTCAGTAACCTAGGATTCGCGCCTGGTAAAGTGATAGGTGTTGAGGCCAAATTGCGAGCGGTTGAGCTTACAAACAATATTGATTTTCTACCTGGTGTGTCAGGTGGAACTCACTTCACTTTGGGTAAAGAGGAGTTATATCGAATAGGCACCATTGTTGAAAAAGATAATGAATGGCAGTTTGACGTAATGACCTCACAAAAGCATGGAGCACCATTAAAAACTGAGCTCTCCACTCAGCTAGAGAGCTTACGTCAATCTTATTCAAGAATGAGTTCGAATGAACTTAAAAGTCACGCTATCACCAACTTAGTTGGATTGCACCAGAAGACGGATATCTATGCACAGATTTTCAAGCCCGAATATGTCAATGTATTAGGTTCAAAAGTAGCTGGGCTTAAACCATTTAAGAGAGTTGAGAAGCTAGTTGATAATTTTCACGAATATATTGACCTTCAACTTGAACTTATTGGGCCTATTGGATCAGGTTTACATGCGCAATCAGAAAAATTAAAGCTTAATATACATGCCGTTGACCGTGAGGACATTCCAGTAACTTGGTATAAATGTAAGGATGAGCTAATCAAAGGGGCCGAAGAAATTCTGAAAATAGAGGATAAAACAGACTTATTTTCGAGACAAGAAATAGTAAGCCGTCTAGGAAAAACGCACAATGAGTTTCGACCTATTTTAGAATGGCTGGACAAGGGTGAAGCTAGGCCGAATAGGTTAAGTGATGACCAAATTGAATTGATAAATGATTGGATTTTAAATAAATAAAAAACCGCCTTCGGGCGGTTTTTCTTTTCTTATGACTTCATACTGAATTTAGAATTTTCTTTTTAAGCCCCATCAACCCGCTGCAGAAATGTCGTATTTCTTCATCTTGTGGTTGAGTGTGCTCATTGGCAGCGCCAATTGCTCAGCGGCCTTCTTGGTGTGCCAATTGCAGGCATTTAAGCAATCGATGATTACTGTACGCTCGTATTGGCTGACAACGTCCTTAAGGCTCTTTGAAACGTCTTCTAAATCCACTTGTGCTTGCTGCTCGTAAGCAGGTTGCTCTGGGGTAGGTGAAGCTGCTTTCATGTCGATGCTTGGTACATCTTCTGGGATTTGTTCGCCAAACTCAATGTGAGTAATGGTTTCAAAATCGGACAGTAGCACCGAGCGCTCAATGATGTTCTTAAGCTCACGCACGTTCCCTGGGTATTGGTAGGCAAGGAGCTGTTTACGTACGTTGGCACTTAACCCTGGCGCTTGCGGCAAACCTAGCGTGTTGGTTGTGTGTTGCACGAAATGTTCAGCAAGGGGAATAATGTCCGACTTACGGGCTCTCAGGGGCGGCAATGTAATAGGGAAGACATTTAAGCGATAGAACAAGTCGGCACGGAATCCGCCATCTTTGATTTGCTGCATAAGATTACAGTGGGTTGCGGCGATAACGCGAACGTCCACTTCAATCTCTTTGCTAGTGCCGATTGGGCGAACTTTACGTTCCTGTAGCACACGCAGCAATTTTGCTTGCAGTAGCATTGGCATATCGCCAATCTCATCCAGGAATAGCGTGCCGCCGTTGGCTGCTTCAAACAAACCGACTTTGTCTTTGTCCGCGCCAGTGAATGAGCCTTTCTTATGGCCAAAGAGTTCTGACTCTAATAACTGCTCTGGGATTGCGGCACAGTTCTGTACGATCAAAGGTTGTTCTGAACGATTAGAGTTTTCGTGAATGTATTTCGCGATCACTTCTTTACCAGCGCCCGTTTCACCACGCAACAGAACGTCGACAGGAAGAGATAGCACCTTATCAAGACGATTCAAGACATTGAGCATTTCTTCGCTCTCTGCAATAGGACCTTGATAGGCTTTCTGGGTACGTTTTTTGAGCTGAGTGTTCTCGCGCACTAGGGCTTGATTGTCGGCATTGAGATTTTTTATTACTTGCCCGTATTGCTCTAACCAAACGGCTTGGCGAATATTACTCGCGGCCATACGACAAAACTCAGTCAATGCAGCTTCATTGTCGATAACACTTAAATCGAGCAAGACCAAGAGTCCAATGGTCTTACTTTCGCTATCAATCAAAGGCCAAGCCAGTAAGTTCTCGCTTTTTAGCCCTAGCGTCTGTTCTGTTTGATAGATGCTTTCGCAGTCATAGCCGTTGTACTTATACAACTCGTTAATCAACACCACTTCACCATTACGAATGGCAAAGTTAAATGGATCGTTCTCACTAGCGGAATCAATCTGCAATGCCTCCCAAGGGTGGGAAACAATCGTTTTATCGTTATGGTGAGCGGTACTTGGAATCAACGCCTGGCCAGTCTGGTCCAAAACATAAATGATGCCGTGCTTTGCGAGGGTCATTTGTCTCGCAGCGGTCAACACAGCATCCAAGGTTTGGGTAAGCTGGCTGCGATCAGCCAAAGACTGACTGATCGCAAGTAGGGCGTTACTAAGTTCGCTATGGTTAGCTGAACGCATAGGTTAGTGTTCCTTGCTCATCGACAGACACTTCGATTTGCGTATGTGAATCATCCTTGTCATGCACTAATAGCTGAGTCGATAGTTGCGGCAGCAACTGACGGTTGATGACCGCGTCGATGTTACGCGCGCCCGTTTCAGCAAGGCGACAGTTACCTAGTACGAACTCAACCAAGCTGTCTTCGTAGCTTAGCGACAACTTGTGATGGCTCTGTAGACGCTGAGAAACTTTGTTCAGCTTGTGGTGAATAATTTCTGTCATTGCTTCATCAGACAGCGGAACAAATGGTAGTACTGACATACGTGCCAACAGCGCTGGTTTGAAATGTTGGTTCAATGTAGGGCGAATAGCTTCTGCGATGATGTTTGCATCGATGTCTTTTGATTGATGAACCAAAGATTCAATCTCGTGTGTTGCAAGGTTACTGGTCATGATGATCAGCGTGTTCTTGAAGTCGATGGTTCGGCCTTCGCCGTCGTTCAGCGTGCCTTTGTCGAACACTTGGTAGAACAGGTTCAACACTTCAGGGTCGGCTTTTTCCACTTCATCAAGAAGAACAACAGAATATGGACGTTGACGAACCGCTTCTGTCAGCATGCCGCCTTCGCCGTAACCTACGTAACCCGGAGGTGAACCAATTAGGCGAGATACCGTGTGCTTCTCTTGGAACTCAGACATGTTAATGGTCGTCATAAAGCGCTCACCACCAAACATTTGATCAGCAATTGCACGAGCAGTTTCGGTTTTACCCACGCCACTTGGGCCAACCAGCAGGAATACGCCTGTTGGTGCGTCTGGGTTGCCTAAGCCTGCTTTTGCGGTTTGAATGCCTTCAGACAGTGCATCGATAGCGTATTCTTGGCCTTTGATGCTTTGTGTTAGGCTTTCTTTCAGTTTTAGCGTGGTTTCTGCTTCGTCTTGAAGCATCTTACCCATTGGAATACCAGTCCAGTCCGAGATCACATGGCTGACTTCATCTGGGCCCACTTCAAAGTGAACCAGTGGGTTGCCATTGCGGATTACATCTAGCTGTTCTTGGCAGCCCGAAATTGCAATGCGAACGGCTTCTTCATCCATTTCTGCATATGGAGAAACGTCTTGCTCTTGTTCTGAATCTTCGTCTGCAACAAGCTCTTCTTCGTTTGTTTCGCCAAAGACCAGTTCATGTAAGCGAGAGCGTAGAGCAATCATCTCTTGGATCTGCTCTTTTTCTTTGTGCCATTGCGCTTCTTGTTCTGCTAGCTCTTCTTTCGTTGTTTCCATTGCCAGTTTTAGGTCTGGAATGTTAGCAAGGCTGTGCTTGTCGCCAGTTTGCTGCAGAGCATCACGCTCAAGTGCTTCAAGCTCGCGCTGTTGAGCTGCAAGTTCTTGCTGCAGAGTCTCAACAGAAGCAGGAATGGCATTAAGGCTGATGTTCACTCGTGCACACGCCGTATCTAGTACATCGATCGCTTTGTCTGGCAGTTGACGGCCAGAGATGTAACGAGCAGAAAGTGCTGCCGCAGCAGTGATAGCATCGTCACGCACGTAAACGTTATGTGACTTCTCGTATGCTGGGCGCAGACCACGAATGATCAATGCTGCTTGCTCAGGAGACGGTTCGTCGAGTTTCACCAATTGGAAACGACGCGCAAGAGCAGGATCTTTCTCGAAGTACTTCTTGTATTCCGACCATGTTGTCGCAGCGATGGTTTTCACTTCACCACGCGCTAGGGCTGGTTTTAGCAAGTTTGCCGCGTCGCTGCCGCCCGCTTGGTTACCACCGCCAACAAGGGTGTGTGCTTCATCGATGAAAAGAATGATAGGGGTTGGCGAGTTTTTCACTTCATCCAATACTGCGTTTAGGCGTTTTTCGAATTCGCCTTTTACGCTTGCACCAGCTTGCAGAAGACCCATGTCCAGGCCGTAAAGCTCAACACCTTTGAGGTTGTCTGGTACGTCACCTTGTACAATCTTAAGTGCCAAGCCTTCTACTACTGCGGTTTTACCAACGCCCGGTTCACCAACAGCAATAGGGTTGTTTTTACGGCGACGAGCAAGGATGTCCACGATTTGGCGGATTTCTTGGTCGCGGCAGAAAACAGGGTCGATTTCGCCTTTGCGTGCTTTACCAGTGAAGTCGGTTGTGAACTTGCTCAGTGCTGAACCATCTTCACGAGCTTGTGTTTTTTCTGAAGTAGCAACTTGCGCCTCAATAGAGTGGCTTGTTAGCTCTGCAAAGTTACGCTTAAGGCTGTCAGGGTTTACCGCTTCAAGGATAGAGGCGTAACCATGTTGGCCGTAACGGAGAGGGTTGCTAACAAGAGTAAGGAGCAGGGCACCAGAGCGGATTTGTGTTTCGGATAGATCTAAAGAAGAAACCAGCCAACTTTCTTGCAACCATTCGATTAATAAAGCAGAAAAAACAGGTTTGCTGCCATTTCCTTTGGCGTTGGTGTCGAGTGTGGATCGAACCGATTGTCTTAATAAGTTCTCAGAACAATCAAAATGACTTAATAAGACGTCAAAATCACTATTTGGCCTTTCTAATAGACTCAGTAAATAATGCTCAATTTGAACTTCGTTTACTTTTTCAGAGACTGCAAGTGCAGCGGCGTCTTCTAATGCTACTTTTGCAATCGGGTGTAGACGCTGAATTAATGAAGAAAGGTTTATATTTATCATAACCATTTTATTCTTTAGAGGAAAAGAGGTAGCGGCTATTATACTAAAAGTGATTGCGTTCTTTTTTTATCAAGATATTTTGACTATCGTTTGTTGGTTATTTTTAATGATTATTGTGACATTAATGTTTGTGGTTATTTTAATGGCGTTGTTATTCTAAATTAATTGATAGTAAAAGTGTCGGATTTGTTAGTTTTAATGACTTTATTTACACGGTTTTATATGGTTATTTTCACTTTTTAAAGTTAGAACAATTTATTATTATCTTAATCCAACTTTTTGGTTTTTTATCCAATAAATTGTACTCAAGATATTAGTGAATAATGTCTTAATTTGTTTAAGTTGTTGTTTTTATTGTATTTTTAAAGTTGGCACGGACTTTGATTATACCAAGTAGTCGCGGTGATAAGCGATTTGGTGATTTAAACAAAACAGATTTTAGAAAAGGAAATAGCGATGCCAACTCCAGCATATATGTCTATCCAAGGTGAGACTCAAGGCCATATTACTAAAGATACTTACTCTGCAGATTCAGTAGGTAACACATGGCAAGAAGCTCACGTTGATGAGTTCCTAGTACAAGAACTTGATCACGTGCTAACTGTTCCACGTGATCCACAAAGTGGTCAGCCAACTGGTCAACGTGTACACCGTCCACTTGTTGTAACTAAAGTTCAAGATCGCTCATCTCCACTACTATTCAACGCACTAGTATCTGGCGAAAAACTTCCTGAGTGTGTGATCCGCTTCTACCGTACTTCAGTTCAAGGTAAACAAGAGCACTACTACTCAATCAAATTGATTGATGCGCTACTTGTCGATATCCAAACTCGTATGAACCACTGTCAAGACGCAGCAACAGCTGACCGCGTGACAGAAGAAGTGCTTAAGTTCACTTACCGTGCGATCGAAGTAACTCACGAAAACTGTGGTACTGCGGGTAACGACGACTGGCGTGCTCCACGCGAAGCTTAATTGCTCGTCGCGTAAAGATTCAGGGCCAACGATTGTTGGCCCTAATTCGATTATTTGTATCAGGTAAAAGATATGGTGAATGACGTAGAATTTAAATTTGAAGTGCCTGGATGTGGGCATGAATTTCGGGTTGAGAGCTTTCATGTTCATGAAGAGTTATCTAAGCCTTTCCACATCAATCTCTCATTACTTTCACTTGATCCAGATATCTCGTTCGATGAGTTAATACGTAAAGCAGGAACATTGACACTTTACGGACAAGGTGTTGGGGCTGCGCGTGTGTTCAACGGCGTGGTGAATGAAGTTCGTTACTTAGGGACTGGACGTCGTTTTTCTCGTTATCAATTAGTCTTGGTTCCTCAAGCTTGGTTCTTATCTCAGCGCCAAGATTGTCGTATTTTCCAGCAAAAGTCAGCGCAAGACATCATCACAGAAGTACTCGATGATGGGGCAGTCACCGATTACCGATTTGAAGTGTCGGGTACTTATCCTCCAAAAGAATACGTTCTGCAATACCGTGAGTCTGATTTGCACTTCGTGCAGCGTATGATGGCTGAACACGGTATGTGGTATTACTTTGACCATAGCGATTCAAATCATACGATGGTCATTGTCGACAGTAATGACGCGATTGCACCTTTGATAAGCTCGCCACTAAATGCTTCATACATTGGGCCGATTGTTTATCATGCCGATGGTGGTGGTGTTGCCGATCGCGAACATATCTCTGATCTCGAGTTAGTTAACCGCGTTAGAACGGGACAGGTTACGTACACAGATTACAACTACGAACACCCTAAAATTCCACAAGAGATGACACAGGCTGGCGAGCTAGACCAAGATCTCAAGCAGTTTGATTATCCTGGACGATACGTCGACCCGCTGATGGGTCAGGTGAGAACCACGGAGTGGATGTCGGAACACATAGTCGATAATCAACAAGTGGAAGCAACGAGTGACGTAATGCGCTTAGCATCTGGTTACAGCTTTAACGTCAGTGACCACCCGCGTTCTGAGATTAACCGCGATTACCTCATGTTGTCTGTAATGCACACAGGTCAAGATCCGCAAGTGCATGAAGATGAAGCGAGTGGTATGCCAACCACTTACTACAACCAGTTCTCGTGTATTCCACGCGATGTGGTGTTTAAAGCGCCTAAACTAGCGGCACCAGTAGTGGATGGCCCTCAAACGGCGGTCGTTGTAGGACCAGAAGGTGAAGAGATTTACACCGACAAGCTTGGTCGAGTGAAAGTACAGTTCCATTGGGATCGCTACGGTGATAACAACGAGCATTCAAGCTGTTGGATTCGTGTAAGCCAATCCATGGCGGCGCCAACATGGGGCGCAGTTTATTTGCCGCGTATTGGCCACGAAGTCGTAGTAACTTTCCTTGAGGGGGACCCAGATCGTCCGTTAGTTACGGGCGCAGTTTACAACGGTTTGCATTTCCCACCGTACTCTTTGCCAGAAAACAAAACTCGTACCACGTTCCGCACGCAAACGCACAAAGGAACAGGTTACAACGAGTTGAGTTTTGAAGACGAAGCGAACCAAGAAGAAGTCTATATTCACGCTCAAAAAGACATGTCGACCAAGGTGCTCAACAACCGTTACCGTGATATCGGTCAAGATGAATTCTTGAAGGTTGCACGTCACCAAACGAATGAAGTTCATGGTGACCATAAAGAAACCATTCATGGGCATAAAACGACACAGGTAAACAGTACGTTTACGGAGACAGTCGAGCAAGACGTTACCGTTACATACAACGCGAACGAAGCCCAGTATGTGAAAAACAATTCTGACTTAGAAATTGGTGATAACCGTACGACTAAGATCGGTAAAAATGATGACTTAGATATTGGCGAAAACAGTAACCTTACTATCGGTGCGTCTAAGAGTTCAGATATTGGTGCGGATGATAACCAGACGGTTGGTGGCAACTTAACGGTATCAGTGAAAGGGAACACCGCTTATAAAGCTGATGGTGCAACGCAAATTATCAGTGGCGACAAGATTGTATTGAAAACGGGTGGTTCCTCTTTAGTGATGAACAGTGATGGTTCAATAAAGTTATCAGGCTCGGCTATTACGATCGAAGGCAGTGACAAAGTCGTCGTGAAAGGTGGCAACGTAGTGGTTAACTAACAATGGAAAAACAACCTCTTACAACAGAAGTAATATCAGAGCAGCAAGCCGAATCAACGGCTTGCTTTTCGCGTTTTGGAAGAATAGTGGCTATCAATGAGTCTACGGGCAGTGTGCGAGTTGATTTTGATGGTAACCCATTTAAGCAGCCACTCACTGCGAGACTAGGACGTGGCTTTCGTCGTTCTGAGCTGCAAATGGCTATCGATAATCGATTAAGTTGTCGAGTTGAATTTTTGAACGACGACTTAAGCTTGCCTCTTGTGACGGACATTTTCTTCTCCATTCTGGATGACTCTGACGAGTTTGTATTGCGAGCGAAGAAGATGGTTATCGAGACAGAACAAGAGTTGGTAGTCAAAAGTGGTGAGACAGAAACTCGCTATAGCGGGCGCGATGGACGAATTACCACTAAAGCGAAGTACGTCACCTCTCAAGCAGAAAAAGCACAAAAAATTCAAGGCGGAACGATCGCAATTAACTAATTACCTAGCATTAGCTAATGGTTTTGTGTTAACAAGTCACGCCGAGTGAGCTAATTACTTCGAGTTAACTAATTGCAATCGCGTTATGGCACGCTAATAACGGATAACTAGATGCGACAAAGAATCGGTGTCGAGCACCTAAAGGCACCCATAACCAATCAAGAAGTCGAAGGCGCGTTAGCAAAAGCTGAGCGCGCTGTGAACGACCTTTCCCAATTGCCAGTAACATGGCTGGATTTCTGTAATGAAAAGCTGTCCATTGCTTCTGAAAGTATCGGTTTTTTAATCAGGCAGCGAGTTCAAATTCACAAAAGGGGTTATCCAAGTCGTGAGTTGGCGTATCTCAAGCTGATTGAACGCCAAATTGAAGAACTGAAGCAGGTGTACTTGTCGTTTTATCGGCTAGCACCGGGGTTGATTCATCAGTTAAGAGGCCAGGAGCCAGAAATCTACAGCTGGCTGATGCTACAGGTCGAGTTGGGCTCAGAGTTGGATAACCTTTTGTGCG
The DNA here is from genome assembly GCF_033339495.1 of Vibrio sp. 2134-1. Taxonomy (NCBI): domain Bacteria; kingdom Pseudomonadati; phylum Pseudomonadota; class Gammaproteobacteria; order Vibrionales; family Vibrionaceae; genus Vibrio; species Vibrio sp. 2134-1. Next base: position 43,269 of record NZ_JAWOUS010000002.1, read on the forward strand.
GATTGAGTTTACTCGAAGATATTGACGCTAAAACCGCAATGGTCATTGCCGTACAATCTCCGGTTGAATCTATGGATAGCACGCTTTCGGAGCTTATTGAGGGTAATGCGACATCCAGTGCGTTTTACTTTGAATGCTTACGTGTACGTCAAACATTAAGTGTTTCTCTCATCAAGCGCTGGCACAAAGCCAGCATCATTAGCTCTCAAGTTGCTTTGCCACTGCTCGCTTTACAAGACGTAAAAGAGGGGATTGATTGGCTTAATGACAATGCAGGCAGCGAACAATACCTATTTGAACGTTTGATTACCAAACGTGACAGAGGCACTTGGTTCCGTCAGAGCTTTGGCATCGAACCAAATGGATTACCATCAGCGCAAGTGCTTACTTATGCCAAGTTGCTTGAGTTAAAAGAGTTTGAGGCGTTTGATATCTCTTCTTCATTAGCACCTGTTGATTTTGCGCTGAGTGGCGATTGGAAACTGGTGCCTCAAATCATCGAGCACTTGGAAAGTCTGGAGGAAGCTGAGGGTGAAATTTGGCTTCAAGCTTTGTATGTCGTCTACGGAAAGCTTCTTCCTCTGACTCCGCAAGATGTTGGTGTCGAATATGAATGGGAAGAGATCGTCGATCTGCTCAATGAGTGGGTGGAAGATGAAAAATATATCCAAAATCTACCAAGCCGCTTGGGTTACGCATTGAGCTTCGAGTCTACGTTAGCTGCGATGCAAGATTCTAACGTTGATGTGCTGTTCCGCGACTGGCTATGGCGCCAAATCTGCATTCAATCCAGAGCCTACGTGCCTTGGGATATGGCGATGCCGATACATCAGCAAGACTGGAACTTCAACAATTTAAAGGCCGCACCTTCTGCGAGCGAACGATTCAACTTAAGGAATAGCAATGCAGTTATGGGATATTGAAGCGCACCCTGAGCTATCACTTAAAGGTCGTTTTCAACGTGACGAAAACGGCGATGAAGTGTGGGTTGTGGTCGCTAAACGTACTTGGCAATTCGATGGTGTGGTTTGGCACGAATTAGGTGAAAGTGAAATCTTCGATGATCCCCAATATTTGGGCGAAGAAGGCTTCTCTGCGATGAAAGTTGACCACGAGTTCGCGTATACCAAAGACAACACAGATGTACTTGTTTACGGCAAAGCGCGCAGCTACGCGAAAAAGCCAGTGACATACCAAGAGTGTCGTGTGCTGATTGATGGTCATATCGATAAGACTCTCGCTATTCACGGGGAGCGCGTATGGGTTGAGCATGCTGGCAGTATCTCGCTGAGCAATCCAGTTCCATTTATTGAAAAAGACATTGATTACACTTGCGCGGTAGGCGGTGATTTACGTAACCGAATAGGTGGTGGGGTTGCCGACTCCAACAAAGAATTGCTTGAACAGAAAGTACCCTCGGTTTTTTATCCCCGAGAGGACTGGAGTGCCGCCGCGAAAAAACTACGCGTTGCGGGGTTCGGGCCAGTGCCTCCGTTCTTTGAGTCGCGCCAGAAGCTGGCCGGCACGTTCGATGACGATTGGATTGAGAATCGCAAGCCAATGTTGCCACTCGATTTTGATAAGCGGTTCTTCCAAAGCGCGCCTATTGATCAACAGTGCAAAGGCTTTCTTCGTGGGGGGGAGCGTTTGATGATGAGTGGTTTTTGTCATGATGACACGCTTTCATTTCGAATTCCTAAAGAAAAATACCGTGCGATCGCGACGTTCAAAGATCAAAGCTATCAAGCTGATATGGCGATGTACACCTTATTCGTTGATGCGGAAAAGAAAACTATATCAATCAGTTACACCGCTGTGTTTCCTTGTCAGGGCAAGGAGCATTTGTTGGTGTCGACATCCATCACTAAGTTGGAAGAGGTAAGCGAGCATGCATAATTCAACAGGCCGTTACGTGCTAGGGATGGAAGTGATGACGCCAACCGGTATGAATTTAGATATTGCTAGTGCAGTTTCGTATGCTGATTTAGGAAGATTCGACCAATGTGTAGGGGATGATGGTATCGAGCGTTTTACTTACGCCAAAATCGAATACACCAAAGAAAGTGAGCAGTTTGAAAAAACGTGTGAGTTAATCACCCACTTGCTTGATTCATTATTAGCACAGTTACCACGTTCATTGAGACCAATACCTTTGCTTATAGCGGTGCCTGTGTCTGTTTCTCTAGTAAAGGTGCAAGAATGGCTTGGTGAAAGTAACTATGCTGAATTTCTCTCTGTGGTGAATGCTGTTCATGCCAGTGGGCCTAGTTTCGTTCTCCAGGCCATGAAATCATTGGATAAATATGATGCTATGATGTGTATCAGTGTCGATTCCTTGGTGAGTTCGATGCAAACACTCATCGACGATGCGATGGTAATGAGTACCAATAATCCATGGGGCGTTATTCCGAGCGAGGGTGGGGCGGGTTTAATTCTTTGTCGAAAAAACACCGTAGAAACATTGAAACTTAAGCCTCAAGCGCAGCTTGGCTACATTGATACGGAATTAAACACTTCAGACCGAAGAGGCATGTTTCGACTTGTTCAACGTGCGAGTAAAAAGCTCGATTCATTTGGTGAAGTGTATTCCGATATGACGAACCTGCGCATGCATTCGGAAGATTACGGCTTTGCTCTGGGGGCGAAAGCAGAACGATTCACGAACCCAGAACAACCGCAGCTTATCAATGAGTTGTGGGGCACGATGGGCAGTTGTTCTTCTCTCGCTTTAATTGCCTTTGCGGTCAGAGAGCACCACTTTAAGCAACCAACTACGTTGTTAATGTTCGACTTTCATGGTGACAAAGGAGTTCTCCAATTACTGCAATGTTAGTGGGCACTCATCGATCAAATAGCAATGAAAATATACTCATATTATTAGGTTGAAGTTTGTAACACGAAAAAGCGTATAACTCATGCAGTGAAAGCGTAAGTAAAAAGGTCTAATAAGTTAGTAATAATAACTAAAATAATAGGCTTACTGTTTGTTTTAAATACCAACCTTGATACAAGTACGTTCAAGAAAATATTATTCAACTCTAATAATATTTATTCTATGAAAGAGTACTAAGTGTCTAATAATCAGAGTACAGCCAAAGGATATATCGATCAGTTGGTTGTTAAAGCTATTGAGAAAAAGAAACTGAATGAGCAAAGGCTAGCAGAAAAAAATAAGCCGAAGCTTGAGTACGTGCTTTTTTCACAGTTTGATGTATTAGACAAGCTTCCTTCTAAAAATGGTAAGACAACGGTTTACCATCTTGCAAAAAAAGGGCAGCCAGAGAAGCAAATCTGTTGCAAAGTTATCAATGATGACTCGCCAGAATTTGCGAGCAAAATGTTGATTAACGAAGCGAGCAGGCTGGAGCTTTCTCAACACCCTAGCGTGGCTAACTTTGTAAAAATCGGCAACGAATTCGAACGCCCATATTTGATGTACGAGTGGATCCAAGGTGAATCACTGGCAGAAAAAATGGAGCGTCATTCTTCTAAAGGCTTCCGCCACGACCACATCGCTTGGTTGGTGTATCAACTCGCTGGCGCTCTAGAGTTTATGCATACAAGAGGTATCTGCCATCTTGATATTAAACCATCTAACGTATTAGTGAGTGAAGGCGATTACGTTAAGCTCATTGATTTCGGCGCTGCTCGTTACATTGGAGAGACAGAACCTTACGCAGAAGCAAGCTTGAGCTACGCTTCCCCTCTTTATATAGAAACTGGCATCGCGGAACCGCAAGATGATGTTTACTCTCTCGCTTTGCTCGCTGGACACCTATTTTTAGGATCAATATTTGGTGATGCTTGGAATAAGCAGTTAAAAGATCGAAAGCGTCCGGCTTTGATCCCGGCTCATATTTGGAAATTGCTGAAAGAAGTCATCAACAAACCAAGAGGGCATGGCTATACCGCTATTTCTTTTGCTCAACAGTTAGCGCGAATCGATACGCAATCAATTAGCTCAAATTCTAACGCACCAATTTTCAGTAGCTTGCGTAACGCGGACTTGCTGCTTACACACTGTAAGCCAAATGATAAAACGGCGTATGGTCGCTTTAAAATATTAGAGGCGAGCTTAGTGTTGAGTGTGCTGGCAACAGCAGGAAGTTATTTGTATCAACAGAATAAAGATCAATTGGATGCCATTTTTTCCCGAGGTGTCACTACTGTAACTCACGTTATTACGCCCTCTGAAACGGCTTCTTTTTTGGCTCAGCCTCCATGGAAAATCAAAGAAGAATTGTCTCAAGCTACTCAGAGTATTGATATGACAGTAGCTTATCGAACAGCATATCAAGCTCAGCAGTTAAGCCTCTCGAATTTATATGAAGAAAAACAGGCTCAGTTAACGTCGTATCAATCGTTAGCGGATGGCTTACCAATGGCATTAGTCGATTTACGTAAGGAGCTTGTCACCTTGCGAGAAACCCTTGTTCGTGACGGTGCCCTGTTTCCATATGCGGATGAGGCGTTGACTAAAGTGATGTCTGGATTAAATGTCGCGTCTATCGATTCCATGAAAGTATCTGCCATAGCTGGCAGTCGAGATAAGCAGATTGCTCGCTTAATTTTAGATGGTGAAGCTAAGCTCGCAGAAAATGAAATGAAAGAGGCATGGTTATTAAACCAGTCACAAGCCTATTTCTACAACCAAATCTTACCAAAGGCTGTGATGGAAAATATTAATGACTCCATCGATAAACATGCAGAGGCGCACTTTTACACCAAAGCAATTGAAGAAGCTGAATTAGCCAAAGCCTACTTCGGTAATACGCCAGAACTAGACAAAAAAATAAAGGATTTAATCGTCGCAAGAAGCGAATTTATTTTGTTTAGCACCGTGATGGAGCAATCCGTTTACGACAAACAAAAGCTACATGAATCCCTTGCCGATTTAGAACGGAATGCACCAAGCAAATTTACAGAAATCACGAAAATTCTAGATAGCATGGCGTCGGATGCGATAGAGCAGAGCCATCGGTTATCTAAGCCAGCAAATGGCGCAATTGCGGTAGCGCGTGCGTTGAGAGATTACTTGACTGAAGGAGACGTGAATTTTGTCCAACATTGATATCGATCGTCTGCTTAATCCTATTTCTGATGAATCTCCAGTGGGAAACGATGCCCGTTACGAGTTTTGCTACGAGATGATGGAATCTGAAGTAAAGAAATTCGGTTCCTTGTTTGGCGAAACAGTAGATTGGAGCGTGGTAAAAACGCACGCGACTGAAGTTCTAGAGCACCACAGTAAAGACTTAAAAGCCATTTGTTACCTCGTTCGCGCGCTAACAGAAGAGTTTGGTCTGCAAGGCTTTGAACAAGGTCTAAAGCTGCTTAGTGAGGCGTTAAGTCGCTTTGGCGTTGAATTGTATCCTTCGCGAAAGCGGGGTCGAGATGGCGCGGTTGAATGGTTGAACCATCAGTTTAAACTGGTCAGTAGCAAGTTAGCGGAAAGCGCTCAGTCATGGGATTTGGTATCAAACTGCATTTCGACTATTGAAGAAGTGCAGCGCCAGTACGACGAGGTTTACCAAGACTCAGAAGCGGATTTCTTTGAGATTCGCACTCAACTCAATGTCTTATCTCAACAAGCGGTGGCTGATGAGCAGAGCTATGATGCAGTCGTTAACGTCGAACAAGCGGCGCCTGCACCAGCTACGCAGCCTGCTGCCGCAGAAACGCCAGCGCAGAGTGAAGTGCAAACCGCACCGGTGAAGGCGGTTCCGCCGGCCCCTAAACCTGCGCCAGTTAAGAAAGCGGTAGCAAAAGAAGTCGATGTCGATACGGACTTCTCTTCGCCTACGGCTTCTAAGCGCACCTTGAAGAAGGTGGCGGAAGTCATGCTTCATGCGAACCCAAGTGATCCGCTGGCTTACCGGATTTATCGTCATCTGACTTGGGATGACATTGATGGTCTACCCGACCACCAAAACAATCAAACGCCTTTGAGCTTGGCAGTGTCGTCCGATCAACAAGCGGAATACCGAGATAAAGCTGACCAAGAAAGCGACATCGACACGATTAAGCGTTTGGAGCGCACATTAACGGATGCGCCGTTTTGGCTGACGGGCCATTACTTCGTGTATTCGATGCTTAATAACTTGGGCTTTGATGATGCAGCGCTTGCTGTGAAACAAGAAGTGACGCGTTTTGTTGACTCACTAGAGGGCATAGAGCACCTCTCATTTAAGAATTCTATACCATTTGCAGATGAAGCGACCTTGAGCTGGTTATCGACTCAAGATACTACTTCTTCGACTTCTCAACCCGTTGTTCAAACGGTTGTGATTTCGCAGGAAGACTCGCTGCCAATGGAGGATATCACTCTAGAAAATCTAGGGGAATGTGCCGCAGAGCTTGCCCACAAACTTGAGCTGGATAGCTCGGGACGTGGGCAGTTCATGCTGTATTTACAATTGATAGCAGCTTACCAGTCTGTTGGATTATACCCGTTGTGTTTGCCGTATCTTGAGAAGGGGTGGGAAGTACAAAAAGCGTTTAATCTCGCGAGCTGGGAACCCCACTTATCGTCACAGTTAGAAGACCTAATTCGAAAAACACTCCATCGGTTATTTGGAAGCAAGGATCTTCTACCTGAGAAGTATGAAGAGTGGAAAGCAATTTACGACTAATTAAAGAGTTAGATAAGGAACGAATTATGTCACGTGACGGCTCGGTGGCTCCTAAAGAGCGAATTAATATCCGTTATGTTCCAGCAACTGGCGATACGCAAGAAGACGTAGAGCTGCCGCTAAGCATGATGGTAGTTGGCGACTTTACTGCGCGTGCAGATGAGACACCAATTGAAGAACGTACTCCAATTAACATCGACAAAGACAACTTTAACGAAGTGCTAGAGGGCATGTCTCCAAACGTTAAAGTCAACGTTGAAAACCGTCTTTCTGATGAAGAAGGCGGCCAGATTGGTGTTGATCTGACGTTCCAAAACATGAAGGACTTCTCACCTGAAGCGATCGCGAAAAGTGTACCTGAACTAAACAGCCTACTTGAGCTTCGCGAAGCCTTGGTTGCACTTAAAGGTCCTCTAGGAAATGTTCCTGCGTTCCGTAAGAAGATCGCATCGGTTCTTCAAGATGAAGAAGCGAGAAAGAAACTGTTGGATGAACTAAGCATTGGCAACGACCAAGACGCGAAAGAAGAGTAAGGGATATCATGTCTGCAGAAGCACAAGCGCCAGAACAAGAAGCAGCCTTAGTTGAATCAGGCTCACTTCTGGATAGCATTCTTAACGAAACACGTTTAAAGCCAAGTGATGAAGGTTTTGACGTTGCAAAACGCGGCGTAGAAGCATTCATCAGTGAGCTACTAAGCAGTTCGAACACAGAGAAAGTCGACCAATCTCTGGTTGATCTGATGATCTCTGAAATCGACCAAAAATTGTCTAAGCAAGTTGATGCAATTCTTCACAACGAAGAAGTTCAAGCGATTGAATCAACGTGGCGTGGCCTTAAGTACCTGGTTGATCACACTGACTTCCGCGAGAACATTCAAATTGAACTGATCTCTGCGAAGAAAGACGAAGTTCTTGATGACTTCGAAGACGCTCCAGAGGTGGTGAAGTCTGGCCTGTACAAGCAAATCTACACACGTGAATACGGCCAGTTCGGTGGTAAACCTGTTGGCGCCGTCATTTGTGATTACGCTATGTCTGCCTCTTCGCCTGACATCAAACTGATGGAATACATGGCGAACGTAGGCGCAATGTCTCACGCACCATTCATCACGTCGGCATCGGCTAAATTCTTTGGCCTAGACAGCTACGAAGAGCTGCCAAACCTAAAAGATCTGAAGTCTGTATTCGAAGGTCCACAGTACGCGAAATGGCGTGGTCTGCGTGAGCACGAAGATGCACGTTATTTAGGTCTATGTACGTCTCGCTTTATGTTACGTACGCCTTACTCTGTAGAAGATAACCCAATTAAGGCGTTTGACTACGATGAGCAAGTGACAGACAGCCATGATAACTACCTATGGGGCAACTCAGCGTACGCGATGGCGTCTAAGATCAGTGAATCATTTGCTAAGTACCGTTGGTGTCCGAACATTATTGGTCCTCAAAGCGGTGGTACTGTACAAGATCTACCGGTTTACAACTTTGAAGCTATGGGTCAAATCGAGACTAAGATCCCAACCGAGATCCTGGTTTCTGACCGTCGTGAGTATGAGCTAGCAGAAGAAGGCTTCATTGCGCTAACCATGCGTAAAGGTTCTGACAACGCGGCGTTCTTCTCTGCAAACTCTGTTCAAAAGCCGAAAGTGTTTGCGAATACGCCGGAAGGCAAACAAGCAGAGATGAACTACAAGCTAGGTACTCAGCTTCCTTACATGTTCATTATCAACCGTTTAGCGCACTACATCAAAGTGCTACAGCGTGAGCAAATTGGTTCTTGGAAAGAGCGTTCTGACCTAGAAATCGAATTGAACAAGTGGATTCGTCAATACGTTTCTGACCAAGAGAACCCGCCAGCGGAAGTTCGTGGTCGCCGTCCGCTTCGTGCTGCGAAGGTTGAAGTATCAGACGTAGAAGGCGATCCAGGCTGGTACAAAGTATCGATGTCTGTACGTCCTCACTTCAAGTACATGGGCGCAAGCTTCGACTTGTCTCTAGTTGGTAAGCTAGACCAATAACCCATTACTGAAACCATCAAGCAGCCAGTGAAGACTGGCTGCTTTTTTCGTAGGACCGCATATGGAAAAAGGTTACCGTCTTTTAGAGCGGATCGAGCTAGGAGAACCAAAAAACTGCTACGAGAAAGTGGTGTCTCATAAGCATTTGATTGAATCCATTCACTCGCATCTCGCTGACTTGTTGAATACGCACTCCGGCAACGCAATGATCGACAATGAGTATGGTCTGCCAGATTTTAACGACGTACTTTCTAACAACACAAACCTCGTTCGCCATATTCAAAAAAACATCACGTCAACCATAGAACGCTTTGAGCCCCGACTGTTTAATGTCGAGGTTCATTACCGTGAAGACCACCATAATCCATTACAACTCGGCTTTGGTATTCGCGGCGAAGTTTCCCATAACGGCGGTAAAGTCCCAATGTCGATCGATGTCTACATGGGAACCGACGGCCAATTTAACGTTTAGTAGGTGCCACTTGAGTAACAGTAAATACTTTCAAGATGAACTCACGTATTTACGCGAGTCGGGTAGTGAGTTTGCCAAATATCATCCGAAGTTAACTCACTTTCTCTCTGAAGGAACTTTTGATCCAGATGTCGAACGACTGCTGGAAGGTTTTGCTTTTTTGACCGGACGCATCCGCGAAAAGATTGACGATGAACTTCCTGAGCTAACGCAATCTCTGATGACTTTGCTGTGGCCACATTACATGCGTTCGATTCCGTCTTTGTGCATTAGCGAACTAAAACCGCATACCGGAAGTGTTACTGAGAAAACCGTGGTGAAACGTGGTGCGGAAATGGCCAGCGAACAGGTAGAAGGCACGCAGTGTTTGTTCCGTACTTGTTATGACGTCAATCTATACCCAGTTACGATTACTAACATCGAACAAACTAACAGCCGCACCAGTTCGATGATTGATGTGACGTTATCGACGGAGCATGGCCTGGAACTGTCTCGTATCGGTTTAGATACGTTGCGTTTGCACCTGCATGGTGAGATTCATATTACTCGCACTGTCTTCTTATGGCTGTTCCGTTATCTAGATTACGTCGAGTTGGATGTTGGTGGCGGCTACAAACATCGTTTAGGGCCAGAATACGTTAAGCCAGTCGGGCATGAAGAGGACGAGGCGCTGTTGCCTTACAGCAAAAATTCCTTTGCAGGCTACCGTTTGCTGCAAGAATTCTTCTCTTTGCCAGATAAGTTCATGTTCTTCGACATTAAAGGCTTAGAGTGGCTAAAAGGCATTCCGCAACGCAGCACGGTCAAAATCAAATTCCACTTTAAGCGTGCTTTGCCTTCAGAAGTGGTACTTAAAGATAAACACTTAAGGTTGCACTGCACACCTGCGGTTAACTTGTTTGAAAAAGACGGCGATCCAATCCGTTTAGAGCATCGACGAAACGAGTACAAGGTGCGTCCACAAAGTAACACTCAAGAGCATTACGAGGTTTATTCCATTGAGCAAGTGGAGAGTTGGAGTAAGGACGAACGCCGTCGTAAACCATTAATCGAATTTGAGTCGTTTGAGCACCAAATCAACCAACGTGATAAGCGAGAGTTCTACAAATCCAAAGTAGGTGAGCGAGTAAGCGGAAGAGGGTTAGAGCGCTATATCTCATTCCATACTCACAATGGCGACATCGCGGATTTAGGGACTGAAACAGTATTGATGAAACTGCAATGCAGTAACGCGGACTTAGCGGAGCGCCTGTCAGTAGGAGATATCACGTACGCGACGCACAAGTCGCCAACGTATGCGACGTTTAAAAACATTACTAAGCCAACACAGTCAGTAAGTCCTCAGGTTAATGGTGAACTTCAATGGCAGCTGATTGCCAATATGTCGCTTAACTACTTGTCTTTAGCGAATATCGATGTGTTGAAAGTGTTGCTCTCGACTTACGACTTCCATTCTCGTGTTGATAGACAAGCCCACCGCGCGTCGATTCATCGACTTGATGGCATTATTTCTTCAGAGATGAAACCAATCGATCGCGTATTTCGTGGTGTATCTGTGCGTGGTAACCAATTCAAGCTCGTGACGGACTCTAAGTTCTTCGTAAATGAAGGCGATATGTTCCTTATGGCCACGGTATTGAATGAATTTATCCGTTTGTATTCGAGTGTGAACTCCTTTACCGAACTAGAGGTGTTCGATGAAGCGACGGGCGAGGTTTACAACTGGGCAAGCCTAATCGGGCAGCAGACGATACTATGATTAACACACTTTCTGATAAGTCGAATGAGTTTAGTTTCTACCAAGCGGTGTTGCTGTTAGAGAAACACTACCAGCTGGAGCCAAACTCAAATTTTGTTGCCGTGGGCGAGAACAAATACTTCCATCAAGAGCGAATTGAGTTCAGCGTGTCGCCAAACCTGTGCTTTCCAAAGAGTGATATGGATTTTATTACTCATATGGAAAGAAACGGAAAGCAATATTCACGTATTGAGACGAACTTTCTTGGCTTGCATGGTTCAAGCTCGCCCCTGCCAGCGTCTTACACTGAGAAACTCGTCGGTCGTGATCCCGATGATAACCCAGTGAAGGATTTCTTCGACTTTTTCCACAACCGCTATACAAGCTTACTGTATCGTGTTTGGAAGAAATACCGATATCACGTGCAGTACAAAAGCGGGGCAAGCGATGCGTTTTCTGGGCGCATACTGCATTTGGCTGGTCTCTCTAGCGTTATGCAAGATTGTGAAGTCGCGGAGTTAGATCGAGCGAAAGTTCTGTCTTACGTGAACCAGTTATCTACGCGTACACGTTCACCTAAGCTTATTTCCGGTATTGTTTCGCACTACTTTTCACTGCCGAATGTGCGAATCGAAGAATGGGTTTATAGACGCGTAGAAATCGCTGAAAGCCAGCGTAACAAACTCAATCGTTCCAATTGTGTATTGGGGCAAAGCTTACACTTGGGACAAAGCATTGCGGATTTGAACGGCAAGTTTAACTTGTGTATCGACAACATTGATTTTGAAACGTTTAAGCAGTTTTCCTACGATGGTGAGTTACATAAGACGCTGGTGGGCTTGATGCGCTTTATTCTGCGTGACCCAATGTCGTGGGACCTAAAGTTGACAGTTAACCTAGACAGTATTCCAGAAAACAAACTGGGTAATGGAGAAGGGAACCAACTAGGTCAAACGTTCTGGCTTGGTAACCCAGGGGATAAAGACGCCAAAATTCGACTTATCGGAAGCATATAAGAAAGCCGCTCAACGAGCGGCCCTTTATGTTTTCCTCGAAGAGGTCAGAAAAGCTTAACGACTGATCGGCTGGTGCAGTACAACGGTAGTATCAAGCCTTTGAATGCCGTTAAATGATTCAATTTCATTACAAAGATGATGAATAGACTGCAGGTCGGGCGCTTCAATTAGGGCAATAATATCAAAGTTGCCACCAACAACGCTCGTTAAGCGAACCTCAGGGATTTCTTTAAGTGCATTCGTTACATCATTCTTCTTACCCTTTTCACAAGAGATCAGTAGATAACTAGCGGCTTTTCGCCCTTCATTTTCTACACGAATCTGTGCGGTATAGCCTTTGATAATACCGGTCTTTTCTAAACGATTAATTCTTTCTGCTACTGCTGTTCGAGACAAACCAATGTTTCGGGATAGATTCGCAATCGACTCTCGCCCATTCGACAATAGACTTGAAAGTATTTTTCGATCTAATTTATCTAAACCTTGTAAAGTCATGTTTGAAATCATGTGTTCTGCCTATTTTGTTTTTATATTGTTATTAAATCGACTCAGGGAGCGTAAAGTTATACAGCTCAGCAAGAGTGAATGGGTTTTTCTGTGTCAACGGAGTGATGCGTAAGCTCAAGTCCCTCCCTGACACTTTTATGTCACTGACAAAGCTGCCGTTATGAGTGTTTGTCAAGGTCGAGTCACCTAGCAATCTGTATATCGCCCATTGACCACTCTTATTTAAAACGTGCTGTCTGCCTTCATCGGTTACATCCTGGAGTGTGATACTAATATTGAAGTCACCATTTTGCGGTGGCCATGCCATTTCACGAATGCGGCTTGGACCGTGGTAGTAACTTATATTGGTATCTGCAATTTTTAAGCTCGCTCTAATCGCACTAGAATCAAGATCGAGTACTCTTGCACTAAACGGAATATGAACGCGGTTAGTGCTTTTATTAATTAATGTGTCTCGAATAACGTTATAGTTACGCAGTTGCACTAACAGAGCCGGAGAGATTGGCATCGTCTCGCCATCCACCTGTTTTGGCGTCCACAAATTGGTATCGTAGAACGGTGCAAAATTTTTCTTAATAAATGTGTCTAACAAGCCACCTGAAGCAAACAGTAATTCAAAATCTTCAATTGAGATTTCCTCGGTCGCTGTTAGATCAAATGGGTATCGTCCTAGCCCTATCTCTTTAAACTTGGTGTAAATCTCGCTGTACCATTGGGTTTGAATGCCTTTAGCGGACTCTTTAATCATGACTGACCAGCTTTGTTGAACCACATCTAACAACCAGCTACGAACGGGTTCCGGTGATTTTTGGGCAATCTGTTTAAGTTTTATTAATGGGTCAGCTTCACTGCTGTTCATTCGATGCTGAGCTGCCGCTAGCGCCGCCATTTGCGGGTCAGGTGCATCAGCGATGTCTTTCATATACGTGCGAACACGGCTTAGCGCTGTTACGGTCTCATCCCAAGGAGTAGGGGAGTTTGGTGTTTCACTGACCTGAAGTTGGTTTAATAAGTGAAAAGCTTGTTCAACACGTTTCATCAACAAGTAATCAGGCTTAACTACTTCCTCTACTGCGTCTGATGCGGAGTCTGCCGCTGCCACGAGTTTCGGGTCTAGCTTTGAAATCAGAGCATTTTTTTCACCAACGGGTGAAAATTGTGTGTTGGCATAGACCTGCTTCAGTACGGTTGTCATTGGTGAAGAAGGGCCCGAGATTAAGTCTATCGCGTTCGTTAGATCGCCGACATTGTCATAGTTCTGGACTTTTAGTTCACTCAGCGCATTGCGCCAATTACTGATGTAGTCGTCAGTATATTTTTTACGTACTTCCTCTTTGAAGGCTTCTTGTTCTTCACTAGTAGGAATAACGTGTTGTGACAGACCTAAAACCCAGTTGTCACTGATGACTTGTTGTGACATTAGGTCCACGCGTGGTCGATAAAAAGTGCTAAAACCAGTGGAGGTATAGATCTTATCTACGATCAAGCGTTCGCTATCGATTGGTGTGTTGAACACATTGCTAAACTCAAAACCCACAGCTCGTTGCAGATCTAGGGTTCCTAAATCAATCGAATTTGCTTCGTTTAAAATGCCTGCATAAACGAGATCAACATTCGAATTTGCTAGCAATGAGCGACGTGTTGCGCGAACAAGATCCATATTGATATCAATTGGATCAAACTGTGTGCGAAAGTAAGCGTCCAAATAGCGCATCGCCTGATTGACGACGTCATTTTGGTTGCTCAAGTCGTTCATCATTTGGAGAGTTTGATGACGCAAAAAACGGATATCACGCTTTGTTGGATCGTTTAGCATTAGATACCCCTTCAATAGAGGTAAAGCGCGTGTAAAAGTGTTTTGATTTTGTGTCAGTTGTAGACGGTAACCTTTCTCAATGAGAGGTATCAACTGTTGAGCAACGTCCTTAAGTAATGCTTCGTAAGCGATGCGAGTGCTTTGATCCAAACGGCTAATGTTGAGTGGTAATATCTCTTCATCCAAAGCCTTAGAACCTTTAAGCCACGCCCCATAAGAAGGCTCTATTTCTTTCGTCGCCTTCGCTAAAAGCTCATCGAATCTTGCATCTTGCTCCACTTGTGATTTGTCATCGATACTCAAGAGTTGATTCATCACATGTAAGTTACTGTCTAATGTCGTGAAAAAGAAGTAACTGCCCCCAGTAAGCAGGATAATAGAGCCGAGTATTGCCAAACGGCTTTGTCTCTGAATTAGACGAAGATACGTCTTGTTTTCGCCCGCAAAGTCGCTTTCCGGCAATATTTGTGAATCAATCAGAAAGCGAGAGAAATAAGGCGTTTCTGTTAACTGAGTATGCTCTGACGCGATAATAGGTAAGTTGAAGTAATTACTACAACTTTTTGCAAGTAAATTGTACTTGCGACCGCCTTGCAGACTCGAACTAAAGAAAATCTCACGGATGTCTAGTGAATAGACACCGTTGTTAACATCACATAGACGCTCAAGCACATAGCTGACTTCAGACTGACATAGCTCAAACTGCTTAGGGAAAGCGAGTATTGCTTGTTTCTCATCAATGTCCGTTGAATTAGCGGATGCATCTAGCGCATTACTTTCAAGCACTCTCACTAGATTTCGATAGCTATCGCGGTAGTACTCTGCAAATACACCTTTGGCTTCTTTTAGTGGGATAGAGAGGAACTCAACACGTGTCTTGAGAGAGCTAAAGTGCATGTATTCTTTAAAGCCGTCTAACTTGTCTAGCTTTGACATAATCAAATAGATTGGCAATGCTGAAGACGTTTTAGAGTTGATGGTACTCAAGCGCGCCAATAACGACGAAATGGTGTACTCTTTTTGTTCTGGCTCAGAGACGATCATGAACTCGAAATCGGTGAAGAATAGACACCCAGAAAATGGCTTTCGAGGTCGATGATGAATAACTTCTTCAATGAACGTATTCCATAAAGAAGCATCACTGCTTGATACTTCCTGGAACACTAAGCGTTGGTCAGGTTTGATGTATACAGCGCTGTCAGATTCGTACCATTCAAAAAAGTCATTCTTAGCGGTTCTAGTGCGATCCATCGGTTTAATTGCACTAGAATTAAATAAAAATTGACGTCGCCCTGACCCTTTATTACCAAGCATCAGGTAAATTGGTTTCTTGCCTGAGTTAGCAAGAAGAGGCTGGATAACCATAGAAAGTGCTTCTTCCTCGGTTTCCAAATGTTGAGCTTTAGCGTTGTTCTTTTTCTTCAACCATAATGTGAATTGAAAAGTGACGTAAACAATGGCGATAGTACCAAGGGTCAGCCAAAGATAAAGTTGATCGATTTCGTCAAGAAAAAGCAGATAAATAGTGGTGATAATTGCAGCCACTAAAAACATCAATATAGTAGAAATCACCACTGGATTTCTAAACAGTTTTTGTTTGAACATAAGCCTAAAACTTCTTTAATTGTATTGTTATTTATTGTCAGTTTTTTCAGCTTGTAGCTGACTCAATTTATATAGGTAGATGTTCAGTAAAAGGGTTGCGCGGTCAATTTCCTTTTGCTGTGAATACTTTTCAGCGTATTCAATACGACCTAAAAGCGGGAATAACGAGTTACTGTATTCGTACGCCTTTTCAGAGTTCTTATCTACATTCTGTCTAGCTACGTTGGCAAACACCGTTCTTGCGTCTGAGAATCGCTTATAAACATCCATAAACTGGTCTTCTAAATGGGCGCTCTGTGTCAAAAAGTTCTGACGTAGTTGCTGTGCAGAAGACGAATCCGGATAGATCGCGATTAATTCATTGGTCAAGCTATCGAGCTCGCTGACGTTACTTACTTTTGCTGAGTCTAAAAACCAGTTATTCATCATAATATCGACACGATTAATGGCCTGCGTTTTCAATGACTGAGCATATTTTTTATTTTCGTAATCTAACGAGGCGACCAAATTTACAAGTTCATTAAGTGAAGCTTGATTAATTTTTTGTTCCAATGTTCGATAACGTTGTTGCTCGTACATGAAATGTGAACATATCGCAGTAACAATCAAACCAATAACGAAGTAGATCATAAATCGACCAGACTTTGCCGGGGATGCTTTCTCTTGGCTATTTAGGTTGGGTGATGACACCGGTGCCGGAGAGGGAGACACATTCACTTTAATTTCAGGTGCCTTCTGCGTTGCTGCAGGAGCGCTAGTGTTGGCTTGTTTTTTCTCGCGTAACTCAGCCGCAATTTGTTGTTCTTTTATCTGCTCAATCCATTGATTCAAAATACGGCGAATGCGACCTAATGACGGCGCTTCAATACCGTAATGAAGACGAAGCTCTTCCTCAATCCTCAAGCATAATTGATGTGCTGCCTCTATCAATGGAAGCTCTTCTGGTAACGCCCGATGCTTATTAATTCGTTTTTCAGTATGCTCTACCATCCATTCAATAGCGCTCATTCGTGCCTTTGACTTTGAATGCTCTGGATACGCGTTGAACCAATATACGACGCATACATCAAGTATTGAGTTTAACCCTTCAACAAGGCCTCTTAAGCCGTCGTTATAGGTTGATGCAACGGTAAAGTAACAGCAACAACGTAGGTCTTTCGCTTGGGTACTCAAGATCTTTTTTGAGAGTGTTTGAACCGTTTTCCACGAGACTCTCCCTGTGACTTTATTCAGGTTGTTTATTTGACGTTTAATTTCGTCAAAATCCTCAGAACCATTAGGATTAGAGCCGCTTGGGTTATTTTCATCGATTGGTCTTCGAGCGAAGTCGGTAAAAAACATAAAGAAAGTTCCAACTGATCATATAGAAGTATTAAGTTATATAGGATTTCACTACTGTTATATTAAATTATAAGCAGTGCACATCTGCCGCAATTCTATAGACAAAATAAGCGGATTAGATAATAAAAATTCATTAAAAGAAATTAAATTACTTTTAGTGTGATCTTTGTTCATAATATTAATATCAATAGTTAAGTATATTTATAAGAAGAAACTTATATATGAAGATGAGAACGTTGGTTAAAAAGTAACTAAATTGTTATCGGAGATTACGGTTTGTTCAATTAGCAATCAAATTCTGTGACTTCTATTTAAATAGAAAGATTTACTGTCTCGTCACTTAATCTGTAGTCGGTTCTTTAGTTTTTGTTTGTAGGTAAAACAACCAACCTGATAGTTGAAATGTATTAAATTATAGGTGTTTTTTTAGGCTTATTGAAAAAGAGAATATAATTGATATCTTTCGCCTCTAAGTAGAATATCGGTTTTCCTAGAGGGACGAAATGCTAAAACCAAGTCAAATTGGGCTGATTTCAGCCATGTGTCTATTTTCTTCTGTTGCAATGGCAAAAGGGGAGCGATATGGACTCTCTACCAGTATGTTGACTATCGATAGCATTAAATACGATGAAGGTAAAAGTGGTGAGCAGGATACGCTTAGGTTCGGCTTGGTTCATACTCGTCCTATTGATGAAAACAATAACCGTTGGCGTTGGTGGTTAGGGCTAAACTATCTAGCAGAAGATATTGAAGCGCCAGCAAACGGCTTATATCAAGAAGCGACGAACTACGAACTTCGTGTTGTTCCTCAATATGCGTTGACTTCTTGGAGTATTTTCACGCCATACGTTGGTGCGGGCTTGTCTGTCGGTTACTCGCAATATTCTAATCGCTGGCAAGTAGACCAAGAGGGCTATCGTTATGAGAGTGTTGAAGACATCGACCAGTTTGAGTTAGGTGCGGTTGTGACCCTTGGTACTGCTATAAAGTTAGGCAGTAATCCTGACGCCCATATACAAATTATCCCGCAGGCCTCTTATATCCTTCCGGTTGTAAATGATGGAATTGGTGGGCTTGAACTATCAGTTTCTTTGCTCTTTTGAGGTTCGTAAATGTACTCAAATCAGCTAGTTTTATTTATCTCAAAGTGTCCAGAGGAATACACCGGTGCAAAGCATATTGAAATGCCTGAAAGTGGTGGTTCGATAGGTCGTTCCCCAAGCTGTAGCGTGTCTTTAGCCGATCACAACCGCTTTATATCGGGCACTCATTGTTTGCTCAGCGTGTATGGAGATACCTACTATATAAGTGACGTATCAACTAACGGCACAATGGTAAATGGGAATAAAATACTAAAAAATCAACCCGTTGCGATAGTTGATGGTGACATCATTTATTTAGGGCAATATGAGATTGGTGTTTCTCTTGAGCACGTTACCTCAACACTAGACATCGCCGCTGATATTGCTCCTGAGCGAGTATCTAGCGATCCTCTGGTTAGTCTAGGAGATGCGGTTGTCGAAGAGGAAGAAAAAGTCGGTGCCTTAGAAGATTTGTTTATGGAGACTAAACAGGATGACATTGATTGTCATGATCCTGTTGCTCACCTTAACTTTTCGATACAGCGAGATGACGATTACTTAATTCGTGATAATGAGCGTACAGAATCTGAACAACCTAGAACCGTGGAAAGCACGCGTCAGGTGGTCGATGACAGTTTCAGCATATATTCCGAATTCGATCAGCCAAGCCTAATCCCTGAAGACTGGATGGCTGCGGAAACCAAGAGTAACGCATCAGTCAATGATGCATTAGCGCCAGAAAGCGGTAAGGCACATAGAGCCGATATTGCCTCAGCTGAGGTGATGCAACCTGGCACGGTAGCCCCAGATAGCACGATTCAAAGACAACATCGTACGCATAATGTTACTGAGATGGTCGTAGAACAGGCTAACACAGGGTCAAAATGGGAAGAGATGACCCAATCTTTTACGCCTTCTCCTAACACTAATCAGCAACTTCAAATACCTACGGCAGAGCACGCGATAAACAGTACGACGAAAGCACAAGTCGATACTGATGCGGCCGTTTGCTCTCAAGATATAGCGCAAGCGTTTTTTGATGGTTTGGGTATTCGAAACCCAGAGTTGATGACAAACGAGGCGCAGTTATTCAAGCAAATGGGCACTTGCTTGCGTTTATGTATTGATAACCTACAGAAAGAGTTGCACGAAGTGGAATCGTTAAAAGATGAGCAGAATGCGAGTGAGGCTAACTCGAACATTGCAGAGCTAATGCTTACTTTGAATAGTCAGCAATTACTGGCTCCAAATGAACTGGTTGAACAAATGCTCGATGAGCTGAACGACCACCAAGTTATGTTTAACAAAGCACTGAATGAGCTCATTTTAGAACAGTCAGAAACGAACGATCCCGTAGCATTTGCTAACAGGGTCGCTAGCCAGTCTTTGTTCTCAACTAAGTCAAAGCTGTGGGCCGAATACCTAGATTTCTACACTAATAATCGTCGCCTGCTTAATGAAACATCCTTAAAAGGGCTGATTAAGAAAAACTATAACAAAGTGATTAAGGGAAACCATGCGTAGTATCGCCGTATTACTCGGATTTGCCATGTTGTCCGGTTGTTCCATGTGGGATCAATTTAAAGAGTCCACTGGTATCACACCAGAAACTTCGTCGATTGAATTGGTTATTGAGGCATCACCTGTACTCAATGTGAGAAATGGGGGCCAGTCATCTCCAGTTATTCTCCGTCTTCACGAATTAAGTTCGCCAGTATTGTTCCGAAGCTTAGATTTCTTTGCCTTGTTTGAGAGCGATAAAGCGTCGTTGGGTGATGAGTACATCAAACGTTACGAATATCAAATACAGCCAGGTGGAAAAGTTCATGAAATGCTAACGCTAGACCCTGACACTCGTGCCGTCGGTTTTTCAGTGGCTTTTCGTGATATTGATGGTTCGTCATGGCGAAAAGTGGAAGTTATTGAAGAGAAGAGCGAGTACTACATCAAGCTCAAGTTAGAGGGCAGTGAGTTAATTTCTGATAACACTCGCGGCATTGAACAGGTTTACTTTTAAGGGATAGAAACATGTCTTTATACAATCCAGTTGTTTGGCAAGATGGAATGTTCATGAAGCCGCAGCATTTTCAACAACTCGATCGTTCGCAAAGTAAACTATCGAGCCTACTGAGTGCCAATGCATCGCCTTTGCATTGGGGAATTAAACGTTTAGAAATCAACTCTCAGTTACTAGCACTGGGTAAAATCGGTATTACTCGTGCTGAAGGTATTTTACAAGACAGGACACCATTTGAGCTTCCGTTGCTTGCTGAGCTGCCTGAAGTGAAAGATGTAGATCCTTCGATTGCCGATAAAGTCGTTTATTTGTGCTGTCCGTTACCATCGGAACGCTCTGAGTTATTTGGCACCAAAAAAGACGGTGCGCGCTATACGATGGAATCTCAAGAAGCGGTTGACGCTTGTTATGATTCGGAAGACATGGCAAATATCGTCGTCGGTAAGCTTAACTTTTGCTTAATGTACGATCATGAAGATAAGAGTGCTTACACGTCTATTCCGATCTTAAAGATCTCAGAAGTGAAGCCTGATGGCAGCGTGATCTTAGATGATAGTTTCATTCCTACCTGTATCGATATTCATGCGTCGACAGTACTGAGTAAATTTGCGACCGAGTTTGCTTCTATGTTGAAGCATCGCGCGGAATCGATAGTTCAGCGATTAGGGGTGGTGGATCAACAAGGTGTATCATCGGTTTCTGACTTTATGCTATTGCAAGCGCTCAACCGATACGAACCCTTGTTTTGGCATTTCGCCAGCACAGAAGCTGTGCATCCTGAGTCTTTGTATCGAATTCTTCTTCAGGCAGAAGGTGAGCTTTCGACGCTGTGCTCAACGACACGCCGACCTATTGAGTTTACGAAGTACAATCATGGTGATCTTACTAGCTGTCTTTCTCGCGTCCTAGACAGTGCGAAAATGACATTGAGCGTGATGTCTGAGCAAAGAGCAATTCCACTGACCTTAAAAGATCAGAACTATGGCATCAGAACGGCAGCAATCCCTGACAATAAGATCATTGATACGACGACCTTTATCCTCGCAGTTAAAGCTGACGTGACCTTGGATGTCCTGCATACCCAGTTTGTCAGCCAAACGAAGATCGGTTCTATCGATAACATACGTGACTTGATTAACCTTCAACTGCCTGGGATTGAGATCAAACCAATGCCAGTAGTGCCACGTGCGCTGCCGTATCACGCTGGCTACACCTATTTCGAGCTCGATAAAACGGGCGAAGAGTGGATGGCATTGAAGAACACTGCTGCGATTGCGATTCACGTTGCGGGCGATTTCGCTAACTTATCATTGCAACTTTGGGCCGTTCGTCTATGAGTTACGCAGAAACCGACGTCACCGTAGTCTTATTCCAACCAGAGCCTGGCAAACCAATGGAGGTAATGCCAGCGCCTGACTTGTCGAGAAACATCGCAGTACAAGATCTATCTATCGACAACATGGGTATTAACCCGCTAGTGGACCAGTTCTCATGGTTGATCGCCAGTCTGTCTTGTATGTCTTCGATCCCTTGGCTTGATGACCCGATGCCATTTCGTGAACAAGTGGCACGTGAGATTCGAAAAGGTGAACGAAAACTTAATGAAATGGAGCTCGATCGTGCTTCGGTTCTTGTTATTCGTTACTGCTTGTGTGCGGCGATTGATGAATCTGTTTGTCGACAAGAGTGGGGGGCAAATAGTCACTGGAGCCAGAACAGCTTACTGTCTGAATTCCACAACGAAACATCTGGTGGTGACAAGTTTTTCGTTATTCTCGACCGCTTAAAAGCCGACCCTCGCAAATACCGTCACGTTATAGAGTTTCTCTATTTATTGCTTCAACTCGGTTTCCAAGGCAAGTACGGCCGTGAAGAGCGTGGCAACGAAAAGTTAGCGGAAATTGGCAGCACCATTTATCGATTAGTGCGAGATGACCGCCTAGCAGAACAAGAAAAAGTTTCTTTAATCAACCTTAAAGCTAAATATCTAAAGAAGCCGTTAAAAAGGGTAATTTCACCCAAGCTGATCTTAAGTCTTAGTGCGATGACGTTTGCGCTTATGTATGCGGCAACCTACATCGTCATAGACTTAAAATTTCAGCAACTGCTTGAAATGTATAGATAACCAGAGATCTAAAATGAGATCTTCTGCCAGTTTTAGGGCTTATTGTGAATATCACTGGTCTTTTAGTGAAATTCACTAGTTATTTAGAGAGATTGCAGTTTGCGATCTCTTTTATCATTCAATCAATAAAATTCAAATGGATTGGTTATGGGCGTAACAGTTGGTGCGAATGGACTTTCGATAGTTCATAAAGGCTCAGGTGGTGAAGCGAATGCAACGCTCCCAGATGTTTGTTTAACTAAGGTCGGCAAGCCAGTCGTTCCTATCCCTTATGGCAACAATGCTAAATCAGCAGACCTTGCAGGTGGGACTACGACGGTCTCTATGGATGGCGGTAACAGTGTCGCTATCAAGGGCAGTACGTTCTCAAAAAGTACCGGCGATGCGGGCGGTGACAGAAAAGGCGTTTCCTCAGGCACGATAGAAGCCGAAGCAAAATTCATTTCAGCCTCACCAACGGTTAAATTTGAAGGTAAGGGCGTATGTCGCCTGTCCGATCAAATGACCATGAACAAAGCTAACACTATGTGTTTGGGTGGCGCACAAAACCCATCGGTTTCTGTGACTGAAGAGCAGGAAGGGACGTATACGGTTGATTTGTATCTCTCATACTCAGACGGTGAACCCGTTCAAGGCGCAACATACACTCTCACAGATCAATCTGGCGCGGTGTTTGAAGGAACTCTCGACGACAACGGTAAAGCATCTGTTGGTGGCGTTGCTCCGGGGGAGTTTGCTATAGAGTACGGCGAGGACAGCCGTGATTTTATGCCAAATGTCCCAACCAAGACCAACCCGAACTTTGATCCAAGTGCAAACGCGCAGCTAATTATTGAAGAAGCTAAGCGTGGAGAAGTCGGTTTCTGGGAGAATGCGTGGAAGAGAATGTCTGGTGCTGCAAGCTGGGTTTGGGGCGTCATTCTTGGTGACTTTAACGATGATGCCTCCGTAGAACAGATTATTGCCAATACGGCCCTGACCATGATCCCTGTTGTCGATCAAGCAGCAGATGTCCGCGATTTATCAGCGAACATTATGACGTTGTTGAATGAGGAAGAACGTGAAAAGTCGGAAAACTGGCTAGCTCTTTCATTAACGCTTATCGGTTGTGTCCCGACATTTGGTAGTGCAGTCAAAGGCACTTGTAAAGTTGCGTTAAAAGGCGGTAAAGGAACATCAAAAGATACTTTGCTTGCTGTTTTAAGAGGCATGGGTAAAGGCGATCCAGAAAAATTCCTACGCACGTTAGATTGGATGGATTATGCAAAACAGACCAGCCAGATTGTTAGCGATGTTCTAAAACCTTGCATTGAAGTGGCAACGGAGTTGGCTTCACACGCAAACAGAATGGGTGCAGATGAGCTCGGTACGTATTTCTTGAAGTTAGCGGATGAGGTAAAAATCATCGATAAGATGGTACCGGATAAGCTTAAAGAAGCGATGGGCGAGTTTGATGACCTTTTTGCTCGAATTTTAGGTAAGAGTGAGAAAACTTACCCAGCAAAAGTAAAACATAATACTGGCGAGTCTGCACAGTCAGGAAAGAGTTCTGCGAAGGCAAATGAGGACAAAGATAAAAAAGATTTTGTCTGTCCCGTTTGTAAGAAAAAACCAGAAAAATGTGATGCTTATTAGAGGTCAATACCATCATGGCTAAAAACTCAACTGCAAAAACACATAGTCTTATAAAAGGTTCAGGGCCTGCTTTAGCAAAAGCAATTAAATCTAAGCACTATAAGTCGGGCTTCAATGAACATTTATGGGCGGATGGACGTTTGAAGGGGGATGACGGACAGTTCGGACTTCAGGCTCACCACATCATAACAACTAAAAACTTAGATACTCCAGAGTGGAAAAAATACAGAGAAGCATATGAGTATGATATAAACACCTGGAAAAATGGGGTAATGTTCCCTTCCAAAACGGATATCGCTTGTCAAGTCAATACACACGTCCATAAGTCTGGCCATGGTGGAGGTTTGGACTTCAAGACCGAGCAAGAACAGTTTTGGGAAACAAGTTCAGATCTTGAAAGTGGTGAACTTACATCAATTCCGGTAACAAAGGTTCCTGACCCCGTAGCATCTAAGTTGCGGCTGGATGATATAAAGTATATAAAGTCAGTTAATCGAGATATTAAAGGTGTAAAAGAAAGTGCAAGAAGAGGCTATTATTGCAAATCAGGGAATAAAAGGCACTTTCAGTCTGATTTAGACGACGTCTCTGAAGACGTTTTAGTGTGTTTAGATAGCTTTTTATATACAATTTCGACTTTTGGTCATGATTACTCTCCGGCAAGTGACATAGGTTGTGCAGGCGAGAGTAATATAGAAAGCAAGAATAAATCAAGAAGCGCATGCCCAAGTAGATCTTCCAAGCTACCGGAAGAAAAACACAATATAAAGAATGTAAAAGGTAAGACTATGAAACCTAGAAAACTTGAGGTTGGAAAATGAGTGAATATTTTTTTGCAAGAGAGTGTGTCAATTCCCCAATTTATTGTTTTCCAGATGAATACATCGATTCCGTGCCCTTAACGAGTTTTACTTACCCTAAAGCACCTGTTCCCTTGATAGTCGAATTTCTTCCACAAGATGATTATGAAATCCCAGATATACTTGAAATGCCAAATTTCTCGATTAAGAAAAATGAATTTTCGAAATTAGATTTTAATAACATTTTTGGGGTTAATTGGGTCGATATTAAACTTCATGATAAAGGCGAACATGATTTTCTTATGCTACAAGTTGTCAACGAGATTAAGTTGATTGATAGATCTGAAAGTAAGATCAAGAGGTACCGAAAGGATTCTAATGGTGATGAGATGATTAGTGGTATTCTTAATCTTATATTAGATGAAAAACTAATTCAGACTATACCAGTAGATAGAAGACAGATAGTGATAGATCCTGGTTGGTTGAAGTGTGTTTTTTTCCATAAAAGTTTAGTTGAAAAAATAAAAAATTCTAAGCTAGTCGGTGTGGAATTTATACCGGCAGACGGCTATTCAGACTTTAGATAGATGAAATTAAATTTAAATGACTTTTATGTAAATAACAATCCTAAAGTAATATGTATATTAAGTTTATTAAAGAAAATTTAAGCAATATTCTACCAGAAAAAAGATCAGGTATGGTTTTTTCTAACCCTGACTTGTTTATTATTTTTGACAATACTATCCGATTCGTAATTTGGGAAGAAATTTTAGAAAAGTTAAATGAATTTTGGTTAGAAGGAAAAGATACTTGGGATAGTCATTTTGATTTTGGTAGTAATCCCGACGATTATGATAGACAGTTTGATGATTATAAAACAATTGAACTTTTACAATTCCCAACCCTGACAGATTTAGAAGTAGAAGAAAAATATGCTTTTGTTTTTAACGAGAATAATGAATTATATATTAGTGAGAACTTCGTTAAAGACTTGAAGTCAGCTGGATGTGTCGATGTATGGTATGATACCACAGCTCCATATGGCCGTTATTAGACTGCCAGCATTGAAAAGCGTCTCATGGCGCTTTTTCTTTAATACTACGATTGAAGCACCGCTGATGCCTGTTGAATTAAAGAACAAGAATAAAATAAGAACGTCAGAAGTTGTAAATGAGCGATTATTACTTTGCTAGAGAAATTGTTGAAACACCACTTTATGATTTTCCGGATGAATTTTCTTATTCGGTTCCATCCAACGTATTAACATATCCTAATCAGCCAATTCCGCTTGTAAAAAGGTTTGCTCCTACAGAAGATTATTGATGTGTTTTTAATTCCTTCACTAGTAATATCGCCTTATGAGTGTAAGAGAGCAAAGCAAGATAATTACCAAACAATAAAGATGTATAAGATGGAGTTTTCGGTAATCTCTGAGGACTATATGAGAAGTTCAACGGTATTCCAATGTGTGGATGATCGTGAATTTCTATATAGTACAAATAATTTTCACCCAACGAGTTCGGAGAGTCCAATAAGATGGGAGGATAAAATGTAACTTCCTCCATGGTTCACCCCATTTCGGACAATGGTGACATATGTGTTACTAAAGAATTTGCAGATCTTGTAATGAGCTTTGATCCTTATGGTGTAGAGTTTTATCCAGCATCACTATCGACTAAAGATGGAGTCATCACCGATCGATATATACTAGCTCTGAATAACATTCAAGACGTTGTCGACTTTGAACGAAGTGTTGTAGAAGTATCACCAAACAATGGGGACCTGATCGTCCACCGATTGTTTCTAAGCCCAGAGAAAATTTTAAAGATCCCCTTCCATAAACGGGTGGTTTATAGGGCTAAAGGAGCTGATACTGCAGTATTTTTCGCTCCAGAAATCTATGATTTGATTAGTAATGATTCAAGATTTTCTCTAGTTAGGAAAATGAAGAAGAATACATCTATGCGTGCACCTAAATTTTAGGGGAAAATAATGAAAGAAGACTATATTATTTTAACAAAGCAAAACTTAACTAACTTCCCATTCCAGCAAACCCCTAAACCAATAGTGCCAGTAGAGCCTGATCTGCTTTTGGAAATGACTTTTTCTCCGAAGCTATTTATCATCAGTGATATTGCGTCAAAAGTAGAGAAACTGGTCGTACACGGAGTAGAGTGGTTAGACGCTCGCGTGGATTGTTCTCCAAGCCAGCCATCTGATGATGAAATTAAAGTTTACGAAGATTATCGTATGCCTTACATACATCAAACTTATAAATTGACGGATAAAGAAAAACAATATGGCAAGTTGAACTGGTTAGATATCGAGTCAACAGAGTTTGATTTCTCTAAATTAGAAAATATCCCCTTAGAAGAACGATTGATATTTAAACTAGAAGAAGATTTTGGCTTAGTTTTCATTCACAAAAGTGTGATTGACCTTCTTAAAAAAGACGTCAAGGACGTTTGGGTTAGGGATGTATAATAAGCGCCGAAAGGCGCTTTTTTGAGCACGTAACTTCAATTTATGTAATGTGTTGAGTATTTTGTAAGAGGAAACGCAAGCTGAACGCTTAGCCTTCTTTTTATTATTTGTTTAAGAAGCATGGTGTGATACCAATTAGTGAAGAATATTATGTGTTATCAAATGACTACACAAAGGTGAATTTTGTAGTAAACATGGAAGATGAACGTGGATTTAGTTTGTTAATGGATAAAGCGATATCTACAACCATGCATGTTAACTTTGAGTGTATTAGCTTAAAGAATTTCAGCGCTATCGATGCTCCGTTTGATGTTTCTGTCAACACTGAGATATTGTTTGACCTGGATTTTCTTGCAGTATTATCAGAATTAATGCTATACAAAAACTCACTTGTTCCTGCTAAGATCAAAGAGAAAGAGTTTGTTTATCTTCATTGTTATAATATTATCGATATAGAGAATGAAGTTAAGGGGTTTAACTTTGATCTATTATCAGAAATACCCGTCGAGGAAAGGTTGGTATTCAAACCCTCTTATGGTTCTATCGTTGTTTTTTTTCATAAATCAATTATAGAGAAAATCAACTCTGTTAAGAGTTTTTCATATGCAAAGTATCAAAAGGCTTCCGATTGGTCAGTTGAATGGGAAATGTCATGAATTATACAGAGCATAAAATTGATGACCTAGTTAGCTTGTATAATTATAAAATCCGACTTGTTAAAGTTGAGCCGGATATATCCCAAACATACGGATTAAGTATTTTTATAAGTGATTATGTTAAAAGGAAAATACGTTATATTGATGCTCTTAATTTAACTGAGGGTGTTATATCAATCCGTTATTTTAAGACAGATTATTTTTTGTCTGGTTATTATAAGTTGGAACCAATATTACGAGATGAAAGTTCGTTTTTTACAAATGAAGAAGGGCATGTTTTTTTCTAAAGACTTATATGAAGATCTATTTAAAAATAAATTTTATGTTTTGATCGATTTTTTAGTATCTAGTATAACTGATCGTGTTTGTACTGGTTGTCAACCTTGTTTACGTAATGAAATTAGGAGCTTTCTACGTTTAAAATGCAAATAACATACTTAAATGAGGACTTTAACGAGGGTGAATCATTATTTACTTCCGTTGATATTCGGTCGTCTTTCTATGATGATAATGATTTCACTCCTACTTCTTGTAAAAGTGAGATTGTGTGGAAAGATGATGATATCTATGAAATTGAAGCATTAGATTTAATCAAAGGTGGCGCTTTTAATGTCACTAAGCCTATTGCTGAACTAATTATGAGTTTCGACCCATACGGTGTTGAAGTTTATCCCGCAAAATTAACCTGTTCCGGAGACGGAGTGTTAACTGAGCGCTACATAATAGCAGTAGATAACTTAGTAGATGTCGTTGATTATGATAAAAGCATAAAAGTGACTGACGTAACTACTCGTTTTTACTTATCTGATGAAAAGATCAAGGAACTTCCGGATAGCAAGAGGCATGTTTTTAAACCTGTCGGAATGACAAAAACGTTCTTCTCAATCGAGTTGTTTGAAGCGCTTGTCCGTTTAGATGAGGAGGGTAAAATAAACACTAGTATCGTTGCCTTTTCATTTGATACATCCGAAGAGACGCCCCGAGTCTAGTGTAAGTAGGTAAATAGAATAATGACTAACTACATAGTTTTATCTAAACAATCTTTGACTGACTTCCCATTCCAGCAAAGCCCTAAGCCAATAGTGCCAGTTGAGCCTGATTTACTGCTTGAAATGACCTTTTCTCCAAAGTTATTTATCATCAGCGATATTGCGTCAAAAGTGGAGAAACTGGTCGTACACGGAGTAGAGTGGTTAGACGCTCGTGTCGATTGTTCTCCAGGCCAACCAACAGATGATCAAATTAAAGTTTACGAAGATTATCGAATGCCTTACATCCATCAAACTTATAAATTGACGGACAAAGAAAAACAATACGGCAAGTTAAACTGGTTAGACATCGAGTCAACGGAGTTTGATTTCTCTAAATTAGAAAATATTCCCTTAGAAGAACGATTAATATTTAAACTAGAAGAAGACTTTGGATTAGTTTTTATTCACCAGAGTGTGATTGACCTTCTTAAGAAAGACGTCAAAGACGTTTGGGTAAGGGATGTATAATTAATAGCGCCGAAAGGCGCTTTTTATTTTCTTTAAAATAAAGTATGGTCTCCCTCCTTTTAAAGTGGTAAGTGTTGAATAATTCAACAGTGGTTAGGTAAATGAATAAAATAACTAAACTCGCTTTGACTTTGTCCGTATTGACATCTGTTGTTGGGTGTCAACTGGTCTCAAATACGCCGATGCAATCGACAGCAACGAACGAAATAATTGAAAAAGCAAAGGCAGAGTTTGATGGACAACGTTTTTATAAGTTGAATGAATATGATGAAGAAATCAACGTTTCAGATGACGGGGTCATTACCTTCAAGTCTTACTTACCACGCAGCGGCGGCTATGAATGGGTACCAATTGTGATACGCGATACTAGTTTTCGTGTTTCTTGCGATTATTTCAGTGAATATGTTGAAGCTGGAATGGTTGTTCAGGTTCAGTTTGTAGGTAAACGCGGGCGCATTGAAAATTACGACAAGCAACGTTGTGAAGAGTTTGGCGAGCCAACATGGCAATAAGATCTATGGATAATTAAAGCGCCGACAGGCGCTTTTTATTTACGTTTGAGTTAACCGTTAGAAAAGATGTAGACCAATCTTCGGAAGATTAGGCAAGCAATGCGTAGTATCTGGTCACAAGTTGGTATGAACTTGCCTTTTAGAAAACGCTAATAAAATCGCTAAACAGCTACATGCTAATAGAACGACACCTAAGTTTTGTGCTGTTCCAGCCATCGCTAGTCCCGTCCCGATCATGATGTAGTACATGAGCCCAAATAAAGCGCCTGCGCTACCTACCTGTTGTTTATAATCAACGAGTGCGTCACTGAGTATATTGGGTATCGCAATCCCATAAGACATGACGACTAACACCATTGGAGCAACAAACCAGATTGATTGGCTCAGAATCAACACACCGACTGATCCCAAACTAAGCAATACTGCTGAGAGCCAAAGTAGTTGGCTTTTTCGAACATTTTTAGACACTAGGGATTTGTTTAAATAACTCCCAAGCAGAGTGCCTAACCCCAGTACCATGCCACTGTATCCAAATTGTTCGGAGTTATACCCAAGTGCTGAGAAAGTAAATGCGCCAAGCTGGTAATAAGAAAATAGAGCAATGTTATACAAAGCAACCAATAATCCTGAGCGCCAAATTCGCGCGTCTCTTACCATTTCCCAGCTAAGTTGATGCAACCGCACTGGTGTCTGTTCCTTCTGTGTTTCAGGAAGCTTAATAACGTTATAAGCGAGTAATACTAACGCGATTAAAAACAAGGCAAAAAACACATAACGGTATCCACCGAACGCTGTAAGCTGCCCACCTAATAGCATGCCAACTACCGGGCTGATTGATATGCCCATCCCCATTAAGCTGAAGACTTTACTCAGTTCTTGGCCGTCAAACGCGTCACGAAGCATGGTCTGTGTGACAACGGATCCTACCGCGATACCAAATGCGCTTAGGGCTCGCGCGGTCATGACAACAGCAAAGCTTTCGGTTTGAGTTGCGAGTAAAGATGCGCAACCATAGATAAAGAGCCCAATAAGCATGGTGGGCCTTCTTCCCAGTTTATCTGCGAGAACTCCCCAAACTACAACGCCAATGGCAAAAGCTAGGAAGTAAATCGACAATGTTTGGGCTGCTTGTGCGTGGTTTACATCAAATGATAGAGCGATTGAGCTCAACGCTGGGCTATAAATAGTTTCTACAATTTGCGGAAACATCAACATAACCAGCATGAGCCATAAAGAGGGCTTAGTATTCATATTGTTACCCATCGTTAATGAAGTTGGCGGGCAGTATAAATGAGGCTATGATTGATCTAATAACAACATAAAAACCAAATACATCAACATTCGGACAAAATGGCGCTTATTAACGAAAAAACACAATTTGATGCAGACAAGATTACTAATTATGTAGTGGGAATTGCTGCTGATATTGGCAAGCACGACTCAGGTATGCATATGCACAAGAAAGGGCAGTTATTGTACGCACCTCAAGGTTGTATGAGTTTTGCTCTGGAAGACTCGATTTGTATTTTGCCACCGACAAAGGCGGTTTGGATCCCACCTAATACGCCGCATCGCGCACTAATGACGAATGTGGTGGCGTATCGATCTTTGTATTTTGATTGTGAGGAGTTTGCCTGTCCGAGTAAGATCACGATGATAGAAGTGAATAATTTGCTCCAAGCTCTTATTGATAAAATGTCATTTTGGGAGTGGGATAAGCCTAGCAGCGAGATGGTAAATACGACGGCGCTTTTTTGGGAGGAGTTTTATGCTGCGAAACGTTATTCGTTTCAGTTGCCTTTGCCATCGCATCGGCTCTTAACAACGTTTCGTCGAGAGTTGGTTGAACCTTCATTTCTAGCTCCTTCGCTTACTACTCTTGCAAGCAAAGTGGGGGCAAGCACCAAGACGGTAACACGATTATTTAAGTCGGAAACGGGAATGAATTATCAAGATTGGCGGCAACAGTGGAGGCTTTTAAAAGCAGTTGAATTGTTATCAACGGGCATGCCAGTCAGCGCAGCTGCCGATTGGCTGGAGTTTTCGTCAGACAGTGCTTTTATTGCATTTTTCAAAAAGCAAACTGGACAAACACCTCTGACGTTTATGAAAACCAAGCCTTAAGCGTCAAAATGCTCACACTCTTTCTAGAACAACCCCCAGGTTCACAGGCTCAGCCTATAAAGCATACATAGACAGGTACCAACGTGCAGGTTACTTGTCTTTACTCTGCAGTTTGCGAAAGTATTGCGTGGTAAAATCAACAAAGGCTCGGATGCGTTTTGGTTGATGTCGGTCGTGATGATAAAGGAGTGAAAATTCCACACTCGGAATGCTCCAATTGGTAAACACTTCTTTTAGCTTGCCTGTCTGGAGTTCTTGTTGACAATAAAGTGCTGGCACACGGATGATGCCATTTCCCGCCAGGGCTGCTTTTATCATTACTCTGCCACTCTTACATCGTAACTGTCCACGTATCTGGTGTTCCGTTGACTGCTTTGTATTTGTGTTCTCAAATGCCCACCGTGTCACACTACCTGTCAAACAAATGTGTTTTTCTAAGTCCTTTGGATGCGAAGGATAGCCATATGTTTCTAAATAGTTTGGGCTTGCGTATGTCCCCATTTTCACATCGATCAGTTTACGAGCGATAAAGTTGGAGTCGTCTAACTTTCCCATTCGAAAAGCGATATCGAATTCATCCGCGATTAAATCGACACGATGGCTACTAAAATCTAAGTTAATGCTCACTTGTGGGTGTTGGATTAGAAATTGAGCAACGATATCTGCGACAACGTCTTCTCCTAAATAGCCCCCCACACAGTTGATACGAATGTCACCTCTTAAGTCTTCTACATCATCAACCACTGCCATAACAGCTTGATCAATATTGTGAAGGGCAGTTTCACACTGTTTATACAGAACCTTGCCTGCTTCGGTGAGGTTCAGTGTTCGAGTGGTCCTTTGTAGCAAAGTGACACCAATCTGTTGCTCCAGATTTGTTATTTGACGTGAAACGTGTGAGCGAGAAACGCCAAGTTGCTCTGCTGCTTTCGTGAAGTTTCCTAGTTGAGCGATTAGGACGAAAGAGCGAATATCCGCAAGGTTGATGTGTGTTTGCATGATGACTTCTTCATAATTCAAAAAAGTATTGTTGCAGTATAACAACAGTGTTTCAACTAGGTCGGTATATATCAACAAACAAAGTTTTCTTAAACTTACCGCCACTGATGTAAACCGTTCGATTAAGGATTCAAAATGAAAAAGTTAATTGTTATTACAGGCGCTAGTTCAGGCATTGGTGAAGCGATTGCACGTCACTTCAGTGAACAGGGCCATGCTCTTCTTTTGTTAGCAAGACGTGTAGAACGTTTGGAAGCATTAAACTTACCAAATACGCTTTGTGAAAAGGTAGATGTGACCGACAAATCTTCTTTTGAGGCTGCAATTGAGAAAGCTGAAGCGTTGTATGGTCCGGTAGATGCACTTGTAAATAACGCAGGCGTTATGCTTCTCGGTCAGATAGATACTCAGGAAGCATCGGAGTGGAAGCGCATGTTTGATGTGAACGTAATTGGTTTGCTCAATGGCATGCAGTCCGTCCTAGCACCTATGAAAGCACGTAACAGTGGTACGATCATTAACATCAGCTCTATCGCGGGCAAGAAAACATTCCCTGATCATGCTGCTTATTGCGGTACCAAATTTGCGGTTCATGCTATTTCTGAAAACGTACGTGAAGAAGTTGCGTCATCGAATGTTCGCGTTACGACGATTGCACCTGGTGCAGTGGAAACGGAATTACTTTCACATACAACGTCTCAAGATATTAAAGATGGCTATGACGCTTGGAAGGTGGATATGGGCGGCGTGTTGGCAGCAGACGACATTGCACGAGCAGTGCTGTTTGCTTATCAGCAACCGCAAGGTGTATGTGTTCGTGAAATTGCTTTGGCACCGACAAAACAACAACCTTAACATTGAGTTACGGCGATTTTAGGTCACTAAAGCCGTAAAACTTTGCATATCGATTCGTGATTGAGATGGCATCTTTAAACTAAGTTGCGTGAAAATTTAGGTCATCCATTTAAATCCGGACACTAAGTGTGTTATTGCTTATACCCAAGTTACTCAAGGTGAGAAAAAACTTTGAGTAATTTGGGTTTTTATTTGGTCTCAATTTTAGGTAGCGGAATTTATTTAGGTCGAAGGCGATAGTTGTGAAGAAAGGAGAGTGTGACGTAAAACAAAATGAAGCAATATCCGTCTCTTAATGAGAATTGATTTCATCAACGTCACAAGCCGTTACAATTATCCGTTAGGTATTATACTTTGTGGGTGGTTAATATTTAACCAAACAAGGAGGTGTGTATGAAACGATTCGCAAACATACTTTTTGCAACACAAGGATTGCCAGGCCATAGTGACGCCCTCGAACAAGCGATGAGGATTGCATCTAGCAACAAAGTGCCTGTCTCAGGGCTAATAGCGTGTCCTGATTTCCCAACAGACATGATCCAGTATCAGCAAAGTTATGAGCAATCGCTGCAAGACTCCCTCAAACAAAGTATTCACGAATACAGACAGAAGCTGGGACTCTCTGAAGAGGATCTCGCATTTCCTCTTACTGTGAAAAGCAGTGAAAAGCCCGCTGTCTGTATTATTCAAGAAGCATTAGCTGATAACAAAGATCTCATCATCAAAGAAGCTGAACCGCTCGGTGAAGGTGCTGAGGGTTTCAAAGCTATTGATATGACTCTGTTACGAAAATGCCCTTGTCCGCTTTGGTTGCACCGACCAATTGATAAGCCAAGAGATAAGCGCCGTGTTGCTGTGGCTATCGACCCATTAACGGCAAGCGATGAACAGCACTCATTAGCCGTGCGTTTACTCGAATTATCGCGTTCGATAGCCGACACCTGCGATAGTCGTTTACACGTGATTTCTTGCTGGGAGTATTACTTAGAAAACTACCTTAATGGTAACGCTTGGATTCAAGTCGATGATGCTGAGTTGAAACATGAACTCGACAAAGCAAAAGCCGATCATAAACAAGCTCTGCAACAGCTGTTGGAGGAGTCTGGGATTACAGGTGAAATTGTGATTCACCACCTGCATGGAAAACCCGACGAAAAGATTCCAGATTACGTAGAGAGTATTGAGGTAGACGTGCTGGTAATGGGAACCTTAGCGAGAACTGGTATATCTGGCTATGTCATTGGTAATACGGCTGAAAATATTTTGCAATCGATTAACTGTAGTTTGGTCGCTCTTAAGCCCGATGGTTTTGTCTCACCGATTCAGTAATTGGGGTGTAACAAAGTTGGGTTTAAGTGATGTTTTAGGTAAAGGAGGGAGATGGATCTCTAGAACATGGAATTATCAATGTATCAATAAGTTATCAGAGGAGAGTGACATGAAAAACCTATGCCCGAAATGCCACACAGAAATGATAGAACGTTCGAATGTTTATGTTTGTCCGAGAAATGATATCGGTGACTGCACCTACGATGCATTCGAGTTAGCTGATGACGATAATCCATATACATTCAGCCAAGAACACGTAAGTAGTGACCTACGTTCTTATGCCGTAGCAGACAGCAAATAGCGGTTTGTATCGGCGTTCCTCTAAGTAGCACTCAGTGATTACTGTTTGCTACTTTTCCCTTGGTTTCATGATCGTTTTTGAAGCGCTTGGGCTAAAACAATACAGTGGAGTTTGTCATTTGCGCCGAATAGCGCGTACCTTCTTATAATAACGAATGGGCTGCGATGTTGAATAACATAACGGGTAAAGAAAACCTGCCGAAAAACCTAGATAATCAGTTGGTCTTACTGATTTTCCCTGCGCTGCCAGTTTTAATCTTCTCTTTTCTCTTCTATATCTATACTCCTGCAGGCGTGAGCTGGAATGCGGAATGGATACCAAGCCTCGATATCAACCTTAGCTTTAGATTAGATGGTCTTTCATTTCTTTTTGCGGGACTGATCAGTGGGATTGGCGCACTGATTCAAATCTACGCGTTGGCTTATTTACGAGAAAGTGATAGCCGGTTTTCCTTTCATTTGTATCTAACCCTATTCATGCTTGCCATGCTAGGGATTGTGATGAGCGATAACATTCTGTTGTTATTTGTTTTCTGGGAACTCACCACCATCACTTCTTACTTACTGATCGGGTTTAATCACGAAAATAAAACGTCTCGGAAAAACGCCTTGCAGTCGCTGATTGTTACCGGTGCTGGTGGGCTAGCGTTGCTAGCTGGTCTTATCTTGCTGGGAGCAATGGCAGGGAGTTATGAGCTAAATACCATTATCGAGCAGGCAGACACTATTGCGCAGCATGAATGGTTTATCCCATCTCTAGTGCTCATACTACTCGGTGCATTTACTAAATCTGCGCAATTCCCGTTTCATTTTTGGCTACCTAACGCGATGGCAGCTCCCACTCCGGTCAGTGCGTATTTACACTCGGCAACAATGGTAAAGGCAGGCATTTACCTATTAGCACGTTTATCGCCAGTTTATGCCCACAGCGAGATCTGGTTTTATGCTTTAGTCATCACTGGGAGTATCACGGCCATTTGGTGCACATTTGTCGCATTAAAACAAACTGACTTGAAGCTGATGCTAGCCTACAGCACGAATGTTGCTTTGGGTAAATTAACATTATTACTAGGTATGGGCACAGATTTGGCCGTTAGTGCAGTATTGATGTTTATTCTCGCTCACTCTTTCTATAAAGCTGCGCTGTTTATGGTGGTGGGTAATATCGACAAAGCGACAGGAACACGAGATATTGATCAATTGTACGGTCTGAAGTCAGTTCTCGTCATCAGCATGGTTGCGGGGAGTTTAGCTGCATTGTCTAAAGCGGGGTTCCCGCCGTTGTTAGGCTTTTTGAGCAAAGAATACATGTATAAGTCCGCAGTAGAGCTCAATAACTGGATCGCCTTTGTACTTTTAATCGTGAATATACTGATGGTCGCGCTAACCATTATGCTTATTGCGAGACCATTCTTTGCTCGCCGTGATCTCGTGCCGATTGAAACTAAGCCAGTTGAGACAAAAAAAGCCATGTGGATCTCGCCTTTGCTCTTGGCACTTGGCAGTCTCCTGGTCCCGTTATTCGGTTTAAATTGGTTAGATCGCAATATTATTTTTCCGGGCTCTGCTGACATTCTGCCCACAGCAGCTCTTAAAGAGACATCACTATGGCATGGCGTGAATGTACCGTTAGTGTTAAGCGTTATTACGCTAGCGTTGGGGTATGTGGTGTACCGTGTTTATCCTACTGTGTCTGCATTTTTTCAGAGGCTACATCTATTTGTCCCCAAAGCGGAGAATATTTTTGAACGACTATTAGATGGCATGATGACAGTGGCGAAGTGGCAAACGGCGCGGTTACAGCAAAAGAAATTGAGTCGCTATGTCCTATTATTTTTCACGTTACTTGCCGTTGCGTTACTGAGTCAGGTAGCGCTTATTCCTCTGCCTTTGGTTGGCGAACTTTCAAGTGTCACTTTCTATGAGATTGGTATTGCCTTATTGTTGATTGGTGCTGCGCTCGTATGTACGTTGTCCCACGCAAGACTTCTTGCGATTTCTGCGCTTGGTATGATTGGCTTCATGACTACGCTTGTTTTTATGATTTATAGCGCCCCGGACGTTGCGAAGACTTTACTGTTAGTGGAAACATTAATGGTGGTCTTTCTTGCATTGTTAATGCGTCATATGCCGCGTCTAACCACCGTGCCCAAGCATTCAATAAAACGTAAAGTAGCGAATATTTGCATAGCAGGTGTGATAGGAGTTTCGGTTACTTTACTTTTGTTAGGAATCACGTCTCAGCCGATGGACTCTTCGGTGTCAGATTTCTTTGCAGAAAACAGTGTCCCGGGTGGACATGGGCGAAACATTGTTAACGTTATTCTGGTCGACTTTCGCGCATTTGATACATTGGGAGAAGTTGTCGTCGTTGTTATTGCTGGGATTGCGGCAGTGAGTTTGCTTAAGACAAGAGCGAAAAAGCAAAATCGTATCCAATCATTAATTTTTGCAACCACGGCACACATCGTTTCGGCACTCATGCTCGTATTTTCAGTGTATCTATTGTTACGTGGTCATAATGAACCGGGTGGTGGCTTTATTGGTGCGTTGATTGCCGTTATTGGCTTATCACTTCTCATGTTCGCGGAATCACCGAAATACGTTCGTTCTAGGTTGTATTTCAAACCATTTCTCATTGCGTTATCTGGCATCGCATTGAGCTTAGTTTCTGGTGCTTTGAGCTTTGCGTTTGATAAACCGTTTTTGACCGGACTGTGGTGGAAAGACGTGATACCACTAGGGACGCCATTGGTTTTTGATGTTGGTGTTTACCTTGCCGTTATAGGTGGCGTGATGGGTATGCTGCTTCGTATTAATGAGGAGCTAGAGTGATGGAAGTAGTTTGGAGTGTTGTCGTTGGAGTATTTGTCGCAGCAGGTGTTTATTTAATGCTTGAAAAGCATATCTTGCGCCTTTTGTTCGGCATCATGTTACTCAGTAGTGCGGTTAACCTTGCTATTTTTACCGCTGGAAGGCTGACGCCCGGAGAGCCGCCATTGATTGGCGATAATGCTCTTTTACCACCAGATAGCGCGGCAAATCCTTTACCTCAAGCGCTTATCTTAACTGCGATAGTCATCGGTTTTGGACTACTTATTTTTGCTTTAATGCTGTTCTATCGAGCTTATAAAGACACTGGAACTGCAAACGTCGATGAAATGCAACGTTCTGAGGAGGGGCAATGAGTTCGATTTTGCTTACGTTACCGGTTGTTCTCTCGCTGAGTACGGCGTTGACTATCTTCTTCGTCCGTCGCTCAACAAAAAGTGTTGAGTGGTTGAGCGGTGTAAGTGCGATTTCGAACCTTTTCGTTGCGGGCTTTCTCACAGAAAACATCATAAATAATGGTATTCAAGCCGTTGCTTTTGGTCAGTGGAGTGCGCCATTTGGTATCGTGTTTGTCGCAGATTACCTCAGCGTTGCTATGGTGATGATAACGGCGGTGATTGGTGCGATATGTGTTTTCTACGCGATGGCGGACCTTCACCGAAAGCCTTCCTATAGCAATTACCATGCGTTAATGCACATGTTGCTTGCTGGCGTTTATGGCGCTTTCCTGACTGGAGATATTTTTAATCTGTATGTTTGGTTTGAGGTCATGCTCATTTCATCATTTGGTTTAATGGTGTTAGATGCAACGAAAACTCAAGTTGATGGTGCAGTAAAGTACGTGATGTTGAACCTGATTTCGACGCTGGTATTTTTGCTTGCTATCGGTTTATTGTATGGCGCAACGGGCACCTTGAACTTGGCCGATCTCTACACCAAAGTAGGGGAAAATGAATTGAGCATCAACATGATGCTGTCCGCGCTATTTTTGTTTGCCTTTTCTATTAAAGCGGCACTCTTTCCTTTATTTGCTTGGTTGCCAGCTTCTTATCACACGTTACCAAGCGGTGTGGTGGCACTGTTTGCCGCGTTGCTTACTAAAGTCGGTGTATACGCGTTGATAAGAGTCTTTACCTTGGTATTTCCGCTCGCCGAGAGTGGTTGGCAACCGACGTTAATTTGGGTCGCAGGGCTAACCATGTTAACGGGCGTTTTAGGAGCGGCTAGCCAATTCGACATTAAGAAAATTCTTTCTTTTCATATTATTAGCCAAATAGGCTATATGATCATGGGGTTGGCTATTTACACTCCCTTAGCTTTAGCCGGTGCCATTTTCTACATTGTTCATCACATCATTGTAAAAGCGAATTTGTTCTTAATAGGTGGATTCATCGAGCGCAAATATGGCTCTAGTCAACTTGAACATTTGGGTGGGGTATACAAAGCTATGCCTTGGTTAGCGTTCTTGTTTCTTGTCCCTGCGTTTTCTCTGGCCGGTTTCCCACCGCTATCGGGTTTCTGGGGAAAGCTATTGGTCATCAAGTCGAGCATACAGGCTGAGTATTACTGGTTAGCAGGTACCGCGTTATTGGTGGGGTTGCTTACTGTCTACTCGATGACGAAAATTTGGAGTGAGGCATTTTGGAAAAAGCCATTTAGAGAGAAGCCAGAACAGACTCTGCAGGCCAAAGTACATTGGTTGTACTGCGTTCCAATTATTGTATTGACAACGTTGACGCTAATCATTGGCTTAGTGGCGGAGCCTTTTTATCAATTTTCCGTTCAAGCTGCAGAACAACTGTTAAATCCGACTGAATACATCAGAGTGGTGTTAGGAGGAAATGCATGATCTATCTATTCCTCAATTTTTTCTTAGCGTTAGCGTGGATGATGCTTAATGGCAGCTATTCGAGTCTGAATTTTGTTGTCGGATTTACGGTCGGTTTTTTTGCTTTAAGGTTGAGTCAACCATTTGGATTGAAAACGAGCTATTTTCAACGTTTTGCATCTGCATTGAAGTTATTGATGTACTTCGCTTATGAAATGGTTATATCGGTTGCGAAAGTGGTGTGGGACGTCGTGACACCTACTCATTTGAGTCAGCCTGATATCGTTTATGTCCCTCTGGAGGTCGATTCTGATCTAGAAATCACATTACTGGCGAACATGGTTTCTTTAACACCGGGCACGCTTAGTTTGGATGTTACGGCTGATAAAAAGTATCTTATCGTTCATGCCATGTTTGCACCTGAACATGAAGAGGTTATTCGCGGAATTAAAGATGGGTTAGAGCATCGAATTTTGGAGGTGACGCGTGGATAGTTGGCTGCAAATAACGGTCACTTTTGCCTATTCTGGGCTACTACTCAGCTTTGTTATGGCTTTTGCTCGTTTAATTCTAGGACCAACGCTAGCTGATCGAGTTGTGGCGTTAGATCTGATTTCATTTATCACTATCGGATTTATTACGGTTTACACCTTAGACAGCGGTGAGGACGCTCTGTTAGATATCGCCATTACATTAGGTTTGGTTGCATTTCTCGGCACGATCGCATTTGCACGTTTGATCGTTAAAAGAAAGGAGAAAGAATAATGGACGTGTTGATTGGACTATTTTTATGCTTAGGAACATTGTTGACCTTGGTTGCAAGTCTAGGTGTCCTGAGGCTTCCTGATTTGTATACCCGAATGCATGCAGCGACCAAAGCTGGAACTGTCGGAGTGAGCTGCTTGTTATTAGCGGTCGCTTTCTCACTCCCTGAAGTTACCGTGATCTCTCGGGTTATCGGTACGATGTTGTTTATCGTTCTCACTGCGCCAGTCGCCTCCCACCTGCTCGGCAGAGCAATGCGAGAGGTCGGATATAAGATTTGGCGTAATGATTAACCATTAGCGTCGAATAGTACTACGCCCTAGTTGAAATAAACTCGAAGCTGTATTGATGAAGTCGGAAGTAATTGACGGTATATTCAAATGCACGACCATCTTCTAGGTAACCAGTGGACTCAACTTTTAGAATAGGGGAAGCTTCTGATTCATTCAGGTATGAGGCCGTCTCTGCATCTAACAAGTACGGTTTGACAGACTGACTGCTTTTCGCAATTTTCAATCCTTTGCTATTTTCAATGTACTCATATTTAGAACCATTCATTATGGCTATGCTCAAGTCTGGAAATAACATTGCTGGCATATGAGTGACTTCGTAAATTTCAGGCTCATCATTAATACATCTGAGTCTATGTATTTCATATGTATCATCATTGGGCGAGAGATTTAACTGCTTAGCAACCTGCTCATTCGGCTTTTTAAGTTCGAACTTTATGACTTGAGAGCTAGGCGTTTTCCCCTGTTTACTGACTTCCTCGATAAAACCCAGCAAATGTAAGGCATCATGTTGGGCTTTTAGATCGTTTACATAAGTTCCACTACCTCTTGTCCGACTAATTAAATTATTGTCGACCAGAATTTGTAAGCTTTTTCTGATGGTTACGCGGCTTACGGAAAACTCTTCTTGCAAATCACTCTCTTTTGGAAGCATCGATTTCGGTTGTAGTTCCCCATCTTTGATCTTTTTTTCTAATCGTTCCGCAATGTCTATGTATTTGGGTTTCATAATACCTCGCTAAGTCTTGGATCATGATAGCAAGAATGTGATCTGAGATGTAGTTAATACTTTTCCTTAGGATCTTTGTGTGATTTTTATCTCGTATCTTTGTGCTTATACTTTAAATGTATCATAAAAGTATTAATACTTATTTTATACATTTTCAGGATAAACATTTGAGGTAGCGAAATGAAACGTCAAAAATTAACGATTGTTGGTGCTGGCAGTACATACACACTTGGTATGATGAACAGCCTTATTGCCGAAAAAGATAACTTTCCACTCGCAAAAGTCGTGTTTTACGACATAGATGAGAAACGCCAAGAATCGAATGCATTAGCTACTGAAATTCTATTGCGAGAACACTATCCAGAAGTTGAAGAGTTTGTTTATACAACGGATAAATCTGTCGCATTCGCAGATTCGGACTTTTTCTTTATCCAGATCCGCACTGGTGGGTTGGCCATGCGCGAGCGCGATGAACAAATCCCGCTATCCAACTCTTGTGTTGGGCAAGAGACATGTGGCGCGGGAGGAATGGCATATGGACTTCGCTCTATCGGCGACATGATCCAGCTAGTGAACGAGATCCGACAAACGTGTCCAGATGCGTGGATTCTTAATTACACCAACCCGGCGGCAATTGTCGCTGAAGCTTTAAATCGTGAATTTCCGCATGATAAGCGAATTCTAAATATCTGTGATATGCCAGCAGCGATTATGGTCAGCTATGCGCAATTGTTAGGATGTGAAATTTGGGACTTCGTTCCTGAATATTTTGGGCTTAATCACTATGGCTGGTTTACCAAAATTCGTAACAAACAGGGTGAAGACTTAACGGACAAAATTAAAAATATCATCCTAAAAGAAGGGATCAGTGCGGTTGATGCGGAAATAGCGGATGACCCATCGTGGCAAGCCACATTCAAAAACATGAGAACAATGCTTGCTGATAATCCAGAGTTTTTGCCGAATACGTATCTTCAATACTATTTGTACCCTGAAAAAATGGTGGCGAAAGAGGATATCAATAATACTCGTGCAAGGCAGGTAATTAACGGCCGTGAGAAACGAGTGTTCGAATTGAACGCAAGAATAATTGAAGCGGGCACCACGAAGCACGAAACACTGCATGCCGATATCCATGGTCGATACATGGTGAGAGTCGCGGCTTCGCTAGCCTACAACTTGAGCGATGTGTATCTCGTCATCGTACCGAATAATGGTGCTATTACAAATTTACAAAATGACGCCATGGTAGAAGTTCCAGCTGCGCTAACTAGTGATGGACCGAAAGCTTTTACTGTAGGAAAAATCCCAACCTTCCAAAAAGCAATGATTGAAAGCCAACTTGGTTACGAGAAATTAGTCGTGGATGCTTGGTACGAAGGAAGTCAGCAAAAGCTGATTAATGCACTCACACTTAACCGTACCGTGGTTAATGTGCCAAAAGCTAAAGAAATAACAAAACAATTACTAGAAGAAAATAAAGCCTACCTTCCTCAATTTTTTCAATAACAACTGGACGTTCGGGGCCTACTTGTAGGCTCCGTGAATGAAACAAGAGGTTTATATGAAAGACATTATTCAAAGGTTCGGAGCCGCGATGTTTGTACCCGTTCTATTATTTCCAGCAGCGGGCATGTTATTGGGTTTCTCTGTTGTGCTGTTAAATCAAGAAGTGTTTCCTTGGGCACTAGAGGGGAGT
This sequence comes from Vibrio sp. 2134-1, assembly GCF_033339495.1. NCBI lineage: Bacteria > Pseudomonadati > Pseudomonadota > Gammaproteobacteria > Vibrionales > Vibrionaceae > Vibrio > Vibrio sp. 2134-1. Next base: position 86,974 of record NZ_JAWOUS010000002.1, read on the forward strand.
GCTTGGGTTAAAGTCTCGACGATCATTTTACAGGCATCACTCGCTGTATTTAAAAATATGGCACTTATTTTTGCCGTTGGGTTACCTATCGCTTTAGCTAAAAAAGCATCTGGTCGCGCTGTACTTGCAACACTTGTTTCCTACATTACGTATAACTACGTTATTGGTGGAATCCTTCAATTTTGGGGGCCAGAACTGGGCGTTAACTATACGGAAGGTGAGCGAGGCTTGACTGAAGTTGGTGGCATTCTAACGCTTGATACCAACTTGCTAGGTGCGATTTTAATTGCAAGTCTCTCTGTTTGGGTTCACAACCGATTCTTTGATAAAAAGCTACCGGATTGGGCGGCTGTATTTGGCGGAACGCCATTGGTTGTGATCATTAGCTTCCCAATTATGGTCGTGATGGCAATTCTAACTTGTTTGACTTGGCCAAGTATTCAGCATGGTATTAATAATCTGCAATCATTTTTGGTTTCTGCTGGATCGTTAGGGGTATGGCTATTTACGTTTTTAGAGCGAATCATGATACCAACGGGGTTGCATCATTTCGTATATGGTCCCGTTTTTTATGGGCCAGTTGCAGTCGATGGCGGAACGGTTGCCTATTGGATTCAAAATATACAGACATTCGCCCAGAACTCGGAAAGTTTAACGACACAATTTCCTCAGGGTGGTTTGATGTTGACGGGAATGGGTAAAGTGTTTGGTTGTACGGGTATCGCACTAGCACTCTATTCAGTTGCGAAAAAAGAAAATAAAAAGATGGTGATGGGGTTAGTGCTCGGAGCCGCAATCACAGCAATTCTTACAGGGATCACCGAACCAATAGAGTTTACATTCTTATTTATCGCACCTGCGCTGTTTGCTTTGCATGCGTTGTTATCTGCGACAATGGCAACGATCGCCTTTATGTTTGGTGTTTCCGGTAACTTTCAGACTGGCTTGATAGACTTCATTTTCCAAAACTGGTTGCCTTTGGCTGGTAACCATGCAGGAACATACGTGATTCAGATTATTATTGGTCTCATGTTTACTGGTGTTTACTTTGTTACGTTTCGCGCGCTTATTTTAAAATACAACATACTTACTCCGGGGCGTGAAGGTGCAGATAGTAAGTTGTATTCAAAAGCTGACTACAAAGAAACGAAAGCGGTCCATAACAGTAGCGCAAGTCCGTCACAAGCTAGTGCCTTTATTGAAGGTTTGGGTGGAAAAGAAAACATTGACTTGTTAACTAATTGCGCGACGCGTCTGCGTGTTAAAGTTAAAGATGTCTCTCTGGTAAAGGAGAACGCATTTTTCACACAGCACGGAGCGGTGAATATTGTTAGAAATCAAGAGAGCCTTCAAATCATCGTTGGTTTAACGGTGCCACAAGTTCGCGAAGATATGAGCCAACTGATAAAAGCTTAACCCCCAAACTAATGCTCCAGCTCATATGGCTCAAAGGTGAGATATAATTATCTCACCTTTTTTGTGTACATGAAGCATATTTCGCGCAGTTTCCACGAAAGTGGGGAGGAGTTATCGAGCGAGCTAAAAATACAGTTAGGTTATACCCGTCTGTATTGTTGGAAGACTTGTTGAGTCTCTAAGTGACAGTGGCGCCTTCTATGTTGAAAAGCGTTTTAATTTCTTCAAGTACTTCTGGGTTAGCAATAGCACCAATGTTTTTTACAGCTTGTCCGTTTACCAATTGTTTCACTGCTAGCTCAACCAATTTGCCTGAGCGCGTTTTAGGAATATCACTGATAGCAAAAATTTGTCGTGGGACATGGCGCGGTGAACATTTTGTTTTCAATGTTTGGCGAATTGAATCGGTGAGTTGTTGGGTTAACTCGACGTTGTGAGCGAGTTTTACTAGTAACCAGATTTCTTCAGACTGCTGGTTTAACTTGCCGACAGCGATGGAGTCTTCAACCTCGGGTAACGCGTTCACTTGCTGGTAGATTTCAGCGGTACCGATTCGTACGCCGCCTGGATTTAAGGTTGCGTCACTACGGCCATAAAAAATAAAGCCGCCATGTTCGGTTTGCATCACATCGTCGCCATGGTGCCAGATATCGGTAAACTTGCTCCAATAAGCGTTGTGATAACGTTCGCCGTTGTCGTGCCAGAAGCCAATAGGGAAGTTAGGTAGCGAGTTATTACAAGTCAGTTCGCCGCGTTTTTGCGTAATAGTATGTCCATCATCCTCTAGAACACGTGCGTCGATTCCCAGCCCTGAGCCTTGGCATTCACCTTTGTAAACTGGTGAAATAGGGTTTCCAAGTACAAAGCATCCGCAAATATCTGTGCCGCCAGCGATAGAAGCGAGATGCAAGTCCTGCTTGATGTGCTGATAGACATAATTAAATTGTTCTGGGTAAAGCACCGAACCAGTTGAGCACAGAGTTTTGAGTGACTTCAGGTTATGTTCTAGTTTTGGAGAGCAGTTTGCCTGCTCCAGTGCCTCTAAGTATTTCGCTGAAGTACCAAACAGCGACACGTTATGTTCTTCAGCTAATCGCCATAAGACGGAGTGATCAGGGTAAACCGGACTACCGTCGTAAATCACTAAGGCTGCACCACTCGCAAGAGCGGAAACATGCCAGTTCCACATCATCCAACCACATGTTGTGTAGTAGAAAACCTTGTCTTGCGATTTGATGTCGCAATGCAGTTGATGTTCTTTGAGGTGATTGAGCAAGGTACCGCCTGCGGAATGAACAATACACTTAGGTTGACCTGTTGTACCAGAAGAATACAAAATGAATAATGGGTCATTAAACAGCGTTGGTTGATATTGAATTGATTGTGGAGAAAAGTGGTGAGTAATATCGGACCAAGAGACAAAGTCAGAAGTGGTAGCTCTCTTAGCGTTTTGTAAATATTCGATTTGGCATACGCTAATAGTAGTCTCTTCGGAGGCACTGCTTAACTTACTACTAAGAGTGGTGTTCTTGTCCGTCATATCGAAAGCTTTGCCTCCGAACTGGTAGCCATCACAGCAAAAAAGAACTTTCGGCTTAACCTGACCAAAACGCTCTACGACGCTATCGATACCAAAATCAGGAGAGGTTGAAGTCCAAATAGCGCCAAGGCTTGTAGTAGCCAACATGGCTATAACGGTTTCAGGAAGGTAGGGCAAATAACCCGCAACGACATCGCCTTTACCGACACCACAATTGAGTAGCCATTGTTGAATGGCAGAAACTTGTTCAAGCAACTGTTTACCGGTGAGTTGTCGGTGTTCACCGCTTTCATTGCTAAAAACAATAAACTCACGCTCTGGTGATTGCTCAGCCTGAGATAGGAGGTTCTCTGCGTAGTTCAGCGTGGCGTCAGCAAACCATACTGTGTCTCTATTTACATGGTGATGATTAGAACCTGTTTGTGTCCATTTGGGACTGCCAAGGCTCTTGATTTGCGAACCTATATCTCCGATTACGTTGCAAAACTGCCAAGTATGTCGCCAAAATTCATCATTGTGCTCAATGGACCACTGGTGTAGAGACGTGTAATTGTTGATTACGGTACCTTCGGCTTTGTCTTTATTAACCTTTTCGATGAACCGTAATAAGTTGCTATTGCTGACGCGCTCAGCAGATGGTGACCAAATAGGTGCAGAATTTGGCATAGGTCCCTCTAATTTCAATTCTTTTGAATATGACCAAAAACAAAATAAAGGGGCGAACATAGCGGTGTTCGCCCCTTATCTGATCGTTTAAAGTTGTTCGGCAAGCTGAGGTAGTACCTCAAATAAATCACCAACCAATCCATAGTCGGCAACTTCAAAGATAGGAGATTCTGGATCTTTGTTGATCGCGACAATCACTTTGGATTCCTTCATTCCTGCAAGATGCTGGATGGCACCGGAAATCCCAACCGCTATATAAAGCTTAGGTGCAACGATTTTACCGGTTTGACCCACTTGTAAGTCGTTGGCAACAAACCCGGCATCAACCGCCGCGCGAGAAGCGCCAATGGCAGCACCTAGTTTATCGGCAACTTGTTCGATCAACGCGAAGTTCTCTTTGCTACCGACCCCGCGTCCACCTGACACAACCACCTCTGCCGCGCTTAATTCAGGACGTTCTGACACGGTTTTATCGACAGAAACCAATTCAACCATTGGAGCTGAGATAGTGACCTGCTGATGCTTAATATCAGCTTGGTTGTGACAAGTAACCGGCTCAAACGCAGACGCGCGCACGGTGATGACGCGAACCTTGTCGCTGGTGGTCACTTTGGCAAATGCGTTTCCTGCGTAAATAGGGCGGATAAAAGTGTTTTCATCGATAACTTGGACAATATCGGAAATTTGCCCAACGCCGAACTTCGCAGCTACTCGAGGTGCAAGGTCTTTCCCTTTTGATGATGAGCTAGCCCAGATTGCGTCAAAACCTTCAGCAATACTCACTACAATAGGTGCGATACTCTCGGCAAATTGATGCTTAAGTTGCTCATCATCGACACAAATTACGTTTGATATACCATCAACGCGACAAGCTTGCTGAGCGACTTCTTCACACTGGTGGCCCACTACGATCAAAACATTGTCTTGGCTGACTTGTTTTGCTGCATTAACCACTTTGAGTGTGTCCGCATGCAATTGGTTATTGTCATGCTCTGCTATGATTAAGTTCTTCATGAAATCACCTTCGCTTCGTTACGCAGCTTATCGAGAAGCTCTGAGACAGATTCAACCTTGATGCCACCTTTTCTTTGCGCTGGCGGTGTGACTTCTTGAATGGTTTGGCTAAATACCACTTCAACACCCAGACTGTCAGGTGTGATGGTATCTAACGGCTTGCGCTTAGCTTTCATGATATTAGGCAAAGAGGCAAAACGCGGTTCATTCAGGCGTAAGTCAGTACTGATCACCGCAGGTAAGTTCATCGAGACTGTCATCAAGCCGCCGTCCACTTCTCTCACGACCTGAACTTTTTGATCTTCAATCTTCACGTCGGAAGCGAAAGTTGCTTGAGGCCAGTCAAGTAGGGCGGCCAGCATCTGAGCCACTTGGTTGTTGTCCGTATCAATGGATTGTTTACCCGTAATCACAAGCTGTGCTTGTTCTTGCTCAACTAGAGCTTTGAGCAGCTTAGCAACAACTAATGGCTCTATTTTGTCTTCAGTATCGACATGAATAGCGCGATCGGCGCCTAATGCAAGCGCGGTACGTAGTTGCTCCTGACACTGGCTACCGCCGGCACTGACAACGATGACTTCATCTGCAATACCTTGCTCCTTTAGTCGTACGGCTTCTTCAACGGCTATTTCGCAAAATGGATTAATCGTCATCTTGACGTTATTGGTTTCAACATCGCTATGGTCCGCTTTCACGCGAACTTTAACGTAGGGATCAATGACCCTTTTGATTGGCACTAGTATTTTCACGTTAGATTCCTTTTACAGTGAAGACTATGTGTTAACAGTGAAGACGATGTGATGACGTCTTTAAAATGATGTTAATTTACCTTTACGTTTGCGTCAACTTTAAATATATTGTTGATTAACAAGTTGGCAACATGCAAAGAAAAAGGAATGCAATCATGGAAAGAGACTGCATGGAATTTGATGTTCTGATTGTAGGCGCAGGTCCCGCAGGCTTGTCTGCGGCATGCCGAATCAAACAATTAGCAGCAGAAAAAAAACAAGAGCTCTCTGTTTGCGTGGTAGAAAAAGGTTCTGAAGTTGGAGCGCATATTTTATCGGGTGCGGTGTTTGAAACGCGGAGTTTGGATGAGCTTTTTCCCGACTGGGAAGAGAAAGGCGCTCCGCTCAATACCAAAGTAAACCAAGATAAAACCTACTATCTAGGCAATGACATCAATGGTCATGAACTGCCTTCTTGGGCGGTGCCTAATACGTTACATAACAAAGGTAATTACATCATAAGTTTGGGCAGTCTATGCCGATGGATGGCGTTGCAGGCTGAGAACTTGGGGGTGGAGGTCTACCCAGGTTTTACCGCCAGTCAAGCGATCATCGATGAAGATAGTCGTGTTTGTGGCGTGATCACGGGCGATATGGGATTAGATAAAAATGGTGAACAAAAAGGAAATTTCGAACCTGGTATTGAACTACGAGCGAAGTTTACTTTATTTGCTGAAGGCGCACGGGGGCATATTGGTAAGCAGTTGATTAACCGATTTAATCTTGCTGAAGAGAAAACGCCTCAACACTACGCTATCGGTTTTAAAGAGCTGTGGGAAATCCCATCAGAGCAGCATCAGCAAGGTTTAGTAGTGCACGGATTAGGTTGGCCGTTATCAAATGAAGCTACAGGTGGCAGTTATCTCTACCATTTAGAGGGAAACCAAGTTGCCGTCGGGTTGATTGTTGACTTGAATTATAAGAATCCGCACTTGAGTCCATTTGATGAGTTTCAACGTTTTAAACACCACCCGTTGATTGAGCAATACCTCAAAAATGGGAAGCGTATTAGCTATGGCGCGAGAGCGATCACCAAGGGCGGCTTTCATTCGCTTCCCACGCAGCAGTTTGCTGGTGGCTTGTTAATTGGCTGTGATGCAGGAACACTTAACGGCGCTAAAATCAAAGGCACACACACCGCAATGAAATCTGGCATGCTTGCCGCTGAAGCAGTATGTGAAGCCCTTGAGAGTCAGTCAGTTACTGCTGATTATCAAAAGCATTTCAAACAGTCTTGGCTGTATGAAGAGCTTTATCAAGCACGTAACTTCTCAAGTGGTATTCACCGCTTTGGATCGTGGCTGGGCGGTGGTTTAGCGCTGCTGGAACATAACGTATTAAAAGGCAAAGCTAAGTGGCATATCCGCTGTGATAAGCCTGATCATCAGTCTCTGTTATTGGCGGAAAACAGCAATGAAATTGTCTATCCGAAGCCTGATGGCGTGTTAAGTTTCGATCGCCTCTCTTCTGTTTATCTATCCAATATCTTCCATGAGGAAGATCAACCATGCCACTTACGACTGGAGAACCAGCGGATTCCTATTGAGCAGAACCTTGAATTATATGCAGAGCCAGCACAGCGCTATTGTCCGGCTGGCGTGTATGAAATCGTACAGGGGGAGCAGCAGCCAGAGCTGCAAATAAATGCGGCCAACTGTATCCACTGTAAGACCTGCGACATCAAAGATCCAAGTCAAAATATTACCTGGACTCCACCAGAAGGTGGTGGTGGTCCGAACTATCCAAATATGTAAGCGTTTGAGAATAATTTTTATTAACAATTTATTTACTTAAAGTTTGCGTTAGTTCAAATCTTTCTCGATGAACTCGATTGCAACTTAATCTTTCAGGCACTATTCTGATTTTAAATTGACGTTTACGTAAACTGAATACAAAGTTGATGCATAGGTGTAAAAGCGGTTACCAGTATCAAAGTTAGGTTTGATCAAAATAGTGCTCAATGGAACGCACTTAAAATAACGAAAGGGAGATCAACTATGGTATCGGAATCGCCTCTGTTGCAGGTAAACGATATTTCATTGGCTTTTGGTGGGGTGAAAGCTTTAACTGACGTGAGCTTCCATGTGAATGAAAAGGAAATTTTTTCAATCATTGGTCCAAACGGTGCAGGTAAAACCTCAATGCTCAATTGCATCTCTGGTCGATACACACCAAACAAAGGCTCTGTAATCTTCGCTGGAGATGACGTAACTAAACGTACACCAAGCCAACGAGCTGAGTTAGGGCTGGGAAGAACCTTCCAAAACTTAGCGCTCTTTTCTCATATGTCGGTACTGGACAACATCATGGTTGGCCGACACCACCTACTGAAAAATAACTTCGTCACGGGGCCACTCTATTGGTTCTCCAATGCGCAGAAAGAAGAGATGGCGCACCGCAAATATGTGGAAGACGTGATCGATTTTCTAGAAATCCAGCACATCCGAAAAGCGACTGCAGGCACCCTATCTTACGGCTTACGTAAGCGTGTAGAGCTTGCTCGTGCCATTGCCTTAAAACCTAAGTTACTGCTGCTTGATGAACCAATGGCAGGTATGAACTTGGAAGAAAAGGAAGACATGGCACGTTACATCATGGATCTGAATGAAGAATTAGATATCACGATCATCATGATTGAGCACGACATGGGCGTGGTCATGGACATCTCTAATCGCGTTTTGGTTTTGGATTTCGGGAAACACATTGCTACGGGTGAGCCTGAAGAAGTGATGGCCAACCCACATGTGAAGCAAGCGTACTTAGGCGAAGAGCTACCGACATTAGAGGAGAGTGCATAATGGCACAGCAACATAATGATTGGGCAGATATAACCCGCTTAGATACCTTTCCAAAAGTGTTGCAACACAATGCCAAGAACTGGCCCGAACAAGTCGCAATGCGTGAAAAGGAGTTTGGTATATGGCGAGAGTTCACTTGGAAGGATTATGAAAACCGCGTCAAGTGGATGGCACTGGCACTACGAGATTTGGGTATTGGTGAGCAAGATGTCGTTGGTTTGCTAGGTGATAACCGCCCTGAATGGGTATGGGGCGAGTTAGCGGCACATGCGATCAAAGGTTTCTCGCTGGGCATCTATCAAGATTCTATGCACGAAGAGGTGGCGTACCTTATCAACTATGCAAAAGCAAAAGTCGTGATTGCCGAAGATGAAGAGCAATGCGACAAGCTGCTTGAGCTTGGTGATGAAATTCCTAGCGTTGAATACATTATTTACTGCGATCCTCGTGGAATGCGTAAATACGATGATCCAAGATTAATTGATGTTGAACAGGTCTACAAAAAAGGTCAGCTGATTGATAAAGCGGACCCAGACAAATATCTCAATATGGTTGTTGAAACCAAAGGCAGCGATCTTTCAATTCTTTGTACTACGTCGGGTACGACTTCTAAACCAAAATTGGCTCAGCTACACAGTGGCACGTTCTTGGATCACTGTGCGGCTTACTTGCGTGCAGACCCTCGTTCCCCAGGCGACAACTACGTTTCTGTTCTGCCTTTGCCTTGGATTATGGAGCAGGTTTACGTGGTTGGTCAGGCGTTGATTTCTCGTCAAATCGTTAACTTTGTGGAAGAACAAGAAACCATGATGTCCGACTTGCGTGAAATCGGTCCAAACTTTGTGCTGTTAGCGCCACGTGTGTGGGAAAACATTGTGGCAGACGTGTCTGCACGAATGATGGATTCGACACCGTTTAAGCAAAAGATGTACAAACTGGGCATGAGCTTAGCCAACAAAGCGCTGGAGCAGGGTAAACGCTCTAAGTTGGCTGAATGGATTCTTCTGCGTGCTCTGCGTGACCGTTTAGGGTTTTCGAACCTGACATCTGCGGCAACCGGCGGTGCGGCGATGGGACCGGATACTTTCCGTTACCTACAAGCTATTGGTGTGCCACTTAAGCAGCTTTATGGTCAGACCGAAATGTGTGGCGCATACACCGTGCACCAAGCGGATGATGTGGATTACGATTCCGTTGGTGTTGCGTTTGATAATGCAGAAGTGAAAGTCATCAACCCGGACAGCAATGGCGTTGGTGAAATCATCGCGAAAAGTACAGGCATGTTTACTGGCTACTTAAACAACCAAGCAGCATATGATGAAGATGTTCAAGATGGTTGGATGCACACAGGCGATGCGGGCTATTTTAAAGATTCCGGTCACTTGGTGGTGATTGATCGTCTGAAAGATATGTCGGAAACCAGCCATGGCGACCGTTATTCGCCACAGTTTATCGAAAACAAACTCAAGTTCTCGCCGTTTATTGCAGAAGCCGTGGTGGTAGGTAAAGGTCGACCTTGGCTGTCTGCCATCATCTGTATTCGCTATGCGATCGTCGCGAAGTGGGCAGAGCAACGCGGCTTGGCATTTACCAACTACACCAACTTATCTGCTCAACCAGAAGTGTACCAAGCGATTCGTGAAGAAGTTCAAAAAGTGAACGAATCCCTACCGGATGCACAGAAGATCAGCAAATTCATTCTACTTTACAAAGAGCTGGATGCCGACGATGGAGAGCTAACTCGCACACGTAAAGTACGCCGTGGTGTGGTTGCAGAGAAATACGGAGACATCATCGAAACCATCTACAGCGACGATCCAAAAGTCGATGTCGATACAGTGATCACTTATCAAGATGGCACCAAAACACGCATTCAAACGTCGCTAGTTATTGAAACGCTTATTGAGCATGAGCCAACACTAGTGGATAGCGAACAACGGAGGATCGCATAGTGAATACGGATTTATTACTGCAACTCGTCATTAATGGCGTGATCGTTGGCATGTTGTATGGCGTTGTCGCCATGTGCTTTGTATTGATCTACAAATCGACCCAGGTGGTCAACTTTGCTCAGGGGGAGTTCTTGTTGATTGGCGCATGGGTATGTTGGGCGGCATTGGTACACCTACAGTTACCGTTTTTTATCGGCTTTTTACTCACGCTCGCGTTCATGATGATTTTTGGTATCGCCGTGCAAACCATTGTGCTCAGACCGTTGATTGGTGAACCGATTATCTCTGTGATCATGGTGACTATCGGTCTATCGATGTTTTTCCAAGCGCTGATGAAGTGGATATTCGGTGTCTCTGCTGTGTCGTACCCGCAAGTGTTCGAAACCAACGTGGTAAATATCGGAGGTTTGAATGTTGAGTTTGCTTACATTCTGAGCTTGATCTTCTCAATGCTCATCATGGGCGCGTTCTACTGGTTCTTCAAATTCAGCAAAATGGGTCTGGCAATGCGCGCAACGGCATTCAACCAGCAAGTAGCCCAGAGTCTTGGCATTTCCATCAAGAAAGTGTTCGCCATCAGTTGGGCCATTTCGGCAATGGTATCTGCAACAGCAGGGATTGTTATCGGTATCGTTAACGGCGTATCTGACGCGCTATCCATTATTGGTATCAAAGTTTTCCCAGCCGTTATTTTAGGTGGCTTAGATTCGGTAGTCGGCGCAATTGTCGGTGGTATTACCATCGGGGTGCTAGAAAACTTGGCTGAGTTTTTTGATAGCCAATACCTGCAAGTGGGTAACTTATACAACATCGCACCATTCTATGTGCTGTTAATCATTCTTGCCTTCAAGCCATATGGCCTGTTTGGTACCAAAGATATTGAGCGTATTTAAGGAGAAATAACATGGCTCAACTTAGCATGCGCCCATGTGGGGATTTTCGAACCACATATAAAAGCGATACGCCAATTTTTGAAACCAAAACCATCAGAAGCCTTGCGATTGCAGGTGTCATCGCCATGCTGGCAGCACCGCTGGTCTTGGATATTTACTTCCTAAACCTGTTTATTCAGATTGCATACCTCGGTATCGCGGCATTGGGCTTAAACATTCTGGTTGGTTTTACCGGACAAATCTCGCTAGGTCACGGTGCGTTCTTTGGCTTTGGCGCCTTTGCATCGGCTTGGCTAAATAACCAGTTTAACATTCCAGTCGTGTTTGCGATTCCGCTTGCGGGTTACTTAACCATGATTGTGGGGATGCTGTTTGGTCTGCCAGCGGCTCGAATTAAAGGTTTATATCTAGCTATCGCAACGTTGGCGGCGCAGTTTATTCTAGAGGACTTCTTTGCTCGCGCAGATTGGTTCAGTGGCGGCTCATACGGTGCAAGCGCGAACCCAATTAATTTGTTTGGCTTTGAGTTTACGACCGACGAAAGCTTCTTCTACATCGCTCTGTTTGCGCTGATCTTCATGTATATGTGGGCATCAAACTTAATCCGTTCTCGTGACGGTCGCGCGTTTGTCTCAGTACGAGATCACTATCTGTCAGCAGAGATCATGGGCATCAACCTAACCAAGTATCGTCTGCTCTCATTTGGAGTGTGTGCATTCTATGCAGGCATCGGGGGCGCACTCTACGGACATTATCTAGGGTTTGTATCAGCAGAAGGCTTCACCATCATGATGTCTATCCAGTTTTTGGCCATGATCATCATTGGTGGCTTAGGCTCAGTCAAAGGTACGCTGATGGGGACGATATTTATCGTACTGCTGCCTGAAGTTTTAGAGTTTGGCGTAACGGGGCTTTCAGCGTTTGGTGATACCACCGCTTTCACTGATGGTCTGGCTTACTTCAAAGAGATGGCGATTGGTTTAGTCATCATGCTGTTCCTCATTTTCGAACCTCAAGGATTATCGCATCGCTGGCAACAGATTCGAGCATATTGGAAACACTATCCGTTCTCATATTAACGTGGAATTAAGTGGAATATACCTCAATAACAAGGACAACGAGTTATGAACAAAGGACATTTAGCGACAACGTTGGTGCTATCTTCGGCACTGTTTACTACCGCCACTTGGGCAAAAGACTCTGTATTTGTCGGGCAATTAGTCGACTTTTCTGGACCAACAGCCTATGTGAGCAAGCCCTATGGTTCTGGCGTACGAGACGCATTGCGTTGGATTAACCAAAACGGTGGCATTAACGGTACCGAGCTCGAATTTGAAACAGTAGACATGGCGTATAAAGTGCCAGTAGCGATTTCCAACTACAAACGTTGGGTGGCGCGTAAAGACATGGTTGCGCTACAAGGTTGGGGCACGGCAGATACCGAAGCACTTATTTCGTTTGTTACCAAAGACAAAGTGCCGGTGTTCTCTGCTTCTTACTCTGGTCACTTAACTGACCCAACTGGCAAAAACCCAAAAACCGCGAAACCAGCGCCTTATAATTTCTTTTATGGTGCGTCGTACTCAGATGCGTGCCGTGCGCTAGTTAAGTGGGCGAAAGAAGATTGGGAATCTAAGGGCAATCAAGGTGCGCCGAAATTTACGCACATTGGCGATAACCATCCATTCCCGAATGCGCCAAAAGAAGCGTGTGCAGAGTACGCCAAAGAACTTGGTTTTGATGTGCAAAACCCAGTCGTTGTGTCACTAAAACCAGGGGACTTCAAAGCGCAATGTTTGTCGCTGAAAGAGTCAGGCACCAACTACGGTTACATTGCTAATATCGGTAGCTCGGTTATCTCACTAGTGAAGTCTTGTAACACGGTTGGGACAGAGTTCCAGTACATGGCAAACATTTGGGGCGGCGATAAGCCAGTGCTTGAAGCAGCAGGCGATGGCCTTAAAGATTACGTTTTCCCAGGTATGACAGCGTTTTGGGGAGATGATAATGAAGGCATGAAACTGGTCCGTGAGATTTCTAAGCAGTCTGAATCAGAGCCGGGCGAATTCAGAACTCACCATTACATTCGCGGTATTTGTTCTGCGTTCTATATGAAAGAAGCAATGGAGTGGGCGAAAGACAACGGTGGTATCACAGGTGAAAACATCAAGAAGGGCATGTATGTCCATGACAACTGGGTACCACAAGGCTTAGAAGGTGTTTGTGTCCCTGCGAACTGGAAACCGGAAGATCACCGAGGCACAACAACCGTGAACGTCTTTATGGGCAACAACGATGGCGGCGCAGTTGATATTAAGAAAGTATCTCAGGTGACATTGTCACGTCGTGACGATTGGCTAGGTTACTAATCTACGACTTATTAATAACAAAGCTTACTGAAAATAAGGATGGGTGAGAGAACACTCTCACCCTAGCAAGGAGTAGCTTGATGGCTGAATTAGCAACGAATATCGAACCGGCAGAAATACTGCTTTCAGTGAACAACATTGAAGTCGTCTACGACGAAGTAATACTAGTACTTCGCGGTGTGAGTTTAGAAGTTCCAAAAGGGCAGATTGTGACCTTACTGGGCGCCAACGGTGCGGGTAAATCCACAACGTTGAAAGCCATTTCTGGTTTATTGAAAACCGAAGATGGTGAAGTGACGCGCGGCGAAATCAACTTCATGGGCGAGCGTATAGACAACAAAAACCCGGAAGAGATCGTCCGTTCGGGCATCTTCCAAGTTATGGAAGGGCGCCGAATTGTTGAAGATATGACGGTAATAGAAAATCTTCGCTTAGGCGCTTATACACGCACTGACAACGAAGTTGAACAAGACATCGAAATGGTGTTTGACTATTTCCCGCGACTCAAAGAGCGCACTGGCCTGGCGGGCTATTTGTCTGGCGGTGAGCAACAAATGTTAGCGATTGGCCGAGCATTAATGGCTCGACCGAAGATGATTTTGTTGGACGAACCGTCTATGGGGCTTTCTCCACTGCTAGTTAAAGAAGTATTCAGCATTATTAACAAGATCAACAAAGAGCAAGGTATTACCATGCTTTTGGTTGAGCAGAATGCCAACTTCGCTCTTCAAGCGGCCGATTACGGTTACATCATGGAATCAGGCAAAATCGTACTAGATGGCAGCAAGCACGAATTGCTAAACAATGAAGACGTAAAAGAATTCTACCTTGGCGGCGGCGATGAAGATCGCAAGAGCTTTAAGAATCTGAAATCTTACAAACGTCGTAAGCGTTGGTTGTAAGGAGCAAGGATGAACGAACTATTTGATGCGAAAGAATCGTTGTCTCTACAGGCGCGAGAAGAGTCGCTGTTTCAACGTTTGCCAGCACTGATTGAGAATTCGAAAGCCAATAGCGAACATTACGCAGCGCATTTTTCTGAGTTAGATCCTACATTGGCAAACAATCGTGAAGGGCTTGCTCAGCTCCCGATTACACGTAAGTTCAATGTACCTAATCAGCAGCAACTTAAACCGCCGTTTGGTGGCTTAAATAGCGTTGCCATTGGTCAAATGGCGCGCGTATTCCAATCTCCTGGGCCGTTATATGAGGCTCAAACGGATGAGGCCGATTTCTGGCGTATGGGGCGCGCGTTTCACGCTGCTGGGTTCTGTGCGGGTGATTTAGTGCATAACACGCTCTCTTACCATTTCTCTCCTGGCGGATTTATTATGGATGGTGGCGCAAGGGCTTGTGGCTGTGCGGTATTTCCGGCTGGAGTAGGCAATACCGAAGCGCAAATAGAGGCAATTAAACAGCTTCAACCTAATGGTTACACTGGCACACCTTCTTATTTGCTGACGTTGCTACAAAAGTACCAAGAGAAATACAATGAGCTGCCTAGCTTTGAGAAAGCTCTGGTCTCTGGTGAAGCGGTTACAGCAGACATGCAACAGATGTTTGAGGAAAAAGGCATTGCAGTCTTTCAAGCCTACGCAAGTGCAGAGCTTGGTTTGATTGCTTATCAAGTGTCTGGTGAACAAGGATTAGTGATTGCAGAAGATATTATTGTTGAAATCGTTGATCCTGATGGTGTTCCTGTACAACCGGGAGAAGTCGGTGAAGTCGTTGTAACGTCGCTCGATGAGAAGTTCCCACTGATTCGCTACGCAACGGGAGATTTATCGGCATACCTAGAGACAAGTTCTGATTCTTCACGCACGAATGCACGAATTAAGGGCTGGATGGGACGAGCAGACTCCGCGGTGAAAGTAAAAGGGCTGTTTGTTTATCCGCATCAGATCCAAGAAGTCTGTCGTCGCCACGATATTAAAGGCTCCTTGAAAATTGAGCGCGATGGCTTCAACGATGCCATTACTTTCTGTTGTCATGATGTGCATGTATCAGCAGAGGACATTCAAGCAACACTCCAGTCTGTCACTAAACTGAAAGGCAATGTCCAGTTTGTACCGAACCAAGCGGAGCAGCCGTTAATCAATGATCTTCGCAGTTAACTCATTGGTGGCATAAGTGCAGTAGAAAGTGGTTGTCATAAAAAACTAACAACGTCAGACAAAAGGCTAGAAAAGGGATACCACATTGCGCTGCGTATCCCTTTATTTTTTACTACCGCAATCAGGGAGCGGGTAAATGAAACAGGCACCAATGATTAACACACAATTCTGGGATGATTTGTTTATCCGAGGCACTATGCCTTGGGATGCCCAATCGACACCTCAAGAACTCAAGGACTATCTCGACAATTCACTTCATGTAGGCCAGTCAGTGTTTATTCCTGGGTGTGGTGCCGCTTATGAACTGAGCACTTTTATTCAATATGGGCATGACGTGATCGCGATGGATTACAGCCAAGAAGCGGTAAAAATGGCGCAATCAACGTTAGGTAACTACAAAGATAAAGTCGTATTGGGTGATGTATTTAATGCCGATTTTTCTCACTCGTTTGATGTCATTTACGAGCGGGCCTTTCTCGCAGCACTACCGAGAGATATGTGGTCAGAATACTTTTCGATGGTGGATAAATTATTGCCAAGCGGAGGTTTTCTAATTGGTTTTTTCGTCATTGATGATAATTACCTATCACGCTTTCCTCCATTTTGTTTGCGAAGTGGGGAGTTGGCATCTTTTCTAGAGCCCACGTTTGAACTTGTGAAGTCCTCAGTGGTGGCAAACAGTGTTGAGGTTTTTAAAGGCAGAGAGCAATGGATGGTGTGGCAGAAACGTTAGTCGTCACTGAGACTTCTTTAGAAAGTATTCGCGGAAACTGTCTGGTTCTTTGTGAATCGCTGATACATAAGTCTTCACTCTATGCCTGATGGAATGCTCACATAGTTTGTCGGTTTGTGTGAAACATTAATTTCTCGTTGCTGGTTTAAGTTGTTGAGATATCTCTAACAGCGGTCGAGTGGTTGAGTTTATTGCCGGCACGGGTTGTGTGCTCAGAGCGTAAAGCGACAGATCAGCATCGATCCGAAAGGTAGTAGAACGTCTCTCACTGATCTGTCTATTTCATGCTTATACTATTTTAGGTTGACCATCTGATGCGGTGGCACCGCCGTCTACAGGTAGGTTTACGCCATTAATGAAAGATGCGTCATCACTTGCCAAGAAAGTCACGACAGACGCAATTTCTTCAGGTTCGGCTGCTCGGCCAAGCGCAATGCGCTCATTGAATTTATCGCGGATGTCCTGCGGCCAGCCGTTTGTCATGTTGGTTTTTACTAAACTTGGGCATACGGCGTTAATTCTTACCCCATCCGCACCATGGTCCAATGCCATCGCTCGGGTAAGGTTCACCACTGCGCCTTTACTCGCGCAATAGAATGCGGCACCCCAGTCACCACCCAAACCGGAAACGGACGCGGTATTTACCATACAACCTTTCGTTTTTAAGAGTTCAGGCAAAGCAAACTTCGCGCAATAAACAACACCATCAATGTTTACACCAGAGATCTTCTTCCAGTCTTCCACACTACCTTCAATCACGGAGCCAGGGACATGTACGCCAGCATTGTTTACTAAAATATCCAGTTTACCGAAACGGGTAACAACGTCAGAAATCAGTGCTGCGACTTTTTCTGGGTCAGAAACATCAATAGAATGCGCAGACACACGCTGTTTATCAAAGCCCTCAACGGCGTTTGCCAATTGCTCTTCATTCCAATCGGCAAGAGCGACGTTTGCGCCTTCTTCATACAAACGTTTTGCGATGGCCAAACCAATACCATTGGCAGAACCAGTGACGAGTGCGACTTTATTTTTTAATCCTCTCATGCGATTTCTCCTTCGAAACTTACAAAAACGGGATCTTGATTTTTCTCTGTGCGCGGCAACATCAGTTTGTCGTTGTCGCTGTAATCTACGGGGATAGCCACCACTGCTGGTCCTTCAACGTCCATGGCTTTATTCAATGTCGGTAGCAATTCGTGTTGACTAGTCACTGCGAAGCCTTTCGCGCCAAATGATTCGGCGTACGCCTTGAAATCAATTGGTCCAAATTTCACACCAGAGCAGCGCTGATATTTGTTGATCTCTTGCATTTCTACCATGTTGTAGGCGTTATCAACCCACACAATATGGACGATATTACAGTTCAGTCTAACCGCGGTTTCTAACTCCATGCTCGATTGCATAAAACCGCCGTCTCCTGATATCGATACCACTTTGCTACCAGGTTTTAGTAGGCTGGCACCAATGGCCCATGGTAGTGCAACGCCCATTGTTTGTTGGCCGTTAGACACCAGCATTTGGCGAGCTCGAAAACAACTTAAGTAACGAGCGATCCAGATGTGGAAGCTCCCCATATCAAGACATAGCGTGGTATCTGGTGTGATGATAGATTGCATGGCTTTAATCAGTGCCAGTGGATGAAATCCTTGCTTGTGATAGACATTGGGATAGGTTTTGATCACTTGCCGTTGCAGTGCTACCTCTTCCAGTACTGAAAGTGCCGTTGGGGAAAGGCGGGCATATTCAGAGATATAGCTGCCCATCTTGTCTAATGACTGCGCAATGTTTCCGACGATTTCAACACAAGGCTGATAATTAAGTTGGTATTCTGCCGGTTCAATATCGAGGTGAATCACTGGGTTGCGGTGGCTGTTCCAAAGCTCAGGGTCATACTCTATTGGGCTAAAGCCGATGGTGAGAATTAAATCGGCGTCCCGCAGTAAAACATCGCCAGGTTGGTTATTAAACAAACCGACACGCCCAGCAAAGTGATGATAGTAATTGATGTCTACCGTGCCGGCGGCTTGGTAAGTGCCGACAACGGGTAGCTGCGTATTTTGAAGAAATCGGGCGATAGCAGCAGCGTTTTTACTGCGGCTCGCGTGAAGGCCAAGTAAAACCACACAGCGCTTTGCTTTACTGATTCGACTGACCGCTTCTTCGATTGCTGCGATGTCTGCGCAACCAGGCTGTGTGTAAGGCGAGGGGACAATAATGTCCGTTTGGGTTTGCTCGGATAAAACATCTTGGGGGAGACTCAAAAAGCAAGCCCCAGGACGACCTGACTCTGCGATACGAAATGCGTTCGCCATGATCTCGCTTGCGGCGTCCACATGCTGCACTTCAGCACTGAACTTAGTTATAGAGCGAAAAATACTGACGGTATCCATGCTCTGGTGTGTTTGTTTTTGCTGGTCAGTTCGTTTCACCGCACCACCGATAGCAATCAGCGGATCGCCTTCGGAGTTTGCTGTTGCCACTCCCGTAACTAGATTTCCACAGCCAGGGCCTGACGTAACCATGGTGACGCCTGCTTTGCCGGTTAGTCTTCCCATAACGCCCGCCATAAATGCGCCGTTAGCTTCGTGGCGTACCGGAATCATTTGGATGTTAGTGTCTTCAATCGCATCGAACAGTCGATCGATTTTTGCACCGGGAATACCGAAAATGTACTTAATGCCGAGAGACTCTAGCTGTTGAGCGATCAACTGAGATCCATTTTTATTTGAAGGTTTGGATTGCATTTGTTGTCCTTATTATTTGCCTGACTTTGTTACTTTTCCGCCTTTTCTATGGCGGTATTTATATCTTCCGGAGCCAAATTGGCGTTGAGGAAGTCTGTCGATACCGGGGTATCAATCACTAGCCGCGAGACTTTGCCAATCTGGAGGAACCCTGACGAAATGCTGTAATCCTGAATATGACCACCTCCTTGGCGGTCATCGGTAATAAAGTGTTCGTGATAGCCGGGCACATTGATGCCAGTCGTATATTTAGGACTGCGAAAGCCGGCGACCACGCCTTGCTTATGCGTGAAGCGGAACGTTGGTTGTTCTTTGACCACTTCAAGCATTGGCCGATAAGGGCGTGTTTGTTTAGGTACGGTGCGAGTACGAACTGAATCGAAAACGCCATCAATGCGCACTGCGCAAAATAGGTTATCGCTTGGAACCATCTCGTCTATGATGCTATGGACTTCATGACGTGACATGCGCGATGTCAGTGGCAGCTCGATATCAGGCTTAAAAAAAGTCATGACAGCAAAGGGCGTTTTTTGCGCCAGGTCTGCCGGGTTTGCGGAGCCATCCGACTTGAGTTGAAAAACTTCCTTATCAAACGCAATCAACTCACCATCCAATTCATTGAACGTACCTAAACCAAAATCCCCATGTTTCAGCAGTTCTTCTATGGTTGTTGAGCCTTCGTAAACACCAGCGATCAAAGCACTCATTAACGAAGTCTGATAAATCTCACCATCTCCGGTAACGTGATGGTATTCAGAAAATTCTTTCGCTACTTCAAGCGAACAAGCACATAGAGGGTTATAAAATCCACGCATGAGTAAGACCAGTTATGCAATGAAGAGTATATTTAGATTGACTTCTACACGGTGCTAAATCCAATATAAAAAAGATTTATTTTGATATGGAAAATATATGGAATTTCGCTACCTGAAGTATTTTGTCGCGGTCGCCGAGACTCGTCACTTTACCCGAGCAGCTGAACAGTTAGGGATTGCGCAACCTCCTTTGAGTCAACAAATCAAAAAGCTAGAGCACGAGCTTGGCGTGGACTTATTTAAGCGCTTGTCTAGAGGAGTAGAACTGACCCATGCAGGGCAAGTCTTTTATACGGATGCGGTAAATATTCTTGCTGATGTGGAACGCGCTAAAGCAAAAGCCCGACAGATTGCCCGTGGTGAAAATACGCAGGTTAAAATTGGGTTCGCGACGTCAACATCAACCTGCATTAAGGTATTGGAGAGGATTGGGCGTATTCAAGAGAATGGGGTTCATTTACAGACGGCGGAACTATCAATGCCAGAGCTTGCCACTCAGTTAAAAAGCAAACAACTTGATCTCGCAATCATGCGGCTACCCTGTTACGCCAGTGAGCCTTTTGAGCACAAGGTGTTGTTTAACGACCCGTTTGTCGCGGTGATTCCGGCGGGGCACGAACTGGCAAAATATCCCTGTATCCAGATGAAACAGTTGAGAGGCCATAAAATTTTACTGTTTCCACGAGAGACGGGCCCCGCATTGTTTGATGGCATGAGCACACTTTTTGCCGACGCAGGAGTAAGGCTCGAACCACAGTTCGCAGCACCGCAACTTCGTACGACGATTGCCATGGCGCAGGCTGGGTTAGGTATCGCTCTCGTTCCGCGCTCACTGGCTGAACATCTCGATGATTCCGCGACAGTCGCCGAGATTGATGATATCCCCCTAACCAGTCGTGTTGTCGTTGCTTGGGAGGCGTCTAATCTCAATAAACAAGCGTTAAAAGTAGCCACGAACATCGGTCATGTTGAGGCTTAAAGATGAGTCATCGAACTGGCTCTGATAGCCACAGGCAAATGTGATACTCTCACTCGTTATATGCAAAGCTATGCTTTGGTTGAATAGACAAATCTTACTCAACGAATAGAACTTACTGAGGATGTACCAATGATATACGCTGCGGTCTTTGATATGGACGGGTTGCTGATTGATTCAGAACCTTTGTGGAAGGAAGCGGAAAAGCAGGTGTTTTCATCAGTTGGTGTCCAAGTGACCGAAGTGCTGTCAAAGCAGACTGCAACTATGACGACAGGTGAAGTAACAAGGTTTTGGTATGAACGTAATCCTTGGCAAGAAAAGAGCCTAGAGGAAGTAGAGAATGCTGTTGTGGATAAAGTGGAGGCATTAATAATTGAAAAAGGATGCGAATTAGAGGGTGTTACAGAAACACTCAAATTGCTTAAGGAAAAAGGGTTTAAGATAGGGTTGTCTACTAATTCACCTTATCAACTCATTCCCATCATTTTGAACAAACTCGGTATTGCCAGTTACTTTGACGCGATATCATCGTCAGACGATGTAGAGCAGGGTAAGCCAGAGCCAGATGTCTACCTTTCAACAATCAATAAACTAGGTGTAGATTCAAGTAACTGTATTGCCTTTGAAGACTCTTATTCGGGTATGCTTGCGGCAACACGAGCAAACATAAAAACAGTCGTGATACCTCAACCTGATAAGTTCTACCAAGAGTTTAATGAAGCCAGTCTAAAGCTGCAAAAGCTATCAGAGTTTAATGAAAGCCATTTGGCGAGTTTAATGGACTTGAATTTGAAAGCAACACTTGCACCAACACCGCATGAAAGTTTTTTAGAAGAAGGACTTGATTGTGAATAGCCGGTCGCTGAAAAAATACCTACTGCCAATGTTCTTATTGGTTTTACCTATAGAATCATTCGCAAAAGATACGACTATGTTGGACGAGCTCAATAATCGATTTGTTACATTTGAAAGGCGATTTGATGATTGTATCAACTCTGCTTCTCAAAGTGATATGAGTGAAAACATTGTCAGTCAGATTCAAGCGCTTAATATTGATTTTGAAATTTCGGTTGGCTATTTATACAAACAATCACTTTATTTATGCTCTGATGATGAATTCAGTGATTTAGCAAGAATTATCATGATAATTGAAACCTCCGATAATGATGGATTGCAATTATCAAAGGCAAAAGCTAGTCAAATTAGAAAGCTACTTTTTAGCAAAGTGGATTTACGTTTAGAGTCGAAGTTTCAAAGTTTACCGCAAGATAAAAAGGAAGCATTACTGAGCATTGCGAAAAAGCTTGAACCTTTTGATCTCGTAAGCATGCATGAACGACTTCAGGCAATGTAGACTTATGAAAGAATGTTTTGAGTAGATTCTTAACGCTTGGCTTTTTCATTAAGATTGAGTATTAGGTTCAACGCCTCTAGCTCTTACACAAGATCTAGAGGCATCCATTTTTTATTGACTTAAACGTGTCGAGCTAAGATTTTAACCCTGCAGCGGTCATCATGACGCGAAATAACATAGACACTAACCCTAATGCAGCGACGCTAGCGATCCAAATCCCAATCATCCATGCCCACTGGCGACACCAATTTTTGATTTTCATACTCACTCCTTATCAACTCGTTAATGGTACGCTTCGTCTTCTTTCACTTTTCCGGAGAAGACGTAGTAACTCCAAAAGGTGTAAGCCAGAATGATCGGGATGATGATCACCGCTCCAACGAGCATAAAGCGCTGACTGCTTGCAGGAGCCGCTGCTTCCCATATCGATATGCTAGGAGGAATGATATTTGGCCAGATACTGATGCCAAGCCCAGCGAATCCGAGAATCACGATCACTAACGCCATCACGAAAGGGCTGCGCTCTTTACGCTTTTTAACGGAGTCGGCAATCTTCAAACATACCAACCCAGTAATGACAGGTACGGGCAGTAAGTAGAACAAATTAGGCAGAGAAAACCATCTTTCCGCAATGGCAGGGTAAGCAAGTGGAGTCCAAGCGCTCACAATGACTAATGCGGAGATCATTGCCAGTAGTGTTTTGTTAGTGAAGCGGTACATCGTGTTTTGCAGTTCACCTTCCGTCTTCATGATGAGCCATGTGCTACCAAGCAGCGCGTACGTTGCGACTAAACCCAAACCACAAAAGATGGGAAAAGGGGTGAGCCAGTCGAGTTGGCTACCTACGAAGACGCGGTTTTCCACCGCAAAGCCTTGAATTACCGCGCCAACAACGATGCCTTGGAAAAACGTGGTTAAAATCGAGCCGACCATAAAAGAGCGATCCCAGAACTTTAAGTGGCTTTCCAATGCTTTAAAGCGAAACTCAAACGCGACGCCACGAAAGATCAAAGCAATCAACATCAACGTTAAAGGGATGGTTAGCGCTTCAATAATCACCGCGTAAGCCATCGGAAAAGCGCCAAATAGAGATGCGCCTCCAAGCACAATCCAAGTTTCGTTGCCGTCCCAAACTGGCGCGACACTGTTGACCATGACGTCTTTTTGTTTTTCATCCTTGATGAAGGGCATCAGTATTCCAATACCCAAATCGAAGCCGTCCATGATGATGTACATCAAAGTGGCAAAAACGATGATCGCGAACCAAATCACGGATAAATCAAAATGCATATTTTCTACCTTCACTTTGTGACAAATTCTAAATGCGACCTGAAACGGTCGTCATGTCGTGCTCATCGTGTTCGATTGCATCGGGGCCTTTCTTGATTTGGTGGATCATGTAGTAATAACCAAAACCAAATACCAAGCTGTATACAACAAGGAAACACAGCAGGCTGATGCTCATTTGTAGGTCTCCGTGTGCAGAAACCGCATCACGCGTTTTTTGTACGCCATACACGACCCAAGGTTGCCGACCAACCTCTGTTGTAAACCAGCCAGCGAGTATTGCGATAAGACCAGATGGCCCCATAAACAATGAAAACTTGAGGAACCAACGCGAAGTATAAAGCGTGTTCTTTTTTCGTAACCATATGCTGTAGAAGCTCTGAAAAATCATCAGAAGTCCTAGCCCGACCATGATTCGAAATGACCAAAAGACGATAGGTGAGTTCGGTCGTTCCTCTTTCGGGAAGTCTTTCAGCGCCGGGATTGGCTCAGTTAAACTGTGGCGTAGGATCAAACTTCCTAAAACAGGAATTTCTAAGGCATAGTCTGTGCGTTCTTGTTCCATGTTTGGCATGCCGAACAATATCAATGGGGTTGGTTTGCCATCGCTGTTATCCCAATGTCCTTCGATGGCAGCGATTTTGGCGGGCTGGTGTTCCAGAGTGTTTAGCCCGTGCACATCGCCAATCACGGCTTGGAGTGGCGCAAGGAACACTAAGATCCCGAGCGACATCGAAAACATGGTTTTTACCGCAGTCGATTGATTGCCTCTCAATAAATGCCAAGCGGCTGACGCGCCTACAAAGAGTGCTGAACTGACGAAAGCCGCGACGCTCATGTGCGCCAAACGATAAGGAAATGAAGGATTGAAAACGATAGCAAACCAGTCGGTTGGCACCACACGTCCGTCGACAATTTCATAGCCTTGTGGCGTTTGCATCCAACTGTTGGAGGCGAGAATCCAGAACGTCGAAATGATCGTTCCTAACGCCACCATCGAGGTTGCAAAAAAGTGCAGCTTTTCGCCGACGCGACGCCACCCAAACAGCATTACGCCAAGAAATCCGGCTTCGAGAAAGAAAGCCGTTAACACTTCATAAGTCAGTAATGGGCCAGTGATAGAACCAGCGAAGTCGGAGAAACCACTCCAGTTGGTGCCGAATTGATAGGCCATGACAAGACCAGATACAACACCCATTCCAAAGTTAACCGCAAAAATTTTCGACCAGAAGTGATAGAGCTTTTGGTAATCGGGATTACGTGTTTTTAGCCATAAGCCTTCCAGCACGGCGAGATAGGTGGCCAAACCTATGGTGATAGCGGGGAAAATAATATGAAAGGATACCGTAAAGGCGAACTGTATCCGTGCAAGCATAAATGCGTCGAGGCCAAACATTAAACTTCCTTTGATCTTTTAAGTTTTATGAGAGAGCTATTTTAAAAGGAGCGGAATGAGGGAAGTAGGTACAGACAGTGACTATAAACCTATAACAGATTAAATATTGAAGTGTTATTATTTTGAATTCGGCTTTATGGAAGGGGATTTGCGTTTGGCGAAGTATCAAGAGTTAGTGGAACAGCTTAAAAGGCAGATAAAATCGGGGATATGGCATCCGGGTGACAAGCTGCCTTCGCTGCGTCGCCAATCTGAACACTCGGGTTTGAGCTTGATGACGGTGTTGCACGCGTATCAAATTCTGGAATCTCAAGGCTGGGTCACGTCACAGCCGCGATCTGGTTATCGAGTCGCGCCCAATATTAAGAGCTCAAATGAACCCCAAGCGCCAGCCGCGGTTTCGTGGACAGAGCAGGTAGACATCAATGAGTTTATCTTTGATGTTCTGCAGGCGAGTAAAAATCCATCCATGATCAATTTTGGCTTTGCCTATCCAGACCCAAGTTTGTACCCACGCTATCACGTGAATCGGGCGATGAGCGCAGCCGCTCGCAATATGCCGATTTCCACCACCTTTGATAACTTACCGCCGGGAAACGAACAATTACGCACCATCATCGCGAAGCGTTATGCTGCGAAAGGCATTGAAATTTCACCCGATGAAATTGTCATTACGGCAGGCGCGCTGGAGGCGTTAACGCTCAGTTTGCAAGCTTGTACAAGACCGGGAGATTGGGTGGTTGTGGAATCGCCTGCATTTTATGGTGCATTGCAATCCTTAGAGCGGTTAGGTTTGAAAGCGCTCTCAGTAAGAACAGACCCAGTCACGGGCATTGACCTAGATTCATTGGAACGAGCGCTGCAAACACACGATGTGAAAGCATGTTGGCTGATGTCGAACTTCCAAAATCCTCTGGGTTTTACGCTCACCAACGAGAAAAAACAAAAGCTGATTGAGCTGACACAGCGATATAACGTGCCAGTGATTGAAGATGATGTGTACAGCGAACTGCATCCAGGGAATGACTCGGTTTACCCACTAAGAATGTTTGATGACACGGGCAATACCATGTTGTGCTCCTCGTTTTCAAAATCATTAATAGCAGGGCTACGTATTGGTTGGGTTGCGGCGGGAAAGCGGGCGCTAGAGGTACAAAAGTTACAGTTAATGAGTACATTAGCGACGAGCGCACCAGTGCAAATGACATTGGTGCACTATTTAACAAGCCGCAATTATGAATCGCATTTGAAGCAGTTACGGAAAAAGCTGTTTGAACGTAAAAGTAAGATGACGGTTCTGCTTAGTGAGCTGTTACCTGAAGCAGTCAAAGTGTTAAGCCAAAGCGGTGGGTACTTTATTTGGTTAGAGCTCCCCAAGCATATTGATGCCTTGCCGATATATCGAGAAGCACTAAAAGGTAATATCAGCATCGCACCGGGAAAGATGTTCAGCCTGACAGAACAATACGATCACTGTATTCGTCTTAACGCTTCTTTTGAGCTCAATGACAAATACGTTCATGCTCTCAATCTGCTTGCCAACATTATTCGCGATCATTTGGCGAAATAGCGACTTTCTTCAGTTTTTTGGTTTAATGGAGCGCGCCGGATTTCCAACGACTCGATCGCCCGGCGCAACGTCTTTGGTTACGACAGAACCAGCGCCGACGATGGCCTCATCGCCAATGGTCACGCCTGGCAGTATGATAGCGCCCCCACCAATCCAAACGTTATTGCCGATTTTTACCGGTTTGGCGATCTCATCTCCGGCTAAGCGTCTTTGTGTATCGAGTGAATGAGCGGCTGTGTAAATTTGCACTCTAGGCCCAATCATGACGTTCGCGCCAACCTCAACCTGCCCATTGTCCAGAATAATGGCATCCCAGTTGATGTAGGTGTTTTCTCCGATGGACAAGTGACAACCGTAGGTAAGTTGTAGCGGTGGCTCTATACAGGCGCTGTTTTTTAATTGGACGCCCATTTCCGCCAATAGTTGTCTACGGATATCTGGGTTTGGCTCTTGGTTAAATTGGAAGACAAGCTGAGCGGTTTTGGCGCGCATTAGCTTTAGTTCTTCATCCAGACAATTATAGGTTTCTCCAGAGCGCATCCGAGTCAGTTCTGACATGACAATCATTCCATCAATGTTATTTGCAATAAGGTGCATAATAAGTGAGAGTGATTCGAAGTGAAAATTTGATGCTTAAAAATCAGAAAGTTATCACTGATTTGCCTTGCGTCTCAAGTTGGTTGATTGGCTCGTTTAGTTCACAAAGACGTACTCCCTAAATGGCTTAATCGGTTGAAGCCAAAGTGGGAAACCACTCGAAGCGTTTTACGTAGATTACTATATAGTTAATAAGAAGAACTTAATTGAGCCGCTTGCGCTATCGATTGGGCTAAAAATATAAGACTTATGCGCTCTGGCTTGCTGGCAACGATGAATCAAGAGTGAGCACTTTATGTTCGAACGGGTCATTTCATTTTTAGAAACAACACTGTTTACCTTTAACGAACAACCTATCACGTTGTGGGCGATATTGATGGTGCCGACATGGGTCATTGTCGCTTTATGGTTATCCAAAATTTTGATCAAAACCGTTACGTCAAGAATGTCTTCATCGGGGAAAGACCCAAACGTCATTCATTTGGTTAAACGGATATTATTTGTCATCGCTCTCGCCATTATTTTTATGACCACACTTTCGATGATCAATGTGCCAATTACCGCGTTTGCCTTTCTGTCTGGTGCCATCGCTATCGGCTTCGGTTTTGGTGCGCAAAACATCATTAACAACTTCATAAGTGGCTGGATTTTGATTGGTGAAAAGCCAATCCGAATTGGGGACTTTTTAGAGGTTGAGGGCGCCAAAGGCACTGTCGAGCAAATAAATACACGTTCAACGCGAATCAGGCGAACCGATGGCGTTCACATGCTCATTCCCAACAGTCAATTGATTGAGAACGTGGTGATCAACTGGACGTTATGCGACAGATTAGTTCGTGGCTCGGTCGTTGTCGGTGTCGCGTATGGGAGCGATGTCAAACAGGTTGCTGCCTTAATGGCGGAAGTGACTTCGCAGCAAGCGCAAGTTCTGAGTTCGCCAGCGCCAGATGTGTTTTTTCAAGACTTTGGTGACAATGCTTTGATCTTCGAATCTTATTTTTGGATTAACTCAACGGTTGAGGGCGGTATTCGCTCGGTCGCAAGTGCCATGCGTTTTGAAATCTACGAAGCTTTCGAAAAACACGGCATTGAAATAGCGTTTCCACAACGAGATGTGCACATTGATGGGCAAATCAAGTTGTCTAGGGAGAGAAACGGATAGGGCGATAAGCGGTATTGGTGTTCTTATCTTGGTGTCGAGTAACCATAGCGAGGCGGTCACAACACGGATTCACCTCGCTAGAAACCAGTTTGAAGGCGTTATTGGTTGTCCCACATGACTTCGCATTCTTCTTTGATTGCTGATTTTAGCAACTCAATCAGTGGAAACGCTCTGCGTCCTAGGCTTACCGCGGGCTCTGCTTGTTCTTCCTCTTCGTCTACATCAGTATGGAGATTTTCTTCAGCTGCATTTTTCGCAGATAGAGCAGAAGTTAATCTTGATAGCGCGTCAGGAACATCTTGAGCGGAAATTGATCCCGGCACCGTGCCGCTGTGACCCATCATTTTGAGCATATCTAATGCAATATCACCAAACATTGTGACGTTTGAGTGGCTTCGACAACGAAATGTTATGAGCATTTACCTGATCCTGTTTTATACGTTCGCTTTGAAACTAAATTGTAGCTGAAATCAGGCACTAATTAATGTGATGAAGACCGTTGAGCGTTAAGGTTTTTATGAGTAACAATAAAAAACGGGCACGTACGTCTGCATGCCCGATGAAATACATTACCTGATTGGTTGTTGATGATTTACAAGCTATACGGATCGCCCAGAGCCAATGCGACCCTAGAAGCAGGAGACTTTCCTAACACACGGCAAATTTGCCAACTCGCTTCATTGATGACGCCAAGGTCAACGTCTGTTTCAATCCCAAGTTGCTCACACAGATAAAGTACATCTTCCGTTGCAACATTGCCACTGGCTCCTTTCGCGTAAGGGCAGCCGCCGAGCCCCGCTACTGCGCTATCAATGGTGTTGATGCCCATTAACAAGGCTTGGTAGATATTGGCTAATGCTTGTCCATAAGTGTCATGAAAATGTACTGCGAGCGCGTCTTTTGGCAGTAGCGTTAACAACGAATCCAGCATGGCGATAACGCGATTAGGCGTTGCTTTACCGACAGTATCACCGAGCGAAATCTCATAACATCCCATATCAAACAACGTATTGGCGACCTTGGTAGTTTGCTCTGGCTTGATTACTCCCTCATATGGACACACCATGGTACAAGACAAGTACCCGCGTACAGGAATGTTGTGCTGGTTCGCCAATTCGATAACGGGTTCAAATCGAGCGAGACTTTCGGTAATGCTGCAGTTGATGTTCTTCTGGCTGAACGTTTCTGAAGCGGAGCCAAACACCGCAATTCGCTTTACACCGCTTTCCAGCGCACGTTCTAACCCTGCGAGATTTGGTGTGAGCGCGCTATAAACCACGTCAGGCTTTTTTGAGATACCAGCAAACACCTGATCGGAATCGGCCATTTGAGGCACCCACCTTGGAGAGACGAAAGATCCCGCCTCAATATGCTTTAAGCCACTGCTGCTTAGTTGGTTAATCAAACGGATTTTATCAACCAGCGTCACTGCCGTTTCATTTTGCAGACCATCACGAGCGCCGACTTCGACGATATTAACCTTCGCTGGTAGCATATTCGCGCTCCTTATCTTCACAGACATTATCGGGTGCAGAAATTAAATGCAGTAGGATGGAACCATGCTGTACTTGGTCTCCATGTTGATAAAACACTTCATCAACGGTTGCTGCTACCGGAGCGGTAATGGTGTATTCCATTTTCATTGCTTCGAGTACCAAAAGCGGATCGCCCGCCGCCACTTCGTCACCTTTAGCCACCATAACTGCTGAAATTATGCCGTTGAGTGGTGCGGTTGGACTTAGTTCATCATCTACATCTTTTGCAGAGTCAAAGTTAGGTTGATGAGCGAACGTGCGCTGCTGACAAAGATAAAATAGTGTTGTTCTTTGTTCATCGCTAAGTGCATTAAAGGTGTAACGCACATTATCAATATCGACGATAAACTGGTTGTCACTTTCAAGCAGGATGACCTGATGCAGATCCTCGCCGCATCGGACAGTGAAGTGAGATCCTGTATCTTGCGATGATTGTTGCAAACGTACTTGATGGTTGGCATTGGCATCCGTGAAGTTAAATCGGTAAACGTTGTCAACCGACAGTCTAAAACCTCGTTTGGTTGGCGCGGGTAACGTTGAGCTGTCTGATTTTGAAATCAGATCATTCCAGCGAGCAACCGCCGCCAATGTAAGCCAGATTGAATCCGACACGTCTTGCTGCTCATTTATGCCTTGTTGATGTGTGACGAGGAAACCTGTATCAAGCTCAACCTCTGCAAAGGCTGGCAGCGAAATAATGCTGTGCAGATAACCAATGTTTGTCGTTACGCCACGTACGTGATATTGAGTTAACGCCTGCTTAAGCTGCTTTAGAGCGATATCACGAGTTTGCCCCCAGACGATCAGTTTGCTGATCATCGGATCGTAGTATTCGCTAATGGTATCGCCTTGGGTAACACCGCTATCAACACGCACACAAGCTAGTCGAACATTGCTGTCTGAGATGGGTTCTTGTAAATAATCAATGCGTCCAGTCGACGGCATAAAGTCGTTGTCGGCATCTTCGGCGTAAATTCGCAGCTCGATTGAGTGTCCGTTATGGGTGATTTCGGATTGCGAGATCGGTAAATGCTCGCCAGCCGCAACTTTGAATTGCCATTCAACCAAATCAACGCCGGTGATCAATTCAGTGACAGGATGTTCAACTTGCAGACGGGTATTCATCTCCATGAAGTAGAATTGACCGCGGCTATCGAGTAAGAATTCAACCGTACCAGCGCCAACATAATCGATCGCTTGCGCGGCCTGAACCGCGGCTTCACCCATTTGTTTTCGCAGTTCATCACTAAGACCGGGAGCTGGTGCTTCTTCGACTACTTTTTGGTGACGACGTTGAATGGAGCAATCGCGATCAGATAGATAAACGCAGTTGCCATGTTGGTCAGCAAATACCTGAACTTCAACGTGGCGCGGTTGCAATATGCATTTTTCGACAAGAAGCTGCTTATCGCCAAAGCTTGAAAGTGCTTCACGCTGCGCACCGTCGATGGCCAGCGGCATTTCGGCTTCGCTGTTGACCACTCGCATGCCTTTACCGCCGCCCCCTTGGGTTGCTTTAAGCATCACTGGGTAACCGATTTTTTCCGCTTCCGCTAATAAGTGCTCAACGCTGTTGTCTGTGCCGTGATAGCCCGGAACCAAAGGCACGTTTGCCTCTGACATAATGGCTTTGGCTTGCGACTTCGAGCCCATCGCTTCAATTGCGCTGGTGGAAGGGCCAATAAAAACGATGCCATTTTCACTACACGCTTTGGCTAATTTCGGGTTCTCGGAAAGAAAACCATACCCAGGGTGGATAGCATCGGCTTGCCATTTTTTCGCTGCGCCGATAATCGCATCGATATCGAGATACGACTCACTCGCCGGAGCAGGGCCGATAAATTCGGCGAAATCCGCTTGTTTAACATGTAAGCTGCTGCGATCCGCTTCGGAATAGACGGCAACCGTCTCGATAGCCATGCTTTTTGCGGTTTTAATGATTCGGCAGGCAATTTCACCGCGGTTTGCGATCAGTATTCTTTTAAACATGATTCCTCCAATGAGCGGCGCGCTTTTCAAAAAATGCACTCAGTCCTTCTTGTCCTTCACTGGACACGCGGGCGGTTGCAATGGCTTGGCTGGTGTATTCAATTAATGAGTGATCGATAGGGTGGTTGTCACAACGTAAGCAGAGTGCTTTTGCCGCCTGCATGGCTTGTGGACCGTTGTTAAGCAGGTGGTCAATGGTGCGATTGACGGCTTCACGTGGTTGAGAGTCGATCTGATGAAGAATATTCATCGATAGCGCGGTTTCGGCATCAATCAGTTCGGCGGTTAAAAAGTAACGTCGGCTTTGTCGTTGTCCAATCGCTCGGATTACGTAGGGGCCGATGGTGGCGGGTAATAAACCGAGTTTCACTTCACTCAAACAGAAGCGGCTTTCAGGCGTACCGATGGCGATATCGCAGCAGCAGATAAGCCCCAGTGCACCACCAAATGCTGCGCCGTGCACCATAGCAATGGTTGGTTTGCTAAAGGTATCCAGTTTGTGCAGGAGCTTCGCTAGTTGCTGTGCGTCTTGCAGGTTTTCACTCTCGGTTTTGGTGGCCATTGACTGCATCCAGCCAAGATCCGCACCCGCAGAAAAGTGTTTCCCTTGCGCCGTTAGTACCAATGCACGTAGAGAGTCGTCTCTCTCAAGTTTTTCCAAGGTTTCGATAAGTGAAGCAATTAATTCATCATTAAACGCGTTGTGTTTCTCTGGTCGATTGAGGCTCAACCAAGCAACGCCATTGCTGTCTTTTTCAAGCAGTAGTCCGGTCATGTGACTTCCTTTGTCTGATATTTCAGTCTGTATTTCAATGCTCGCTAACCATTACTTGTTAAACATCAGTATTCGCGAGGAGTTAAGGTTTGCCTTGCATCCGACTACATACGGAAGATGCCAAATTTGCTGTCTGGTATCGGCGCATTAAGCGCAGCAGACAGAGCAATGCCGACAACATCACGGGTTTTCGCAGGGTCAATAATGCCGTCGTCCCACAAACGAGCACTGGCGTAATAAGCGTGGCTTTGAGTCTGATATTGCTCCGCAATTGGACGTTTGAACGCTTCTTCTTCCTCCGCGCTCCAGCTTTCGCCTTTGCGAGTTTTGATATCGCGGGTCACTTGCGCCATCACGCCAGCCGCTTGCTCTCCACCCATGACGGAGATGCGCGCGTTTGGCCACATCCACATCATGGTTGGATCATAAGCGCGGCCACACATGCCGTAGTTCCCAGCGCCATACGAGCCACCAATCACTACGGTAAACTTCGGCACGTCTGCACACGCAACAGCAGTTACCATTTTCGCACCATGTTTGGCGATGCCT
Source organism: Vibrio sp. 2134-1 (assembly GCF_033339495.1). Taxonomy (NCBI): domain Bacteria; kingdom Pseudomonadati; phylum Pseudomonadota; class Gammaproteobacteria; order Vibrionales; family Vibrionaceae; genus Vibrio; species Vibrio sp. 2134-1. The sequence goes on from NZ_JAWOUS010000002.1 coordinate 120,012, forward strand.
TCGGCTTCGTACTTCTGACCGACCATAAAGCCCGTGATGTTCTGTAAGAAGAGCAGAGGAATTTTGCGTTGTGCGCACAGCTCAATAAAATGCGCGCCTTTTTGTGCTGATTCCGAAAATAGAATGCCGTTGTTAGCGACGATGCCAATCGGCATACCGTGAATATGGGCAAAGCCACAGACCAAGGTTTCGCCGAACAAGGCTTTAAATTCATCGAACTGGGAATCATCAACAATTCGGGCAATGACCTCTTTAACATCAAACGGCTTTTTGAGATCGGTTCCGACGATGCCGTACAGCTCTTGGGCAGGAAAACGTGGTTCCTGTGGTGCTTTTTGCTTGAGTTGAACGGGTTTCAAGTGGTTGATTTGTGAAACCGCTTGTCTTGCCAACTCTAACGCGTGGTGATCATTTTCTGCATAATAGTCCGCCACACCAGAGGTGCGACAATGAACGTCTGCGCCACCAAGATCTTCCGCGCTGACTTCTTCACCAGTCGCTGCTTTTACAAGAGGTGGACCTGCCAAGAAAATCGTGCCTTGTTCTTTGACTATGATGGATACGTCACACATGGCAGGAACATAAGCGCCGCCAGCGGTACATAGCCCCATGACCACCGCAATTTGTGGAGTGCCTTTGGCCGACATACGGGCTTGGTTGTAGAAAATACGGCCAAAATGGTCTTTATCTGGGAATACCTCATCTTGGCGGGGTAGGTTAGCGCCGCCAGAGTCGACTAAGTAAACACACGGTAGTTGGCATTTTTCTGCAATTTCTTGTGCTCTTAAGTGCTTTTTCACGGTGAGTGGGTAGTAACTGCCGCCTTTTACCGTCACGTCGTTCGCGACGATCATGCACTCAGTGCCGTCAATCACACCCACACCTGCAACCACTCCAGCACATGGAACGTAATCTGGATACACATCCCAGCCAGCAAATTGACCAATTTCTAGAAAGGACGAACAAGGGTCGAGTAGGGCAAGAATGCGCTCACGTACCGGAAGTTTGCCTTTCTTCTGCTGATGCTCGCGGGCTTTCTCACCGCCACCATCTTCTATTTGGGCAGTCACGGTATAAAGTTGATCTACAAGTGACGCCATAGAGCGGTAGTTTTCCTGATACTGCTCTGAATGGGTATTAATATTGGTCGTCAAACAAGCCATAAATAGCCGATCTCCATTCGGTAGACGGGTGACACCACCCGCCTTTATCTATGTTGAATAAGATTTAGGTTGAATAAGGAATTTATTTAGATTCAGAACGCCTAGGTATGTTGATTAGGCGCTTTCGTTAAACAATTCGCGACCAATAAGCATGCGGCGAATTTCTGAAGTGCCCGCACCGATTTCATACAGCTTGGCATCTCGCAACAAACGGCCCGTATCAAACTCGTTGATGTAGCCGTTACCGCCAAGTAGTTGAATCGCATCCAGTGCCATCTTGGTTGCCAGCTCTGCGCTGTAGAGGATCGCGCCAGCAGAATCTTTACGTGTGGTTTCACCGCGATCACAAGCGGCAGCGACGGCGTAAACATACGCTTTAGCGGCATTCATTTGTGTGTACATATCCGCGATTTTTGCTTGAACTAGCTGGAATTCACCGATGGATTTACCGAACTGTTTACGGTCGTGAATGTAAGGCACAACGGTATCCATACACGCCTGCATGATGCCAAGTGGGCCGCCTGCAAGCACCACACGTTCGTAGTCGAGGCCGCTCATCAATACTTTCACGCCTTGGTTTTCTTCGCCGAGAATATTTTCCGCAGGGACTTCGCAGTTTTGAAAGACCAGCTCACACGTATTCGAGCCGCGCATACCCAACTTGTCGAGTTTTTGTGCTTGAGTAAATCCAGGGAATCCGCGTTCCACAATAAATGCCGTGATGCCTTTGGAGTGCTGGCTTGGGTCGGTTTTGGCGTAGACAACATAGGTGTGTGCATCAGGGCCGTTGGTGATCCACATTTTGTTGCCGTTTAGCAGGAAAATATCGCCTTTACGTTCGGCTTTAAGCTGCATAGAGACCACATCAGAGCCGGCGCCGGGTTCACTCATTGCAAGGGCGCCGATATGTTCACCGGAGATGAGCTTAGGTAGGTATTTCTCTTTTTGCGCTTGTGTGCCGTTACGGTGGATTTGGTTGACGCAAAGGTTGGAGTGAGCGCCGTAACTTAACGCAACCGAAGCGGATGCTCGGCTGATTTCTTCCATAGCGATAACGTGGGCGAGATAGCCCATGCCTGCACCACCAAACTCTTCGCTGGTGGTTACACCTAAAAGACCCATGTCACCTAATTTGGACCAAAGATGGTTTGGAAAGTCGTTAGTTTGGTCGATAGATTGCGCTAGCGGCGCAATTTCTCTTGCAGCAAAACTATTGATTTGCTCGCGAAGCAAATCGGTATTTTCGTCATAAACAAAGTTCAGGGAAGAGTAGGTAGATTTCATTGCGTGTCCTTGCCTTTACGTCACCTACATCCCAGAGTTGAGGTGTTAGGTGACTTTTTCGCCTTTCATGGATCTCAGTGTGTTTTGGCATCGCAACTGCGCAGCATTTAACTCCATCATTACCGCTTGAATGTCGTTTGCTTGCTGTTGCAATGCTGCCTTCTTCTCTTCGATCAACCGAATCATATAGTTCAACTGCTCAGTACTTTGATCGGTATCGTAGAGTTCAAATAACTCTTTGATATCTGCAAGAGAAAAGCCCAATCGCTTACCTCGCAAAATCAGTTTTAGTCGAATTCGATCACGACCATTGTAGATTCGAGTGTTGCCTTTACGTTCTGGAGTTAGGAGACCTAAATCTTCGTAGAAGCGAATGCTTCGAGTAGTAATGTCGAACTCTTTCGCGAGCTCGCTGATCTTAAATGTGTTCATTCCTTAACCTTACGACTTTCGTATAACATTTACATGAATATACAATTCGTTAACGTTAAAGTAAACAAACAACATCCACTCTTGAGCCTTGATATCACTCGTATTTACTCGAAATCAAAGAATCACTCGAACAAACAATAACCTCAAACTTGACGTTAACGTAAATGTTAGTATAGTTATGACGTAAACGTCAACAAAAGGTTAATGGAATGAAAAATGAAACATGGATTGTTGCCGCTAAGCGAACGCCTATCGGCTCTTTTCAAGGTGCATTAGCTTCAACAGATGTCACGGAACTCGGTGCGAAAGCCATTCAAGGGGCGCTAGCCGAAAGCCAACTCGATGTGCACAAAATAGACGAAGTGTTGATGGGATGCGTTTTAACCGCCGGTGTGGGGCAAGCGCCTGCAAGACAAGCAAGTCTTAAAGCTGAAATGCCACAATCGATTGGTTGTACGACACTGAACAAAGTTTGTGGTTCGGGTATGAAAACCGTCATGCTGGCATATGACCTTATTCAATCTGGCAATGCGCATGCTGTCATCGCTGGTGGCATGGAAAACATGTCGTCTTCTCCTTATCTATTAAAGAAAGCGCGTGATGGTTTCCGTTTAGGTCACGAGCAAGTGCTTGATCACATGTTTTATGACGGGTTGCAGGATGCCTACCAAGGTGAGCTGATGGGTGTCTTTGCAGAACAGACGGCGCAAAAGTATCAGTTTAGCCGTGAAAGTATGGATGCCTGGGCGCAGCAGTCGGTGACTCGTGCGCAGCAAGCAATCGAACAAGGTTTGTTCAAAGAAGAGATCGTGCCTGTTAACGTAAAAAGTCGGCGCGGCGAAACCTTGGTTGTAGATGATGAGCAACCGAGCAAACTCGACGTCACTAAAATTCCTACCTTACGCCCTGCGTTTGCCAAAGATGGCGGCGTAACCGCAGCAAACTCTAGTTCCATTTCGGATGGTGCGTCGGCAATGATCTTAGTCGATAGTGATTTTGGTCGTCAGGAAAACCTTCAGCCTCTAGCCAAAATTGTCGCGTACAGCACGCATGCAAGGCAGCCTGATGAGTTCACCATCGCACCAGTCTTCGCGATTGAATCGCTGCTGGAAAAAACGGGCTGGGACAAATCAGACGTGGACCTTTGGGAAATCAATGAAGCTTTTGCTGTCGTGACTCAATACGCGGTGAAAGCTCTCGAACTGGACGAGAGCAAAGTGAACCCTCGCGGAGGGGCTTGTGCGCTGGGGCATCCAATAGGCGCAAGTGGCAATCGAATCCTTGTCACTTTGATTCATGCACTAAAACAAACTGGTGGTAAGCGTGGCGTTGCATCGCTTTGTATTGGCGGCGGCGAGGCAACCGCTATCGCGATTGAAATCTGCTAAATCACTCTCAACAAAGTTTCACTTACATAACAGTAGTCCGTAACAAGCTGAAAAATACAAGGATGTCATCATGACAGAACAAGTAAAGCAGTATATCGGTGGTGAATTTGCCATCTCCGATTCAAAACAATGGCTAGATGTAACCAACCCGGCAACCAACGAAGTGATTGCACAAGTACCTTGTGCCACGGAATCGGAAATGAATGCGGCGATTGCCAGCGCAACAGAAACGTTCAAACGCTGGAAAGAAGTTGCAGCGCCGGAGCGTGCTAGATTGATGCTGCGTTACCAACATTTGCTAAAAGAGCAACACGATGAGTTGGCGATACTGCTTTCAAGTGAGACAGGCAAAACCCTCGCGGATGCAAAGGGTGACATTTGGCGTGGGATTGAAGTCGTAGAACAAGCGGCGAACATTTGTAGCTCAATGATGGGCGAAACGGTTGAGAACGTCGCGACCAATATTGATGGTTACTCTTACATTCAACCGCTCGGCGTTTGTGCTGGCATTACACCGTTTAACTTCCCTGCGATGATTCCATTGTGGATGTTCCCGATGGCGATCGCTTGTGGCAACACCTTTATTTTGAAGCCGTCAGAGCAAGTGCCACTAACGGCAATGAAACTGGCGGAGCTGTTTGAACAAACTGGCGCACCAAAAGGCGTATTGCAAGTTGTTCACGGGACCAAAGAGCAAGTCGACCGCATTCTGACTGATCCAGTTGTTCGTGCGATCTCTTTTGTTGGCTCTGTGCCCGTTGGTGAGTACATCTACAAAACAGGTACAGACAACCTGAAACGCGTGCAGTCATTTGCAGGTGCTAAGAACCACATGGTCATCATGCCGGATGCAAACAAACAGCAAGTCATCAATAACCTAGTTGGCGCGTCAGTTGGTGCTGCAGGCCAACGCTGTATGGCTATTTCGGTTGCCGTATTTGTCGGCGAAACCAAAGAATGGATTCCAGAGCTTAAAGAGGCGTTAGCTCAGGTTCAGCCTGGCGCGTGGGATGATGAAACCGCCGGTTATGGTCCACTGATTAGCCCTCAAGCGAAGCAGCGAGTGGTGAATCTGATTAATGAAGGCAAAGCGTCAGGCGCGAATTGTGTTCTGGACGGGACAGATTGCCAAGTACCTGGCTTCCCGAACGGTAACTGGGTGGGGCCAACACTGTTTACCAACGTGACCACAGACATGTCGATTTATCAGGAAGAAATTTTCGGGCCTGTACTGTTAACTATGGAAGTGGATGACCTAGATGAAGCGATTGAACTGATCAATGCAAACCGCTTTGGTAATGGTACGTCTATTTTCACGGCGAACGGCGCTGCCGCGAGAAAGTATCAACACAATATCGAAGTAGGTAACGTAGGCATCAACGTGCCGATTCCGGTGCCATTGCCGTTCTTCTCGTTTACTGGGTGGAAAGGCAGCTTCTACGGCGACCTGCATGCTTACGGTAAACAAGCGGTTCGCTTCTACACCGAGACGAAAACTGTCACCGCGCGTTGGTTTGAAGATGACATTCCGAGCGGTCCAAACATGACCATTCAACTTAGCTAATTACTGGATTAGCGACACCTCTAGCCAAGCGCCACCGTTTAAGTGGGCTTGGCTCGGATACAAATGCAACGAATTAGACCTTAGGACTTCAAGATGGATTTTGAATTAAACGAAGATCAACTCGCGTTTGCCGAAGTAGCAAAGCAGTTTGCAGACCAAATGTTAGCGCCTCATGCGGCCGAGTGGGATGAAAACCATCATTTCCCTAAAGATGTACTGCGTCAAGCAGGTGAACTTGGTTTTCTGAGCATCTATACGCCGCCAGAGCATGGTGGCTTGGGGTTATCTCGTTTGGATGCGGCGATCATTTTCGAGCAGTTGGCTATGGGTTGTACCGCGACTACTGCGTTTATGACCATTCACAACATGGCGACGTGGATGATCACCAGCTTTGCCAAAGCCGAAGTGGCGCAGCAATTTAGCGCGGATCTAATTTCGGGTGAAAAGCTCGCTTCCTACTGTTTAACCGAACCTAATGCCGGCTCTGACGCCGCTTCTCTAACGACTAGCGCAGTGCGTGATGGCGATGAGTTTGTCCTCAATGGCGCAAAAGTGTTTATCTCTGGCGCGGGTGATACAGATGTATTGGTCGTGATGGCGCGTTCGTGTGGTGAAGGAGCGGGTGGCGTTTCTGCATTCGTTGTTCCTGCTGATTGCGAAGGCATTAGCTACGGTAAAAAAGAAGCCAAAATGGGTTGGAACTGCCAGCCAACTCGCATGATTACCTTCGAAAATGTTCGTATTCCGGCTGACTATCTGTTGGGTGAAGAGGGAGAAGGCTTTAAGTTCGCCATGCTTGGTCTGGATGGCGGCCGAATCAATATCGCCACTTGTTCCGTCGGTACTGCGCAACAAGCTCTGAACGAAGCCAAACAATACATGACCGAACGCAAACAGTTCGGCCGTTCACTGGCGCAATTTCAAGCGTTGCAGTTCAAGCTTGCTGATATGGCGACTGAGCTGGTCGCTGCGCGTCAAATGGTGCGACTCGCTGCCGCTAAACTCGATGCCCAGCACGCAGAAAAAAGTGCGTACTGTGCCATGGCAAAACGCTTTGCTACTGATGTGGGCTTTAAAGTCTGCGATCAGGCGCTGCAAATTCACGGTGGCTATGGCTACATCAAAGAATATCCAGTCGAGCGCCATTTCCGAGACGTTCGTGTTCACCAAATCCTTGAAGGTACCAACGAAATCATGCGTCTGATCGTCGCAAGACGATTACTAACGGAAGGCGTTGAGCTGCTTTAGTCAGCGAGACACAGCCTTACCTAAAGAAATTAAAAAGGACTGAAAGATTATGACGGCACAAATCAAACTAGAGCGTGAAGCGCACATTGCCAAGCTCACGATTAGTAACCCGCCAGCAAACACCTGGACGCTTGAATCTTTGAATCAGCTAAAAGAGTTGGCGATTGAACTCAGTAATGATCGCTCCATTTATGCGTTGGTATTAACAGGCGAAGGCGAGAAATTCTTTTCTGCTGGAGCGGATCTCAACAACTTTGCATCCGGCGATAAATCGCAAGCCGCAGATATGGCGTTCGCATTTGGTGAAGCCTTTGAAGCGCTGTCTGCGTTCGATGGTGTTTCCATCGCAGCAATTAATGGTTACGCGATGGGCGGCGGTTTGGAAGTGGCGATGGCGTGTGACATTCGCATCGCAGAAGAACAAGTACAAATGGCACTTCCTGAAGCATCGGTAGGCTTGTTGCCGTGTGCGGGCGGGACGCAAAACCTGACCGCGTTGGTAGGTGAAGGTTGGGCGAAGCGTATGATCCTGTGTGGCGAGCGTGTGACGGCCGAGCGAGCGGAAAAAATTGGGTTAGTCGAAGAGGTGGTGGCGAAAGGTCAAGCACTCGAAGCGGCTATGGGGCTAGCACAGCGTGTTGCAGGTCAATCACCGAAATCTGTGTCAGCGTGCAAAACGCTAATTCAAGGTCGACGCAGCCAAACTCATGCAGCTGGATTGGTTTTGGAGCGTGAACTGTTTTTACAGCTGTTCAATACACAAGATCAGACTGAGGGTGTGAATGCGTTTTTGCAAAAGCGCAAGCCACAATGGACAAACAGCTAGCGGAGGCCAAATGACAGGTACAGTAAATGTTTCAAAACTTGAGTGCGCTGATGGCTCTGTTATTGGTGTGCTAGAGCTTGATAACCCAGCAGCTCTCAACGCGTTGAGTTACGTGATGATTGAGAAGTTGTACAAACAGCTTAATGAATGGCAAACGGACGACAGCGTCATCGCGGTATTCTTGCATGCTCAAGGTGAAAAAGCGTTTTGTGCTGGTGGTGATATTCAAGCGATCTACCGTGCACTTGAAAACAAAGAGCAAGACTTTGATTCTGCGTTTTCAGCGATGGAAACCTTCTTTGACCTCGAATATCGCTGTGACCATCTTATTCATACTTATCCAAAACCGATCATCGCGTGGGGACATGGTTATTTGATGGGCGGCGGTGTGGGCTTATTTATGGGTGCTAGCCATCGCGTTGCAGAAACGACCACACGCTTTGCAATGCCAGAGATTAAAATTGGCCTTTACCCAGATGTAGGCGCGACGTACTTCCTAAACCAGTTGCCAAAACATTTGGCACTGTTCTTAAGTTTGACGGCTTGCCAAATTAACGCAACAGATATGAAAGCGTTGGGGTTAAGCCAATGGATTGCACAGCCAGAAAACAAGCAAGTGCTGCTGGATCTGCTTGCATCGGTAAGTTGGCAAGATGAAGCAAACATTAATGAAAAAATCGCCACTATGCTGCGTTCGGTACAAGTTGATGAGCCAAGCGAAGGGATGTTGATGCCCTATGCGGAATTGATTGAGCAGTTATGTTCGGGTGACTTAGCGTCAATTGTTGACGCAATCAGCAGTGCTAACGTTGATAACAAGTGGTTCGTCAATGCGCAGAAGTCACTGAACTATGGCAGTCCGTTGTCGCTCAGTATCACTTATCAGCAGTTAACGCAGTATCAAAATCTCTCTTTGAAAGCGTGTTTTGATATGGAGTTTAACCTAACACTACGTTGTGGCTTAGAAGGTGATTTTAGAGAAGGGGTTCGTGCGCTGATTATTGATAAAACCAATCAACCGACTTGGCAACATCGCACGGTTTCTGACGTAACGCCACAAGTTTTGGAGCGCTTCTTCTCGCCAATTGACTCAGCAGAATACCCACTGACCGCATCGTCGGTAGCTATAGCGGCACTTTAGTACAAGGAAGAAATACGATATGGACAAAATTGCATTTATTGGCCTTGGTAACATGGGTGCGCCTATGGCTAAGAATCTACTCAAAGTGGGCTTGAACGTCGAAGTATTTGATTTGAACCCAAACGCAGTTGAGGAGTTGACCGCATTGGGCGCTTCAAGTGCCGATTCCGTTCAGCAGGCAGTACAAGGTGTTGACGTGGTTGTCACTATGCTGCCAGCGAGCCAACACGTTCAAAGCGTTTATCTTGGTCAAGATGGCATCTTAGATAGCGTCGAATCAGGTACCTTGCTGATTGATTCTTCCACCATCGATCCGGCGACTGCTCGTTTGGTTGGCGAAAAAGCATCGCAACTTGGTATCAGTTTTGTTGATGCACCAGTATCTGGTGGCGTTGCGGGCGCAGCAGCAGGTACGTTAACTTTCATTGTTGGCGGCTCACAAGAGAACTTTGTTCAAGCCAAAGCGGTGCTTAGCCACATGGGTAAAAACATCTTCCATGCAGGCGATGCTGGAGCTGGTCAGGTGGCGAAGATCTGCAATAACATGATGTTGGGCATTTTGATGAGCGGCACCTGTGAAGCACTCAATTTAGGGATGGAAAACGGACTCGATCCCAAAGTGCTTTCCGACATCATGTTGCAAAGTTCAGGGCGTAACTGGGCGCTAGAGCTGTATAACCCTTGTCCAGGTGTGATGGAAAATACGCCTGCAAGCAATGGTTATCAAGGCGGCTTTATGAGCCAGTTAATGGCTAAAGATCTGGGTCTTGCGATGGAAGCGGCGGTTGCCAGTCAAACATCAACGCCAATGGGCAGCTTGGCTCGTAATCTGTTTAATTTTCACAACGGTCAGGGCAACGGGCAAAAAGATTTTTCAAGCTTGTTTGAGTTCTACCAAAAGCAAAATCAGGCCTAAGGAGCGCTTATGGAGTTAGCAAATAAGGTCATTGCGATCACGGGGGCAGGGCAGGGGCTGGGTAAACAAATGGCACTGTCACTGGCGGAAAATGGCGTTCATCTTGCGCTTATCGACCTCAATTCAGATCAACTGGCTGAAACGAAAGCGGAATGTGAATCTCTCGGCGTTACCGCTCGTTTTTATGTGACGAACGTGACTGACGAACAGCAGGTGTGCACTGCTTTTGAGCAAATTGAGGCAGATTTCAAGCAGCTCAATGGCGTTATCAATAACGCAGGTATTATGCGTGATGGTATGTTCATTAAAGTCAAAGATGGTCAGGTTAACACGATGTCGCTGGAACAATTTCAGTCTGTTCTAGATGTGAATGTAACAGGCACTTTCCTGTGTGGCCGTGAAGCGAGCAAGGTAATGCTGAACACCGATAGCAAAGGGGTTCTGATCAACATATCCAGCGTTGCGCGTGCCGGGAATATTGGTCAAACCAACTATTCAGCATCTAAAGCGGCGGTAGCCACCATGGCAACGGTGTGGGCGAAAGAGTTAGGGCGTTTCGGAATTCGCTCAGTGGCGATTGCTCCGGGTGTCATCAAAACTGCCATGACAGACCAAATAAAACCTGAAGCGATGGAACGTTTAATCGGAATGATTCCAGTTGGACGTTTAGGTTTGGCGGATGAAATTTCATCGACCATAAAATACGTGTTAACCAACGAATTCGTGACCGGACGAGTGTTCGAAGTCGATGGCGGAATGCGAATGTAACCCCCTCTGCAACATAAAAAAGGGGAGCGAGTTTGATTGTCCGCTTCCTTCCATTTTCTCCTTTCTTTTATTGCTTCTATCTGAAAAATGTATTGGATGCATGGTCGACTGCTATCTCATCGAACGGTATAAAAATTGATTCTATTTCTAATGTGAATGGTTAGTTCTATATTGCTTGTCATGTAAATGTATCAACTCACAACTAAGACGATCTTTTGTCTCACTAACGAGATCGTCATTCTTGGTGTGTAAAAAACATTCTTATTGGTCATATTGTAACCGAAAACTATTTCGGCATCTAAAGATGGTGATTTATTATTCAGCGCAAAATACATGGGAATATGAGGCTGACTGAATAACCTTCAGTTGTCTTAATAATAAATAATCAGAATTCTCAATTACACTGAAGTAACTACCCATTAGGGAAGAGCAATAATGTCACTATTTCATTCGCTTAGGACGATGCCGCTATTATTGGGGTGTCTGTGTTTTTCTGTTCAGGCCTCCACAGAAAAGGTGGAACAGGAAGGTAAGTTTTTACAGTCGTTAGAAGGCATCGAAAATCAAATTTACGCATTACCTCAGAGTTCTTTAGCTTTGATTGAAGCGTTAGAAGAAGAGTCTTTACTACAAAACCAACCAACAGCGCTGTTGGTGCGTTACTGGCTTGCCAAGGCCACGGTTTTAGAGCTGCTAGGGCGCGTAGAAGAGAGTCAGAGTGTCGTTCAAAAAGGATTGGAGCTTGTGCGTCCACAGAGCCATGAGTATCTCCTGTTTAAGTTGATTCAGATGCGAACTATGGTTGGAAAGAGCGATATCGATACCGCGCTTTCTGCGTTGGATAGCTTGTTGGAAACATCGCGTGAGAATGGTGATAAGCAACTTGAATCAGAAATCCTGTTGCTAAAAGGACGCTATTACGATGAGCAAGGTGAGTTTAAAAAATCCTATGCTGCACTTATGTCGTCCATGGATGTGGCTGAATCTTCAGGTGTTCACGGGCTGGTCGAACGTGCAGCACTAGAGCTAGGTGACGTACTTGTCAAAATTCAGGGTTACGACCGATCTGAGGCGCTTTTGGAACAAGCATATCGCTATTTTAGGGATAGGCGTATGTCGTTCAATGAGTTGTTGAGCGTTTTGACGATAGCGAAACTTCATAAAGCACAGTTCCAATACGAAGAGGCGATAGCGTCATATCAGCGAGCGTTAAAGCTGGCTCAAATTATCGGTGATGGACGCTTTAGATTTCGAGTTAACCTTGAACTTGCAGCTTTATATCGCGAGACGAATCAAGAAAAGAAGATGGTTAACCACTTGAAGCTGGCGGAGAATTTACAGTACAGAGAAACGTCTAGCGCGTATTTGGCAACATTTAAGTTGTTACAAGCCGAATATATGTTAGAGCAGCAGCAATTTGAAATACTTTTAGCGATGATCGCGCCAATGCTGCCGGAGATTATAGAGAGTCGATACGTCAAGCAACAGCAAATGGAGCTACTAAAAGTCGCCGCTATGGCCTATGCGGGGAGCAATGACTTTAAACTAGCATTCGAAACTTACGGTAACTATCACGATAAATTTATCCAATTTAGCAATCAAAGAGAAGTTGAAAATCTTGAGCGCCAGCAGACGTTATTTGAATTGGAACGACTTGAATATGAGAACGAAGATCTCAACTGGAACAATGTGTTGCAGCGTATGGAGCTAGAAAATAACCGTCGTACTTTTTACTTATTGGGTGAAGCGCTACTTGCGCTCATCGGTGTTCTATTTTTGATGGCGGTAATATTTCTCGTCGTCAATCGCTCGCGTTTGAGAATGCGTCGCCTCGCAAAGACAGACACATTGACAGGGTTGTTCAATCGCGGTTTTTTAGAGGACTGGTTCACTAAGCCAGTAGAAGTGAGGCGTGAGCGAAAAGAGAAACCGGTACCTCAATCTAAGCAAGAAAAAATACAACACTTTGTTTTTGAGCAAGTCGAGCAAGTTAAGTACGGTTATCTAGCTTTAAATAAATGGGTAGATAGCAAACTCGATAAACAGAAAATGGTGCCAAATAAACCACAATCGGGGCCAGTAACTTTAGCGTTAATCGATGTGGATTATTTCAAGCAGGTAAATGATACCTATGGGCATGTGTTTGGAGATACCGTACTAACGGGCGTTGCCAAAGTGTTGGAGGAAACTGTACGTGAGAACGACATTGTTGCTCGCTTTGGTGGTGAAGAGTTTGTTGTTGTTATGCCCAATACAGACCATGAAAACGCTCTTATTACTGCCGAACGTTTACGTAGCGCTTTATCCCTACATTGCTTTGTTACGGAACAGAAAGAAGAAGTGAGAGTGACCTGTAGTTTTGGAGTCGTTACCACTGAAGATAATGAGATGAGCTTTAAATCACTTTGCGATCAGGCCGATAAATTGCTTTATCAAGCGAAAGCGAACGGACGCAACTGCGTGAAAGGTCGCTCGCTAGCGTAACAGAAATCAAAAGTTCAGGCTCATCGCACGATGAATCTGAACTTATCCCTCCCATTTACTTTGATAGCCAAGTGACTTTGAGATCCTTGCTTCGAATATAAAACGCTGAATCTAAAATCTTAAAGTCACTTGGCGATATTACTTAAAAATGGCTTAAGGATATCGAATCGCATATTCATGGCGTTCAATATAACCTCTCTTTTTGCCTCCTTCACCTTCAAAGTGCGAATGCCACTTGTGTCTACAAAACTATAACAAACTAGTGTGTCTATTCTTTGTACAAACAAACCATGTACAGGTGAAATGATTAGTGGTCGATATAAATTTTTTGTGGCACAGATTTTTGTTGTTCAAAAATCAACTCGTTCATCATCGTTTTTAAAATGGATCTACATTTAATCGCTTGATTTTAATTGCTTTATTTGTTTGTTCTTAAACTGAAATCTAGTTATCCCGACAAGTTCTTACCGAGCAATTTTTCGTACACCCTCAACTTTTCATCCTTTTTTACTAACATTTTTCTTTAAAAATAATTTGAGTTCGAATTAATTTTCAGGCATTTTATATTTAACTAACCGTTCAATTAAAAATAACAGGGACGCAAAATGCCAAAGGTGGGGATGCCTGAAATCAGAAAACCGCAGCTTGTGAAAGCGACAATGTCAGTGATTGATAGAGTCGGTTTACACGCGGCGAGTATTTCGTTAATCAGCAAAGAAGCCGGTGTATCAACGGGGATTATCAACCACTATTTCGGTGGTAAGCACGGATTGCTGGAGGAAACGATGCGCGAAATCTTGCGTCAGCTTTCGTCCACTATCACACAGAAGTTACGTGAGCTGCCAAGTGATGCTCATCACCAAAGAATTAACGCCATCATTGATGGTAATTTTGTCGGCTATCAGGCAGAAAACCAAGTTGCCAAGACTTGGCTGGCGTTTTGGTCGTACTCAATGCATGACGAGCAGCTCAAGCGTTTGCAGCGTGTCAACGAACGACGTCTATTGTCCCACCTAAGAAAAGAACTCAAAGCATTATTAAATGCAGAGCAGGCTGAATTGGTTGCTCATGGTATTGCATCACTTATTGATGGAATTTGGCTGCGCGGAACGCTCAACCCGCAAGGCATTGATGCAGAAAGAGCGAGAATCATCATCAACGATTATCTCGAAAAACAACTTACGTTTTATTCTGAAAAAATATAAAAGTTACAGGTCTTCAAAATGGAAATGAAAGCACACTATATCAATGGTGCGATGTACGACGGGTGTTCAGATGAACACTTCACCACTTACAATCCGGCGAATGGTGAGCCATTGGCCAACATTAAACAAGCGAACCAAGACGATCTTCAAGCAGCGATTGAATCGGCAAAGAAAGGTTTTGCTGCATGGTCGGCGATGACTGCGATTGAGCGCAGCCGTATTTTACACAAAGCCGTTGCCATTTTACGTGAGCGTAATGACGAGCTGGCTGCATTGGAAGTGGCAGATACTGGTAAGCCCATTCAAGAAGCTATCGCGGTTGATGTCACAACAGGTGCCGATGTTCTTGAGTACTACGCTGGCCTTGCTCCAAGTCTACAAGGTGAACAGCAGCCACTCAGCGACGATCAGTTTTTCTATACACGTCGTGAGCCATTGGGCATTTGCGCGGGTATTGGCGCTTGGAATTATCCAATTCAAATTGCGATGTGGAAATCGGCGCCAGCACTGGCTGCGGGCAACGCAATGATCTTCAAGCCATCAGAAGAAACACCATTAACGGCGCTTAAGCTCGCCGAAATTTATTCAGAAGCGGGCATGCCAGATGGCGTATTTAATGTCGTGCAAGGGGATTACCGAGTAGGACAGATGCTAACGGCGCATCCTGATATCGCAAAAGTGTCATTCACGGGTGAGTCAGGCACCGGTAAAGTCGTCATGAGTGACAGCGCTAAGACACTAAAACAAGTAACGATGGAGCTTGGTGGTAAGTCTCCACTGATTATTTTTGATGATGCGAAGTTAAACGATGCCGTTTCTGCGGCCATGGTGGCGAACTTCTACACCCAAGGTGAGGTTTGTACGCACGGTACACGTGTATTTGTCCATGAAGGTATTTATGACGACTTTATCGCACAGCTTAAAGCCCGAACCGAGCTGTTAGTCGTCGGCGATCCGCTTGATGAGAACACGCAAATTGGCGCGCTAATCTCTAAAGATCATGAATCGAAAGTTCTAGGAGCGATTGAAGCCGCGAAAGCGAGTGGCGCGACGTTACTGACTGGCGGCTACAAAGCAACAGACAATGGCCTAGCCAATGGTAACTTTGTTGCTCCAACCGTATTTGTCGATTGCGATGATGACATGAACCACGTTCAACAAGAAATCTTTGGCCCGGTAATGTCAGTTCTGAAATTCCGCGATGAGTCGGAAGTGATTGCGCGTGCAAATGGCACCGATTATGGCTTAGCGGCAGGTGTATTTACTCAAAACCTATCTCGTGCGCACCGTGTGATCCATCAAATTCAAGCGGGTATTTGTTGGGTGAACACATGGGGTGACTCACCTGCGGAAATGCCAGTTGGCGGCTACAAGCAATCAGGTGTTGGCCGTGAAAACGGAGTCGAAACCCTTAAACATTACACACAAACGAAGAGTGTTCTGGTTCAGCTAAGCGACTTCGAAAGCCCTTACAAATGATACTACTCATAGTAGATAACTGACCACTTTAGCTTGTTAAAATGCTCGATAACTACGTTGTCAATTTTGATTGTAGGTTAACTACTTATCAAAATTTCCGCCTTGTTCTCAAGCATTTTTCCTACGCTAATTTCGTTCACTTATCTAGGGTGATTAGTATTAACTCCTAGGAGAATAAAAATGCAACAACACTACGATTACATCATCGTCGGTGCGGGTTCGGCCGGCTGTGTGTTAGCGGATCGCTTAAGTGAAAGTGGTCAAAATTCGGTCCTATTACTCGAAGCGGGTGGGTCGGATAAAAGTATTTTTATCCAAATGCCAACGGCGCTTTCTTACCCGATGAACACTGAAAAATACGCGTGGCAGTTTGAGACGGTTGAAGAGCAAGGGTTGGATGGTCGCCAACTTCATTGTCCTCGCGGAAAAGTTCTGGGCGGTAGCTCATCTATCAACGGCATGGTTTACGTTCGCGGACACGCTTGTGACTTTGACCAGTGGGAAGAGGAAGGCGCGAAAGGCTGGAATTATCAGTCGTGTTTGCCTTATTTCCGTAAAGCAGAGTCTTGGATTGGTGGTGCTGATGAATATCGGGGCGATCACGGTCCAGTCGGCACATGTAACGGCAACGATATGAAGCTCAATCCACTGTACCAAGCTTTTATTGATGCAGGCAAAGAAGCGGGCTACCCAGAAACAAAAGATTACAACGGTTATCAGCAAGAGGGCTTTGGCCCAATGCATATGACCGTCGACAAAGGCGTACGCGCTTCGACCTCTAATGCATACTTAAGCCGCGCTAAAAAACGCAAAAACTTCACCCTAATGAAGAGGGTGACGGTTCATCGAGTTTTATTAGAAGAAACTGGTGCAGAAGGTAAGAAAGCGGTAGGCGTTGAATTTGAAAAGTCAGGTTCAATTCAGCAATGTTTTGCGAATAATGAAGTGATTTCGAGTGCGGGTTCGGTTGGCTCCGTTCAGCTGTTGCAGCTTTCAGGCATTGGCCCTAAGGCAGTATTAGAAAAAGCGGGCATTGAGGTGAAACACTCGTTGGAAGGGGTAGGTAAAAACCTGCAAGATCACTTAGAAGTGTACTTCCAATATCACTGTAAGCAACCTATCACGCTCAACAGCAAATTAGGCTTGGTGAGCAAGGGCTTGATTGGCACTGAGTGGATATTAACTCGCAAAGGCCTTGGTGCTACTAACCACTTTGAATCGTGTGCGTTTATCCGCTCTCGTGAAGGACTAAAGTGGCCAAATATTCAATATCACTTCTTGCCAGCGGCAATGCGCTATGACGGGCAAGCTGCTTTTGATGGTCATGGTTTCCAAGTGCACGTCGGACCTAACAAGCCAGAAAGTCGCGGGTCGGTCGAAGTTGTCTCTGCGAATCCGAATGATAAGCCGAAGATTGAGTTTAACTACATTTCCACTGAACAAGATAAGCAGGATTGGCGTGATTGTATTCGCCTTACTCGCGAGATCCTCAATCAGCCAGCCATGGATGAGTTTCGTGGGGATGAGATCCAACCCGGTCTGAACATCACAACGGATGAACAGATTGATGAATGGGTGAAGCAAAACGTCGAGAGTGCTTACCATCCATCTTGTACCTGCAAAATGGGCGCAGATAATGACCCATTAGCCGTCTTAAATGAGCGATGCCAAGTACGCGGTATTCAAGGCTTGCGTGTGGTGGATTCTTCTATTTTCCCAACCATTCCGAACGGTAATTTAAATGCGCCAACGATTATGGTGGCAGAACGCGCCGCGGATATGATTTTGGATAACGCCCTAGAAACGTCGAACAACGTACCAGTTTGGATTGCACCGGACTGGCAAGAGATGCAACGAATGCATCCGCCAAAAAGAGATCTCGATTCGATCTCATAAAATGAAAAAGTCAGTAATCATTACAAGGAATTCAACATGTCTAAGATGACAAAAATCTTCTCAACAATTGCACTAAGTACTTTAGCAACAGGCGCTTACGCCAACCAATGTGAAACGGTTCGTTTCGCAGATGTAGGTTGGACTGACATCACAGCGACCACTGCCGTTACATCAGAGTTACTTAAAGGGTTGGGGTACAAAACGAAGACCGATCTTCTGTCTGTGCCTGTAACTTACTCCTCTATGGCTAATGGCGATATCGACATTTTCTTAGGTAACTGGATGCCAACGATGGAAGGTGATATCGCGAAATACCGTGATGCAGGTACTGTTGAAACCGTACGCGCGAATCTCGTTGGCGCAAAGTACACGCTAGCGGTTCCAAAATACGTTTATGACGCAGGCGTAACCAACTTCGCTGACCTAGTAAAACATGCCGACAAATTTAAAGACCGCATTTACGGCATTGAACCAGGAAACGATGGCAACCGCTTAATTCAGTCAATGATTGATAGTAACGCATTCGGCCTAAAAGATTTCAGCCTAGTTGAGTCCAGTGAAGCTGGCATGGTATCTCAAGTATCACGTGCCGCACGCCGCAATCAATGGATTGTGTACCTAGGTTGGGCGCCGCACCCAATGAATAGTAACGTTGAAATGGAATATCTAGCGGGTGGTGATGACTTCTTCGGTCCTAACTACGGCGGCGCGAACGTCTACACAAACGTACGTAAAAATTACCTCGCTGAGTGTCCAAATGTAGGTCAGCTAGTGAAAAATCTAGAGTTTAACCTAGAAATGGAAAATGAACTGATGGAAGCGATTCTTAACCAGAAACAGAAGCCATCAAAAGCAGCGCAAGCATGGTTGAATGCAAACCAAGAGCAAATTGAAGCGTGGCTAGAGGGCGTGAAAACGGTAGATGGCCAAGATGCGCTAACAGCTATTACAAACTACTTAAAAACAAACGCTTAATAAGCAGTATTTGAGCTCGTTTTTTTAAAAGAAAGTGGGCAGTTTTGCCCGCTTCATTAACACAAAGGTTTTATTTTGAATTTTATTACGGACAACAAACTACCGTTGGGCCAATGGATGGAAACTGGCGTCGATTGGTTAACCATCAATGCATCGGGTTTTTTCGATGCAATCTCTATTACACTTGAAACGATCATTCTTTTCGTGGTGGACATTTTTAAATGGATGCCACCTGCAGCGCCAATCATTATGACGGCGGCAATTGCTTGGTTCTTACACCGCAGCATTCCTCTTGTCGTATTTATCGTGTTGGCCTTACTCGCAATTCTCAACCTTGGTTACTGGCAAGAAATGCTGGAAACCTTTGTCCTTGTGTTTGCAGCGACAACGATTTCCGTATTAATTGGCGTGCCGTTGGGCATTATGGCGGCGCACCGTCCTTGGTTATACACCTTGTTGCGGCCAATACTCGATTTAATGCAGACCGTCCCGACATTCGTTTACCTAATTCCAACCTTGGTTCTGTTTGGATTGGGTATTGTTCCTGGCCTAATCTCGACCATCATTTTCGCTATCGCTGCGCCAATTCGATTGACGTACCTCGGCATTATTAAAGTGCCGGAGGAGCTACTTGAAGCGGGTAAAGCATTTGGTGCCAGCCGTATGAAGCTACTGTTTAAGGTGGAGTTACCTGCGGCATTGCCAAGTATTATGGCTGGCGTTACGCAGTGCATTATGTTGTCTCTTTCTATGGTGGTCATTGCGGCGCTTGTTGGCGCTGATGGACTTGGTAAGCCAGTCGTACGTGCACTGAATACGGTAAACATTTCACAAGGTTTTGAAGCTGGTTTAGCGATTGTACTCGTTGCCATCATTCTTGATCGCTTGTGTAAAGCACCAAACCAGAAGGAGGCATAATCATGGACGCTATTACTATTAAAAATCTTGATGTCGTTTTTGGTCAGCAACAAGCACAGGCGCTAGCACTACTAGATCAAGGGAAGTCTCGACAAGAAATCATTGATGAAACTGGCCAAGTGGTTGGGGTTGATAATGTTTCGCTGAACGTGAAACAGGGTGAGATCTGTGTCTTGATGGGGCTTTCGGGCTCGGGTAAATCAAGTTTGCTGCGAACGGTTAACGGGTTGAACGATATTTCTCGTGGCTCTCTGAAAATTAAAGACGGCGACGACATGGTTGAGCTCTCTAACTGTGACGAACAGAAGTTGCGCCACCTTCGTACTCACCGCGTATCCATGGTGTTTCAGAAGTTTGCATTGATGCCATGGTTAACGGTATTAGATAACGTTGCGTTTGGTCTAGAAATGCAAGGCATTGGCAAAGCAGAGCGCCGTAAAAAAGCGCGTGAACAGCTCGAAATGGTCGGTTTGTCTGAGTGGGAAACGAAATTCCCGCACGAGCTCTCTGGTGGTATGCAGCAGCGTGTTGGCCTAGCGCGAGCGTTCGCGATGGACACAGATATCTTGTTAATGGATGAGCCGTTTTCAGCGCTTGACCCATTGATTCGCGCTCAGCTTCAAGATGAATTGATTCTGCTTCAAGAAAAGCTAAACAAAACCATTCTTTTTGTGAGTCACGACTTAGATGAAGCACTTAAAATCGGTAACAACATCGCCATTATGGAATCAGGAAAGCTGATTCAACATGGCAAGCCAGAACAGATCATTCTTGCTCCAGAAAACGATTATGTGGCGGACTTTGTTGCTCACACTAATCCATTAAATGTGCTGAAGGGACGTTCCTTAATGCGTGACGATTTGGTTCGCGAAGATACGCGTGTTCTGATTTGCCCTGATAAAGATATTTGGGTGATACAAGAGAGCAAGGGGTTAAGTTTAGCGGATAAAGATAAATCGTTGATTCAATGGAAGAGCGACTCTTCGAACCTTGACGAAGTTAATGAAAACTCTCTGGTTCAGGTTAGCCCAGAAATCAGTATGCGAGAAGCGATTGAACTTAAACAGCGTAGCAATCAGCCTCTGCTTATGGTTGAAGATAATAAGCTGGTTGGTGTGTTAAGCGACAATGAGCTTTACGATGCATTGCTTGGTAATTTTAAGTCAGAGCAAGTAGCGTAAAGTTGACGCAGAACCAAGTAAAAAAGAGCCGCACATTAATGCGGCTCTTTTTAGTTTAAACAATGACTTAAGTCGCTAAGCTAAGACAATGGTCGACTATAGAGTCGTAATTACATCATCCATTGCAAGGCGCGCTTTTGGAAGACCATGATTATAATCTTCCCCATCCTTATGGTAGCCAATCGCCAGTGCAACTTCACAAATATGGCCCTCGAGCTCTTCTTTAAACTCTTCTCCAATCAGAGCCGGATCGACACCTTCCATCGGTGTTGAATCAATGCCTAGTCGTGCCAATGTGTGTAGTAGGTTGCCTAGTGCCAAATAGACTTGTGCTTTTGTCCAGTTTCCGTTGAAGCCATTTTCGTCCGTATTTGCATCGGCAAAAGCGTAAGCACCCATAAAGTTGTTGTACATCTCCGCTGGCAAGTGGCCAGATGTTACTTCTGCATCCACACGCTTCGCAAATTTCTCTTTAGTAAATTTAGGATCGTAAGCAAACAGAATCGTATGTGATGCGGCTTTCGCGTGTGGTTGGTTAAACTGATGCATATTTGCAAACGTATTGTGGAAACGTTGCTTCGCTTCATCACTTTCAATAACGATGAATTTCCATGGTTGTGAGTTGATAGAAGACGCTGACAAGCGCAGTGCTTCTTTGATTATCGCCATGTCTTCTTGAGAAACGCGCTTGGTTTCATCATATTTTTTTGCAGTGTAACGGCTATTTAGATCGGTAATGATTTGATGGGACACGTTTATATCCTCTTTATGTGATGACAGATGAGGATGCACTAGCATCGACAACCATGCGTACCTCGAATATGGGGTCATGATAATGGATATTTTTTCATTGATAAGAGGGTGTTTATTTAAATCACTTTTTACTTTTTGTTGAAAATCGATGTGGGTTGATCGGTTTGAAACTTAAAAGTCCTTATTTGGAAGCTTTTATTTGATATTAAATTAAACTCATATTAAGGCGTAGGGGAAAGCAACATGAACGTGATTGAAGTTTTTAATGATAGCTATGAACGTTGTACTTCAGATCAGGAGTTTTTCGACTTGTTCTACAAAAATTTATGGTCGAAAAGTGCCAACTTTAGACAGAAGTTTGACGGTATAGACATGCACCAACAAGTGAGAATGCTTAGAGGGTCTATCGTATTTTTTATGATGGCAGATACCTCGACCGAAGCGCACAAAATGGTGGAAAAGTATGGGAAAAAGCATGCAAGTGCAGATATTGGTATAGAGCCGCAGGATTTTGATGTTTGGCTTGAGAGTTTGTTAGAAACGGTTCGGCAGTGTGATTCTGGGTACGATGCCGATGTTGAAACCGCTTGGCGAACATGCTTTAAAACGGGCTTAGAAGTAATGAAACAAGAATGTGATAAAGAAGATGGGCACATCCTTAAAGCGAGTACCAAATAAGGAAGTAACGTGAGTGGTCGTTACTTCCTAGGGGCAGAATCTTACTTATCTTGTGTCTCTTTATTCTTTTTCACCGCTTCGGCGATATCACTGACAGCTTCGACAAGATTGATCGGCATTGGAAAAATAATAGTGGATGTTTTGTCTGTAGTGATTTCAGTGAGTGTCTGCATGTAACGTAATTGCAATGCATTCGGTGCTTCGTTGAGCATTTGCGCTGCTTCTTTTAATTTATTTGAAGCCTCTAACTCACCAGTAGCGTGAATGATCTTCGCCCTACGGTTACGTTCTGCTTCTGCCTGACGGGCTAGGGCTCTGACCATGCTGTCATTTAAATCAACATGTTTGACTTCAACCGTAGCAATCTTGATTCCCCAGTCATCAGTCTGTTGATCGAGAATGGATTGTAAATCCTTATTGAGGCGTTCTCGCTCTGATAGCAATTCATCGAGTTCATGCTGACCCAATACCGAGCGCAGCGTGGTTTGTGCTAACTGGCTGGTAGCATCGCTGTAGCTTTCAATATTGTTAATCGCCATTTGAGGATCAACTACACGAAAATAAACGACCGCGTTGACGCGCACAGAAACGTTATCTTTGGTAATTAAATCTTGTGTCGGCACATCCAAAACGACAGTACGTAAATCAACCCTCACCATTTGCTGAATAAATGGGATAAGGATGATCAAACCAGGTCCTTTGACTTCTTGAAATCGACCAAGAAAGAACACAACCCCACGTTCGTATTCTCTCAAAACCTTGAACATTTGGGTCGCTAGTGCGAACAGCAGCACCACGATCACCGCAACGGTATAGAGCATCATAAAGCGCCTCCTATTTATTTTGGCGGTCATCAGGCATCACAGTTAAGGTCAGCCCTTTAACATTAACAATGGTGACGTGATCACCTTGTTTGAATTGTTGATGGTCTTTGGCTTTAGCTCGCCATAACGCACCGTTGAGTTGAACGCGTCCTTCGCCATCGATAAAGTCATCGCTTACCACGGCGACCTTCCCAGGGTAAGTCTCTAAACCCGTCGTTACACGCCGGCGACGAATTTTGAGCAGCAGGCCGACGGTCAGCACGATTAGAGCCACGGAAAATATGGCAATACCAAAAATCAAAGGAAGGGCGATCTGGAATCCTGGTAACTCACTGTCCATGAGAAATATCGAACCGAGTACAAAGGCGACAACGCCGCCTAAGCCCAAAATACCAAAGCTCGGGCTGAATGCTTCCGCTATCATTAGTGCAATACCGAGTAACAGCAGACCAAGACCTGCGTAGTTGACGGGCATCATTTGTAGTGCGTACATGGCAAGAAGCAGACAAATCCCACCTAGCACACCGGGTAAGCCAATTCCTGGGTTGTAAAATTCAAGAAGTAAACCGTAGATGCCGATGAGCATTAGAATGTAGGCAACGTTTGGATTGGTGATAACGGCTAGCATTTCTGCTCGCCAGTCGGGTGTTCTTTCAATCCATACGGGATTTTCCAGTGACAATGTCACATCACGATTGTTAACTTTAACAGTTTGTCCATCAATGGCTTTGACTAAATCCTCTGGTGAGTTGGCTATATAATCAATAACGTTTAATTCCAATGCCTCTGTGGCGTCCAAACTCGCTGCTTCGCTCACTGCTTTCTCTGCCCACTCTGCATTTCGGCCATGAAGCTTTGCTAAGCCTTTAATATAGGCTCTAGCATCATTAATCACCTTTTTCTCCATTGCGGTTTTCGCGGGAACTTTCTCTGAACCTTCGTTGGTTCCTTCTGGCGTTTCTTCCGCGTTTTGATCTTTGCCATCATCCGATGAAGGAGGTTGAGGCGTACCACCTAACGCGACGGGCGTTGCAGCTCCGAGGTTTGTCGCTTCAGCCATGGCGGCTACGTGACTAGCGAGCAAGATGTATGTTCCTGCACTGGCAGCTCTAGAACCAGATGGGCCGACCCAAGTTGCAATGGGAGTCGAGGAGGTGGTAATCGCGTGAATAATATCTCGCATTGCGCTATCTAAGCCGCCTGGTGTGTCCATCTCTAAGATCACTAAACTGACACCGTTTAGTTGAGCTTCTTCTATTTCACGAGATAAATAGTCGCTAGTAGCAGGCCCTATAGCGCCTTTGACAGGAACAATCCAAACGGTATTCGCCAGTGCTTGACTGGCAATCAAGAGTAAAGGTAAGAACCATATCCATAGTCGTTTCATGCAGTCCTCCTTGTGTGGTCACAGGGACTTTTTGAAATCCTAATTCAAGTATATCCAAATAACTTAGAGATGCTTGAGTATAGGTTCTAATGAATAAGTTCCCGAGGCTAATTAGGAGACTACATTTTTATATATAAACGCTGTGTGAGATAGTAAACTAAAGCAAATTATTGGTAATTGTGATGTTTATGTTTATTGTTCAGCGTTTGATTAAGTTGGCCGTTATCTGTGCCGTATTCTTTACTATTTTCGATCTGATCTCGTATGGAGAGGTGACTTGGTTTCAACGGTTTTTGGCTTTTCTACACTAAACTCAGATTTCAATACGTTAGCTACTCATAAGGCGATAGGTTTCTTCCTATTCGCCTTATTACTCCCTCTTCAACCAAAGCCTTAAACAAAGCAATACTTAACTCGTTTTTTCAACTTCCTGTCGGTGGAAAAAACGCCAAAATGCAACTAAATTCATATCAATGATAAGTTTAAGGTATGTAGTTGATGAGGCAATTCAGCGCAATCGCACTAGCTGTTGTAACACTCATTTTGAGCCAAACAACAACCGCAAGAAACGCGAAGATGTTAGGTGATATCTCCCTAGTTCAGCCCATACAGGGTGATCCTAATGTGGATATTAAGCTAGCGAGAATTGGCTGGCATCTCTTCCGCGATCCTCAATTATCGTCAAATGGTAATGTCAGCTGCGCGACATGCCACAATCTGCAAACCAATGGCGCTGAAAATACACCTGTCTCTACGGGGGTGAAAGGTGATGGAATTAGAAATTCTATAACAGTGTTTAATGCAGCGTTAAATTATCGTTTTTTATGGGATGGTACGGAAAACACCTTGATGGCTCAGATTGATGGTCCAATCCATAATCCAATGGAAATGGATTCAAACTGGCAAACAATAGAGCAATATGTAAAAGAGAGTGAACATTATCAAGCTCTATTTAATCGTGACGGTGAATTGCCGATTAACGTTCATAATATCAAGTCCGCTATTGTGGAGTTTGTTGAAGGGCTGCAGACGCCTGGCGCACCATTCGATGCTTACTTATTGGGTTACACGCATGTACTGAGTGAACAGCAAATCAGAGGTTGGAAAACATTTCAGACTTCAGGTTGTGTGCAGTGTCATCAGGGCAAAAATATCGGCGGAGCGATGATCCAAAGGTTCGCCTATTTCAAGGATAAGCCAGTAGTAGAGGACTCGGGCAGGCAACTCGTTACGATAGAAGATGAAGAGCGATTCTATTTTAGAGTAGCCAGTTTACGCAATGTCGCGCTAACGAGTCCTTATTTTCATAATGGGCAAGTCGATAAGTTATCCGACGCGATACAAATCATGGCTAAAACCCAGCTCGGTATAACGATGAACGATGAGAATGTCGCGGACATTGAAGCATTCTTGCAGTCGTTGACAGCACCTAGACCCATAATTTTAGAGGTGTTGGAAAATGAATAAATTCAAACTGATCAACTTTTGCTTTTTTATTGGGATACTGACGTGCTGCACACTGGCGTATATGTCGTATATGAATTCAAAAAACGCTCAAGAATTTCATGCTGGGCTAATGAATATCGGACATGAGTTGATTGAAGAGCGTGATGTTATCGTGAACCGATATGCCGTTGAAGATAGGAAAAACTATGAGTTAACAACATCTTTAGTAGAGATAGAAATCGCAGTACAGGCACTGTTGGAATCATCAAAGGCATCAGTTTGGTTTCCCGTGACACCCAATCGTATAAAAGTTAGGGATACGCTTGAACAGTTTAAGGAGCGAGTGCTTCAAACAACGTTGAAGCTTGATATGTTAATTGGTGTTCAGGTAGAAAATCGGTATGCATTACTCATGTTGTTCAATTTATATCAGCAAGATGTTTCTACCGAGAGCGGTCAATCTTTGGGTGGCAGTCGTTATTTTGAATTTCTCAACCAGTTGCTTCTAACACAAACTGAAGTTGAGAGTGAAAAGGAAGCGAACTTCCTTAAACGGCTTCAAACGAGTGATAAAAGAATTGAATTGCTGACGAATGAACTGCTTGATCACACTTATATTGAGTTTGTCGAAAGCTCAGAGCATCGGTTACTCAATATTGCTCAAAGTGAGGCGCGTTTTACGTGGTTGTTTGTATTTATCGCGGTGATGTTTCTAGTTAGCGCGTTTGTTTATCAGTCACATCACCGAATGCATAACTTAAAACAGTTGAATCTTGAAATTGAAGAGGCGAGAAACAAAGCCGAGCGAGCGGCAAAAGCGAAATCAAATTTTCTCGCTGCAATGAGTCACGAACTAAGGACGCCGATGAATGGTGTACTAGGGCTTTCTCAAATGATTGCAGAAGAGACCAAAGAGCCGACGACGAAAGAGCATATTGGGGTTATTCTTGATTCTGGCCAGCATCTGATGACTATCCTCAACGATATTTTGGATTTTTCTAAAGTTGAAGAAAACAAACTGGAATTTGAGCAAGCTAAGTTTAAGCTCGATCAAGTGCTTTCTCCGGTGTGTAGCGCAATAAAACCACTTGTTGATGAAAAAAATATCGAGTTAATCTTGGAAAACGAGGTTTCTGAATATACTGAATTTACTGGAGATTGTGCGCGTTTACGACAGATCTTGTTTAATCTCGCCGGTAACGCGGTGAAGTTTACCAACGAAGGGCATGTGCTGGTTAGAACTGAGTTAGATGAATCGAATCAGTTGTTGGTCATGCGCGTGAGCGACACCGGTATTGGTATTGCGCCAGACAAGCACGAGCATATTTTTAACTCGTTTGAGCAAGCAGACTCATCAACGACTCGAAGGTTCGGCGGAACAGGGCTTGGGTTAGCCATCGTCAAAAAACTAACCGATTTGATGGGTGGCCATATTACTCTGAAGAGTATAGAAGGCGTTGGAAGTCAATTTATCGTTGAGTTGCCGATTCCTTGGGTAGAATCTGCTCCGAAAAAGCAGCAAGAAGCACCGAAACCTCGCGCAAAATCACACCATTTAAAGATACTACTTGCTGATGATAACCGTGTGAATGCCATTGTGGCAAAAGGGTTTTGCGAAAAGCTTGGGCATGAAGTGGATGTTGCAGAAAATGGATTAATCGCGGTTAAAAAGGCGAAAGAGAACGAGTACGACCTGATCTTGATGGACAACCATATGCCCGAGATGAATGGCGTTGAGGCGACACGCGTTATCCGACAAGAGTTAGGTATCAAGACATTACTCTTTGCGTACACGGCAGACGTATTTCGTGAAGCTCACGATAGCTTTATTGAAGCAGGAGCAGACCATGTGCTTACGAAACCGCTACAGCATGAGAGCTTTTCAGACGCTCTCAAACAGTTTGCCGCCAGACTCGAACCGAAACAGAATCCGCCACTAACGAGTGACAGCAATGTGCTTCAGTTGCAACGTAAGCCAATCGAGAACTTAAGGTTAACAGAGGAAGAACTCTCCCGCTCAGGCATGTTTGCTTCTTTACGAGATGAGCCAGAAGCGCTCGACGAGCTGCTAAAAAGCATTATTGTCGATTTTGAGACATCTGTTGATGAGCTTATTGAATACTTTATGGCTGAAGACTTTGCTTCATTAGAGCTGACGTTGCACAAAACGAAAGGGATGGCACTGAACCTAAGTTTACCTATTTTGGCGAGCCAAACGGAGGCCCTGGAAACTCAACTTAAAGCCAACCAAAGTCCCGAGATTGAGCAGTTGCAGATGCTGATCAATCGGTTACAGGTCAACATCCATCAGTCTCATAGACTTTTGGATGATATCCAGAAGAACAATGCCGATCCTCAACAGATTTTATAGTCCCTGTGAGTGCGATGCTTTCCTTAACTCATTTTGTTGTGGTTTACTGTGGCAAGGACGGATAGTGTTGATTCGTCGTCGGAAAATCAGGGAGTTAGAATGAGTAAGCATTCCGCTTTAATCAAATGGCATCGTAAAGCTGGCGAAGAGTTTAGTGATAATAAGTATAGTCGGGCACACATTTGGCAATTTGATGGAGGGTTGCAAGTCCCAGCATCTCCATCTCCCCACGTAGTACCATTACCACTATCCGTAGAAGAAAACGTTGATCCAGAAGAAGCGTTTGTCGCGGCACTTTCTAGTTGTCATATGCTCGTTTTCCTGTCTATTGCAGCAAAGCGACGTTATGTTGTGGACAGTTACTTCGATGAAGCGGTAGGGGAGCTTGAAAAAGGCGAAAACGGAAAAGAGTGGGTATCAAAGGTAACGTTAAACCCTAAGATAACATTTTCAGGTGAAAAACAACCGACACCATCTCAATTAGAAAAACTGCACCACATGGCCCATGAGAATTGCTTTATCGCCAACTCCGTTAAAACAGAAGTGACAACGCTTATTGCGAATTAAGTGGAGCTCTTTATCAAAAAGCGCGGCCTATTGCGGAGTTATATTAAGCCAGCAGTCATCCTGCTGGCTCGTTCATCTAGACGACACCTTGCTCAATCATTGCATCAGCGACTTTTCTAAAGCCTGCAATGTTGGCGCCTAAAACTAAATTTCCAGGTTGGCCAAACTCTTTACTGGTTTCGTTTGCATTGATGAAAATATTTTTCATGATGGTTTGCAACTGACTATCCACTTGTTCAAACGTCCAGTTTTGCATGCTGGCATTTTGCGCCATTTCAAGTTGACTGGTTGCAACGCCGCCTGCATTGGCTGCTTTTGCAGGCCCATAAGCTATGTCCGAGTCCACGATAATATTGGCAGCATCACGGGTGGTTGGCATGTTCGCCCCTTCACTAATCAAAATACATCCGTTTTCGATAAGAGCCAGTGCGTCGTCTGACGTTAATTCATTTTGAGTCGCACAAGGGAAGGCAGCATCAGCCTGATATCGCCAAACAGCATGTCCTTCATTAGGATAGTCGCCCTCTGGTGTGTATTCTGCTTCAGGGTAAGTTTCTAAATATTCTTCTAAGCTTGCTCTTTTCACTTCTTTCAGTTGTTTTAGGAGCTTAAGATCAATACCGTGCTCATGATAGATCGTACCTCGAGAGTCGCTGCATGTAACTGGCGTTGCTCCCATATGGTACAGTTTTTCAATGGCGTAGATAGCCACGTTGCCAGCACCAGAAACGAGACAAGTTTTCCCTTTCAATGAATCGTTGCGGTCGTTGAGCATGCATTCTGCAAAATAGACGGCGCCATATCCTGTCGCTTCTTTTCTGGCGAGTGAGCCACCCCAAAGAAGACTCTTGCCTGTGAGCACACCTTCGTAGCGTCCCGTCAATCGTTTGTATTGACCAAACATATAGCCAATTTCGCGCGCCCCGACGCCGATATCGCCTGCGGGTACATCGGTGGCAGGACCGATATGACGGTACAACTCGTTCATAAATGATTGGCAAAATCGCATGATCTCGCCGTCGGATTTTCCTTTAGGATCGAAGTTTGAACCGCCTTTGCCGCCACCGATAGGAAGGCCAGTCAGTGCGTTTTTAAAGATTTGCTCAAAGCCGAGAAATTTTATGATGCTCGCATTGACTGAGTGATGGAATCTCAATCCTCCTTTGTACGGCCCCAAAGCAGAGTTGAATTCAACTCGATAACCTTTGTTTACTTGTACATTTCCAGCATCATCAACCCAAGGAACTCGAAACATGATTTGACGTTCTGGCTCGACGATCCTCTGGATAATCGCTTGTTCCTTATATTTATTATTGCCTTCTATTACCGGCGCGAGAGAAGTTAATACTTCTTCTACCGCTTGGTAAAATTCTTTTTGCGCAGGGCTACTGTGTTGCAACGCAACAATAGTATCGTGTATGTATGACATAGATTTCTTCCTTGATGTGAATAAGCAATCAGTTTATATGAATGTATTTCCATTAAATAGTGATTTTGACCAAGATTCAATGGTTGTAGTGGTCTTTCCTGCGGATGAGAATGTGCAGCTTCTAACCCAGGCTGTGTTGGTTGAGATAGGTAGGGCGAGCTAAGTAAGCGGGTGGTTGAGTGATCAGTTTCACATATAACAAGCAGAAATCACTTTAGTCGATGTTGTTGTGCAGTTACGCAAATTGTTTATGTTAACGTCATGTTAAAGTTTTTGTGTGTGATAACTTGTGAAAAGACAACTATATGGATGAGCTTAAGGTTCTGAACTCGTTTATTCAGCAGAATGGCCTACCAGCGTTTGGCCACCTTGATGGAATTCCAACATCGTTACAGCTAGATAAATTTACCTACCTCGATGAGATGGATAAGCCGGTGTCTAAGTGGCGCCGTTACCGCGATTATAAGCAGTTTCAGTTCGTCAATTTGGTCACACCTAATTACGTCATTGGAGTAGCGATTGCTGATATACGGTATTTAGCATCCGGCTTTTGCTACCTGTTTGATATTAAAAAGAATAAGTTGATTGAGCAACAATGGTTGAAACCTTTTAATATAGGTTATCAAACTCAGCCTTCCAGTTGGTGCAGTCTTGCCCATCTTGCTAACAAAAGAGTTCAGTTTTCTATTAAGGATGGTATTTGGCACGTCCACTTTGTGACAGAGTCAGTCAATGCGGATCTCTATTTACGTCCAGAAAATATGAGTTTGCCATTAATGTTGTGTACGCCAACAGGTTATGCGGGTTGGACATATACTCAGAAGCACAATGCGTTAGCAGTAGACGGTAACTTGTTCATATTAGGAAAAGAGCAAGATCTTTCAGAGGTGGCTGCTGGTTACGATTTTTCCGCTGGGTACATGCGGCGAGAAACAAGTTGGCGCTGGGCGAGTATCAATTGCTTTGAGGATGACAGGCGTCTGGGGTTGAACTTGGCAGCTGGCGTTAATGAAACTGGCTATTGCGAAAATGTATTGTGGATTAATGGTCAGCGTCACTTTTTGCAACCTGTGCAGTTTCAGTTTTCACGAAGTGATGAAGGGCAAAAGTGGCATATTACGTCGGAAGATAAACGAGTTAACTTACAGTTCACGCCTTTGAATCGACGCTCAGAGAAGAAAAATTTTTGGCTTCTCAAAAGTAACTTTCGTCAGTACATCGGTTATTTCTCTGGCTATCTTATCGATGGAAATGGCATCAAACATCAGTTAGAAGAAGTTATGGGTCTTACTGAAGATCACTATGCAAAATGGTAGAAACACAATGGATTGGACGCAATTGATGGACCGCCCAGAATTACTTCTGATGATTCTGGCTCCAGTTTTCTTTTTCTGCATGCTTGCCGAATATTGGTTCGGACAAAGAAGGGGACGCTTGCCTGAAAGCGCGACGTATTACTTCCCTGAAGTAGCGTGTAATTTTGTTCTTGCGGGCTTACACCAAGCGACAGACATACTCACGGGTTTGCTGATTGCTCAGTTGTATTTGTGGTGGTTTGATTGGCGTTTGTTTGATATCGAAATGAGCGTCTCAGCTTTTCTTTTACTTGTTGTCCTGCAAGATTTTTTCTATTACTGGTTTCATCGGGCTAGCCATCGTATTCGTTGGATGTGGGCCGCGCACGTTGTTCATCACAGTTCGGAAAGAATGAACTTCAGTACCGCATTTCGTCAAAGTTTAATGTATCCGCTAGCGGGGATGTGGATTTTTTGGTTGCCCTTGGTGATTATTGGTTTTGAGCCAAAATGGGTTGTCTTCGTTGTGTTGTTTAATCTGGGCTTACAGTTTTTTGTTCACACCCAATCAATTCGTTCGCTCGGGCCACTAGAGTGGGTATTTAACACGCCGTCTCATCATCGCGTTCATCATGGTGTGAACCGTCAGTACATCGACAAAAATTATGCGGGTGTATTAATTATTTGGGATCGAATGTTCGGAACGTTTGAACCAGAGGTGGAAACGGTTCGGTATGGGGTTTCTAAACCTGTAAACAGCTTTAATCCCATCCGCGTGACGTTTGCAGAATGGAAAGACATGTTTTATGACGTAACTCGACCAAACTTATCATGGAAACAACGCTGCCGCCGTTTGTTCGCTCCGCCATCGGATTTTTATGAGTAAATTGAGATAAAGAGATTGGAGCGGGCAGCGGGAATCGAACCCGCATCATCAGCTTGGAAGGCTGAGGTAATAGCCATTATACGATGCCCGCGCATCGATAGGACTCGGTTAATATGCCACACTGGACGAAAAAGAAAAGTCTTTTCTCATCAAATGTTTGTCAGTTGCCTAAAAAAGTAGCGAGCTGATGTTAAAGTGTTCATTGTCTCTGGTTTTTTGTGGCACTCGCGATTTCGTTACTAAGCCTAGAGGCTTCCAATTAGGTCGTAAAAACCGAATTCTTAGGTGTTTAGATGTTGATGATATTCAAGATTTTCTGTGCAAAGGTTAATCTCGTTTATTGAACAGTCACGTTTCATGGTCAAGACTAGATATTGAAATGATTACTTTTTACTGTTTATGCGTATGTATAACACAGGGTAATTCTGCTGAAACGGTCAGCTTAACCAAAGGAGATTTAACATGATGAGAGGTTTGATATTAGGGCTGGTGGTGATGCTGGTATCTGCTTGTACTACCGTTACAACCGATGTAGATAAACAAGCCGACTTTTCAGCTTACAGAACGTTTGACTTCGGTGCTCAGGCGGAAGCTCCTACCAGTATTGATGGTCGACGTATTGAGCAAGGGCTTGCTGAACAGCTTGAGGGTAAGGGTTTAAACAAGGTAAATAGCGGCGGTGACCTTTACGTACATCATGATATCGTAGAAGAATCCGAGCTTGTTTCTTCAGGATCGTCGGTGAGCTTTGGTTATGGCTGGAATAGCTTTGGTGTGATCACTTCAAGCCCGGAAAGATATAAAGAACGTAAGTATGGGAAGTTGGTAGTTGAACTGGTTGATGCAAAGGCTAATCAAGTCGTTTGGAAAGGCGTTTCAAGTCGTAAACTGTCTGAGTCAATGAGCTCTGAGAAAAGAGAATCTCTCATCCAAGAAGAAATCGCGAAGATGTTTGAAAGCTACCCTTACGGTGAAAAATAATTAGTATTCTTAACGATTAAGAATACTAATTGCCAATAGCTACGCACAGGGTTAAAAGAACTTATTATTTTGGTTTTGGTTACCTTTGTGCGTACGACTCTGATTGCTTTACTCGGACTACTTTTCTGCTTGCTGGCTCCGAGCATGAGCCTGGCGCACTCACACCCAAATTTTCTTTCCGTTCATAACCAGAATATCGCTGTTGACGCTAAGTCGAAGCACTTTTCAGAACATCCTATCTCTCCAATACAACAAGACTATCCGAGTTTAAACAGCCGGAATGTAGTGAGGGTTAGCCATGCTAAGGAAATGAGCTCGAACGACGATGTAGAACCCGAATGGTTTGAAATGCTTGATGTAGCATGGTGGGCGCATCGTTCGGCAATTTACTCGATGAAGTGGCTAAAACGCATCGGCAATGAGGCTTTAGATTGTTGTATTGAATGTATTTTTACTCACTCTAAATACAGAATCGGCGTGAGAAAAGAATCGAATTTCATATACCGCTTTATACATGCTCGCTAACACATTCCATGTTTTTGCAACTTTTGGTTAATTATGCTTAGGAGCGGTTTATGTTTGATTCGATCATTCAGGTCTTGAGTGCTTTTTGGCATCAAGATTTCACGGCGTTAATGGCGCCAGGCAGTGCAGGTTTGGTTTATTTTGTTGTTGCTGTGATTATCTTTTTGGAAAGTGGTTTTATTCCTGCTGCACCTTTCCCATGCGACAGTGTCGTCGTACTATCCGGTACGCTGGCGGCGGTTAGCGTCCTTGACCCAATTATGATCATGTTGGTGATAGCTGTTAGTGCGGGGTTGGGAAGTTGGGCGGCTTATTTACAAGGCAAGTGGCTAAATCGCTTACCTAAGGTCCAAGGCTGGGTGAGTGCGGTTCCTCAAAAGCGTTTGGAACAAGTCGACGTATTACTCAGTAAACATGGATTGGTTGCGCTTTTGTGCGCGCGGTTTATTCCGGTTGTTCGTTCCCTATTGCCATTAATGATGGGGTTGCGAGTGAAACGTATTAGTAAATTCCATTACTTTGCGTGGCTGAGTGCGATTTTATGGACGCTGATATTATGCGGTTTTGGTTCATTACTTCCTTTGCTACCGGAAAATATGAGCAAAGCAATCACAATGCTATTAATGGCGGCACCAATAATTACTCTTGTGATTGGAGTGCTTAGTTTCTTGTTTGTTAAAGCACGTCGAGCGTTCTGTAAACCCAAGGATGTGTCTGAGTTTTCTCAGTAAGTTTACTTGATTTGCACTTTTAAGCTTGTATGCAGATTAGACATCTAATCGACAGGTTTTTATCAGTAAAAAGAAAGGCGCATACATTGCGCCTTTCTTTTTGAGTGTCGTTAGGGTTTCGAATTTAATAGCCAATGCTATATAAGTATTCGCCAACTTCTTTGCACTGAGACTTGTAGATGTTCTCTACTTCAGACTCATTCTTATCTGCTGCTTTAAATTCAAGTTCGGCAGACGATAGCTGGTCAAAGCTGTAGTCTCTCTCAGACATTAAGTAGTGTCTGAACATCGCTCTGTGTTCCGGAACTGCAATACGTGCGTTAGAAACGTTGGCACACTCTAACAGAGTGTCGTTACTCATTTCTTCTGGCTTAGTTTCTGTGTTTGCAAAGGTTGAGCCCGCTGAAAATAGTAATGCTAGTGCGATTGTTGTAGCGATTCTTGTCATTATATGGACCTCAAATTGGTTCTAGTAACAATGAGCATATTGGCTCTTATCGTTACATTTTCGTGTTCTCTGTATGTCATAAAAAGTTAAACAACAGAGAAGGCGTTGCGACCATGAGTAAAGACGTACATTAAGTTCGCTTCCTTTCTTCCTGAGAGGCGATAAAGAGAGCGTTGACTCATGAGTCCGCCATAACTGTCTAGAGGTAAGCGAGATGCTTGTTTTGCCAACTCCAGTAGTGGTGGAGAAGAGAAAGCAATAAGTAAAAAATAATCAGGAGTAAAATCTGATGATAAAACGCCATCAGTAGCTGATGTTCGGCGACAGGAGACAAGCCCGAACAACTCGCGCTTTATATGTAGGTAGTAACTTTCTGAACCCCAAGAGCTCAGAGAAGCTGAGGCATGAAAATCAGTGTGTGCTAGCTCAAAATCGTCTTGTTGAGAGAGTTTAAGTAGGCGCTCGGAAGTGTAATGTTTGGTGTGGTGCCACTCATGCGCATATGAAGCTGTGATGAGCCCTGAGAGCAGGGACAAAGAAAGCATCAATAATATATGGTGTAGATAACGCAAGAAGTAACCCTAAACATATAAAGCCACAGTTACCCACCATGATTAAGGAATCTTAGTGGAACTATGATAACGACGAAAGCCAGTGTCTGATGAACTCAGCGTATACTAACGAGATGGAAGGGGGATGAACAGAGTTTTCTGATCGCACTTAGGTATATCAGCGAATAACACAATAGTTTTCGCTTTCGAGTAAGCGAAAATGGAAAGAGAGTCGTTGCACAAGGACGATTAAGCTAACAGGATTATTACTGGGGAAGAAATAGAATCTTCTTTTTTCTTCCCCATATGTGTCGCATCGGTATTACGCGCTTGCGTAAATAACGCTGCCGCCTTTTATAGTGTCAATGATCTCGCGAGACAACTTCTTTGGTAAAGCAGGGCAACCCCAACTGCGTCCGAGGTATCCATTCTTCTTGATAAAGGAAGGGTTTGCGTAATCGGCACCGTGCACGACAATGTAACGCTCGCGAGCTTTGTCGTTTAATCCAGAGCTTAGCCCATCTAATCGAAGTGAATAGCCATTTGAGCCGTAGTAAGTGGTATCAGTCAAAAAAGTGCCCAATGATGTTTTTCGCGAGTTCACGACATTTGAAAACTGTGTCGCTGTTTTCTTTCCGCTGTTCACGCCGTGAGAAACATACGTATTGTAGATTAGCTTCTTTTTATCTAAATCAACCACATAAAAACGCTTTTCAGTTGATGGTTTACTATAGTCGATGATCGTTAGTACCGACTTCTTTCTATCGGGTGTCTTCTGATAAGCGATGTAAGCGTCACTGAACAACTTAAAGTCTACTATGCCATCTAGCTTGGCTTGTTTAAACACATGTTCAACTTGCTTTGGTCGTAAATGATCCCTGAGTTCGTTATCTGATTGTTTTGCAAAAGCAAAAGGTGAGACAGACAACAGCGCACATGTAAATAATAAAATTAACTTTTTCATCTTGGCTAAATAAAACTCTATGGTGTTACAAATTTACCGATTGCTTCATGCATTCGTTAAAACAACATGCACATCAATATAATTCTATTCCCAATGTTTCTTATTGCACGCTTAGGTGCTTGATATTGGGTTGACGATAAGTTTTCGAGTTAAAAACTAACTAATTGAAACTTATATAAAATATGAAGTTTAACGATGGTTTCTATAAACTTCGGCGTAAATAATATCTGATATATGTAATTAATAAAACTGTGTTTAAGGATATTTGTGAAGTTGCTAATTTATAAAAACGGCGTTTTATTTTTCGTACTTTAGAAACTCTTTTTATTTCAATGTGTTTTCTTTTTCTACGCTTTATCCAATACCTCAAAAGTTTGTGATTTAACTCGTAACAAATCGTAACGCCGAATCGTTATGTGTATAAGTGCATTTATAATGTATGAATAAACAACAGGGTGGTAAGAAAAGGCAGTAAAACAGCGGTGAATCGGTTGTTTTTAATTCACGATTGACAAAGCCAAGTCTAAGTCGTACAAAAATTGAACTTGTGAATGTATCGTTTAAGTGAGAGTGATGAGCTCGACAAAAGTGAAGTGATGCGTGCTATTGTTTATTCTCTAATTTATTCGATTACATAAGGAAGGGTACATAGTAAAAATTTAAAAAATAATTCTATCGTGTGGATTAAAATATATAAATAATAAAACTTAGAAATTAAAAGATAAGAACGCCAGATCTGAATTCATTAAATTTTTGAACATGAAAGTAAACTCTATTTATTATGTTTGGTTTGAAAGCGCTCAAATTGATTTAAGGACGGTTATGACAGCATTTAATAAAGTGTTTATTGTCACTCCCAATGTTAATGATTTTGCAATGTTGCGAGAGTCGCCATTGGAAATGTCTCTTCAAGTAACGGCAAGCAAACCTATCCAACTCTATGGAGAGTCTGTTAAAGCCAGTTGGAAAAGTATTGATATTGAATGGTTAGACGTTAAGGGTGAAAAGCCATTACCCAGGCCTGATATTGCAGCATGGGGATCTTTTACTCTTGCTGTATCCGCTTCTATTGCGGATAAGCTCGATGTGTTGAGCGAGAATGTCGAATTTTTACCATTAAATCTACAAGGAAAGCCTTGGCGAGCATTAAACATTGTCACTCAAATTGATGCCATTGATACCTCTGCTACCGAGTATAATCTTCGTCATGGTAAGCTAAGTCGTGCTAGACCGTTTAAGAAACTCGTTTTGAATAGGGAAGCCGTTAATGAATCTGACTTGTTCAGAGTAAAAGGTGCTGGGCTCAGAACGTTTTGCACGGACAAAAAAGGTGGCTTGTACGATAGCGTCAAAGCGCTGAATTTGACCGGTTTGGATTTCAAGGAAGTGCTGGTTTAAAAACGAATAAATAGTGATTTACTCGACTAAAGTCATAGATATAGGTATGGGGGAACAAAAGCTGAGCATCTATCAATGAAGCTCATATATAACTAAATACAGCCGCCACAGTTGTGACAGCTGTACGTCTCCCCTTAACTTATGTTCTTGAAACCCTAATTGAGCTGGCCATGGACGCATCAAATCGACTGTCGTCATTTGCCGATTGCCACCACAAGCTCAATTGTTCTTTAGTCATTGGTTTGCCAAATAAATAGCCTTGCATATAGTCGCAGCGGTATGCCGATAGCCATTCATGCATCATATTGTGTTCAATACCTTCTGCTGTAACCGTTTTATTCTGGGCATGGCATAGCTCAATAATAGGTTTGATCACATGGCCGTTGTTGGTCTTCATCAATGTAACGAGGAACTCTCGATCAAATTTGATTTTTTGAACCGGATACTGAACGAGCTGAGTTAACGATGTGTAACCAGAACCAAAGTCATCAATTGCAAGACGGTAGCCACGTTTTGATAGCTCATCAAGTAGAGCCGTTCCTTGTTGTTCTGCGGCAAAGGTTTCGGTTATTTCTATCTCAATACATTCTGGTTTAACACTGTGCAGTGTCGCTTGTTCATGGATGTAGTTTGCCATTTCTATCGAGTTTAGCTCTGCTGATGAAAGATTGACCGAAAGAACAATATCCTTACCGAAAATATTCCTTAATTGATGGTATTCCGCCGTTGCATTGGCGAAAACCCAGCGGTCAATTTTATCAAATAATCCGGCTTGCTCTGCAATTGGAATAAACTCCTTTGGAGGGATAGGGCCGATACCTTCGGCTTCCCAGCGCAACAAGACTTCTAACCCCTCAATTTCGTTGCTTCGATTGTTCATATAGGGTTGAAAAACAAGGTGAAATTCTTCCTCTACATTGCTTTTTCGGAGCGCACGTTCAAGTTGACTTCGTCTTTGAGACTCAATATTGAGAGCGGCTGAATAATAGGCGTATTGATTTTTCCCTGCCCGTTTTGCTTGATACATAGCCGCATCGGCACTGGAGAGTAACTTCGCGATGTCAGTACCGTCTTGAGGATATTGTGCAATACCTACGCTTGCCGTAACGGGAAATGAATTACTCCAAGATGAACTGAGATTACTAATCGGTTTTAGCAGCTCTGATGCAAGCAAATCAGGCAAGCGTTTTACCTCTTGATTTGAGCTCAGCAAAATTGCAAATTCGTCACCAGATAACCTGGCGGCAAAGCAGGGGCTGTTGTAATCGTGCGAGAACTTTTGACAGGCATTCTTGATGTGTGATGAGAACACTTTTAATAAGTTATCTCCCAATTCATGCCCGTATTTATCATTCACGTATTTAAAGTTATCAAGATCGACGTAAACAACCCACAGAAACTGCGAAGGGGAGATAAGTTCACGAGTGGCAAGCTCATGAAAACGATGGCGATTGGCGAGTTGCGTCAGGTGATCCGTTTCAGCTAGGCGTTTTGTCTTTTTATAGATGACATTAAGTTCCTCATACATATCAAAAAAGCGTGCAGAGAGGCGTCCTATTTCATCGTTTGTTTCTAGCTTTTCAATATTGTCACGTTGATTAGATTCAAGTTCGTTCAGCTGCTTATCAAGGCGAGAAACAGGGCGCAACACATAGCGGTACAACACCAAAATGATTAATGTGATGGTGAAAAACGCCGCTACGCCAAAGGAGAAAGCAAGTTCTAGCCACACTTTATCGACTTTATTCCACATTAAATATTCGGCAGGAGAAAGCACGGCATAAAAGTGCGGCAGTAGCTCAATGGTTTGAGCGAGAGGAATATCAAGATAAATGGGTTTGTCGGCGAAAGTAATCACGCTGTGCGTGTCAAACTCGATTTCATGCTTAATCTCGTTAAAGGCTTCAAGTGATACGGAAACTACCACAAAAAACACATTTTTCGAGTCAAAGCTCAAAGGGTGAGTCCCCGTTCTTTTGTCGACGACCTCATATTGAAGAAGAATGCTTTGTCCACTGGAGTTATAAATAAAGCCAGTGTGACTGAAAGCCTCTCTCTCATTGAAACTTCGTGATATGTACTCTAACACCTTTGGGTCGACCACGCCCGATGATTCGTAATATTTGTTTTCTGTGTAGTAGAGAAGGTTTTGTTTTCCGTCGAGGATCGCCATGCTCGCATCGCCTTTGTAACCATGGCTCAATACTTCAGCGGTCTCGTCTAATCGGTTAAACAAGACTCGTTCACGATAGGGGTTGTTATGATTTACCAAATAGTCTTGTAATACATCACTTTTACTGAGCGTATAGGCATAGCTATTAAGAAAAATA
Organism: Vibrio sp. 2134-1; assembly: GCF_033339495.1. Lineage (NCBI taxonomy): Bacteria > Pseudomonadati > Pseudomonadota > Gammaproteobacteria > Vibrionales > Vibrionaceae > Vibrio > Vibrio sp. 2134-1. The sequence goes on from NZ_JAWOUS010000002.1 coordinate 160,444, forward strand.
TTCGCTTGTCGAAACTGCCCGGCGAGCTTTTCCATCTGCAACTGAATATAGCTGTCTTCCCGCTTGATGAGCGTCACTTTTTGAATGCTATAAATAATATAGCTAGATACTAACGCGCTTAATAAGATCACTGGCGCGACAAGCAAAATGACTCTATTGCTTAACTTCATTATGGTTCTTAGTTTCCGTTTGTGTCCCTACAAACGTCGCGTACCAGGTAAGGTACTGAACGGATGATGTGTTTTGGCAAATTGTAACCAGATTGTAAGGTGAGCGTTCTCCAAAATCAGGCAGCTATCTAAGAATTGTGATGACGTGAAAGGTTTCGAGCTTATTAACTAGAGGTTTTCTCAGTAGTTGGACGTCTCTTTTCCTCCCTCCCTGTATAAAACCTAACTGTAATGACAGGGAAATACTGTCATCGAAACGTTTCGATGATAAAGTGTGACTCAAGTGCACTTTTCCTATTCAATGACAATTGAATTACAGATCATTCTCACACCTTATCGATCTCACACTGGTCAAATTGCGATGACGAATTATTATTTCATCGAAACGTTTCGATGAGTTTTCTGTTAATAACAAAACACTTTAAAACAGGCGCTCATGGTTGTATGAACGTGTAACCGAAAGGTCGATGAGATGAAAAAAAGTACCCTAATTAACTCAGATATTTCTTACTTGGTGGCGACGCTAGGCCACACCGACGAGATCACTATATGTGATGCTGGTCTACCAATCCCAGAGCATGTTCAGCGAATCGATTTGGCGCTAACGCATGGGGTACCAAGTTTTCTTGATACTGTTCGCGTAATTCTATCTGAGTCCCAAATCGAAGGGGTCATCATTGCGGAAGAGTTCTCTGATGCAAGCCCAGTTTTGCATGAAGCGTTGCTCAACGAACTGAGCAAAGAGAGTGAAGAAACGGGCAAATCTATTGAGGTGAGCTACGTGTCACATGAAGCGTTTAAAGCACGCACGGCCCAAAGTCGCGCTATCGTAAGAACGGGCGAATGCTCGCCATATGCGAACGTTATTTTCCAAGCGGGCGTGGTTTTTTAAGCCAGAGATATTGAGGACAGATTATGACTCAAGCCATTCTACAACTAAGCGAAATTGAGAAGGCGTTTCCGGGCGTAAAAGCACTCGACAAAGCAAGCCTGAATGTTTATCCAGGCCGTGTGATGGCGCTGATGGGTGAAAATGGAGCAGGCAAGTCAACGTTAATGAAGGTGTTGACAGGCATTTACCACATGGATGCGGGGAGCATTCAATATCAAGGTCAGCCGGCGGCCTTTAAAGGTCCACGCGATTCACAGGAAGCTGGTATTAGCATTATTCACCAAGAGCTGAACCTGATTCCTGAACTGACGATTGCCGAAAATATTTACTTGGGACGAGAGTTCACTGGCTCCTTAGGGCGTATCCAGTGGGGCAAAATGTATGACGAGGCTGACAAGCTTTTAAAACGTCTGAATGTAAAGCATTCATCAAAAACATTGCTTGGCGATTTAAGCCTTGGTGAACAACAAATGGTGGAAATTGCAAAGGCACTTTCGTTTGAGTCGAAAGTCATCATTATGGATGAGCCAACGGACGCATTGACCGATACCGAAACGGAATCACTGTTTAAAGTGATTAATGAGCTCCGCGAGCAAGGATGCGGCATCGTATACATTTCGCATCGTCTTAAAGAAATCTTTGAAATCTGTGATGATATTACAGTGCTTCGTGATGGTAAGTTTATCGGTGAGTGCAAGGTGTCCGACACTGATGAAGATGGCCTAATTGAAATGATGGTTGGCCGAAAATTAGAAGAGCAATATCCACGTATTGATGTCCAACATGGCGAAACCTGTCTTGAAGTCATTGGTTTGACTGGGTCTGGCGTTCAGGATGTGAGCTTTACTCTCAAGCGTGGTGAGATTCTTGGAATTTCTGGCTTGATGGGCGCAGGCCGCACTGAACTCATGAAAGTCATTTACGGCGCATTACCTAGTGAGCATGGTGTTATCAATCTTGATAACAAAACTATTAACCCGGTTAGCCCGCAAGATGGCTTGGCAAATGGTATCGCTTACATCTCTGAAGATCGCAAAGGCGATGGTTTGGTTTTAGGTCTTTCGGTTAAGGAGAACATGTCACTTTGTTCGCTAAACCAGCTGACCAAAGGCTTCCAGATTCAACACAGCGACGAAGTGATTGCTGTGGAAGATTTTATTAAGTTATTCAACATTAAAACCCCAACGCGAGATCAAATCATCGGCAACTTATCTGGTGGTAACCAGCAAAAAGTTGCGATAGCGAAAGGGTTAATGACGAAACCTAAAGTTCTGATTCTGGATGAGCCGACACGTGGTGTTGATGTCGGAGCAAAAAAAGAGATTTATCAGCTCATCAACAAGTTTAAGGCCGAAGGCATGAGCATCATCTTGGTTTCTTCCGAGATGCCTGAAGTGCTCGGCATGAGCGACCGTATTTTAGTGATGCATGAAGGTCGTATCACTGGCGAATTTGATGCGAAAGACGCCGATCAAGAAAAATTACTCGCCTGTGCCGTAGGCAAAGAGATCAATGAGGAAGCAGCATGAGTACGAATACCATGAGCAAACCAACCGAAACTGGCAACAAGAAGTTGTTCACAAAAGAGTGGCTGATTGAGCAAAAATCACTGATAGCTTTGATCTTTCTGATCGTTGTTGTGTCATTTTTGAACCCGAACTTTTTTACGGTCGACAACATTCTCAACATTCTTCGTCAAACCTCCGTGAATGCCATTATCGCAGTGGGTATGACATTAGTTATTTTAACAGCAGGCATAGACTTAAGTGTTGGTTCGGTATTGGCATTGTGTGGTGCCTTTGCGGCAAGCATGATTGCGCTTGAGGTTCCGGTGCTGGTGGCGGTTCCAACTGCTTTAGTCGCAGGTGCAGCGTTAGGTGCGATCAGCGGTATCATTATTGCGAAGGGTAAGGTGCAGGCATTTATCGCTACGCTGGTTACCATGACGTTACTACGCGGTGTGACCATGGTGTACACCGAAGGTCGTCCAATCTCGACAGGCTTTACTGACACCGCGGATGCGTTCGCATGGTTTGGTACTGGCTACGCGCTAGGCATTCCGGTTCCTGTTTGGTTAATGGTGGTTGTGTTTGCAGCGGCTTGGTATTTACTTAACCACACGCGCTTTGGTCGCTATGTTTACGCACTAGGCGGCAATGAGTCTGCGACTCGCCTATCAGGTATCAATGTAGACCGAGTGAAGATTGGTGTCTACGCCATCTGCGGTATGTTAGCAGCGCTTGCAGGCATTATTGTAACGTCTCGTCTTTCTTCGGCGCAGCCAACAGCGGGTATGGGCTACGAGCTAGACGCTATCGCAGCGGTTGTTCTTGGCGGTACCAGCTTGATGGGCGGTAAAGGTCGTATCATGGGTACCTTGATTGGTGCGCTGATCATCGGTTTCTTGAACAATGCACTTAATCTACTTGATGTTTCTTCCTACTACCAAATGATTGCAAAAGCAGTGGTTATCTTGCTGGCGGTATTGGTAGACAACAAAAACAAGTAATTCATAACAATCTGTATGTATAAAACAGTGAATACAAACCGAGTCAGGGGACGTGTACTGGCTCACCCTACACAAAGGACTAGAACGATGAAAAAACTTGCAACTCTTATCTCTGCTGCACTTCTTTCTTCAACCGTATCGGTAGCGGCGCAAGCTCAAGATACCATGGCGATTGTGGTTTCGACGCTAAACAACCCGTTCTTCGTAACGATGAAAGACGGTGCGGAAGCAAAAGCGAAAGAATTGGGGTACGACTTAATTGTACTGGACTCGCAAAATGACCCGAGTAAAGAACTGTCGAACATCGAGGATTTAAGTATTCGCGGCGTAAAAGCAATTCTTATCAACCCAACGGATTCTGATGCAGTGTCTAATGCAATTCGTATGGCGAACCGTTCTAAGATCCCTGTGTTGACATTAGACCGTGGTGCAAGCCGTGGTGAAGTTGTGAGTCACATCGCGTCGGACAACGTAATTGGTGGTGAAATGGCAGGCCACTACATCATGGAAAAAGTCGGCGAAAAAGCAAAAGTCATTCAACTTGAAGGTATTGCGGGCACATCGGCAGCGCGTGAGCGCGGTGAAGGCTTTATGAATGCAGTGAAGGGCAGCGATATGGATCTTCTTGCTAGCCAACCGGCTGACTTTGACCGCACAAAAGGTCTAAACGTAATGGAAAACCTGCTAGCGGCTAACCCGGATGTACAAGCGGTATTTGCACAGAATGATGAAATGGCGCTAGGTGCACTTCGTGCAGTTCAAGCTTCTGGCAAAGATGTCGTTATCGTTGGTTTTGATGGTACGGAAGACGGCATTGCAGCAGTTAACCGTGGCAAACTAGCGGCAACTATTGCTCAGCAACCAGACCTTATCGGTGCTTTAGGTGTTGAAACGGCTGACAAAGTTTTGAAAGGTGAAGAAGTAGAAGAGTACATCCCAGTACCACTAAAAGTAGTCACTAAGTAAGTTTCAAGTTCCAATAAATCATCCTAATTTTTGCTCTCTCCTCCGTTTATATCTGTCGTTTAGGAGGTGAGGGCAAACTTACCCAAAATACTGCAAAGTGTGGGGTATAGATGCCTTTGGCTTTTTATCGAGACTCCTTCATCAGGAAGAGAAGTTAAAGTCATCTAATGTATTTTCCTAAACAGTTTTTTAAAAGGGTTCATTCAGAACCGAGGATAACCGTATGAATAAGTTAGTGGTGTTAGGTAGTGTAAACGCTGACCATGTTCTTCAAGTGCCTTCTTTCCCTCGCCCAGGCGAGACGCTGCATGGTCGCAACTATCAAGTTATCCCAGGTGGCAAAGGTGCCAACCAAGCCGTCGCGGCGGCGCGATTAAATGCAGACATCGGTTTTATCGCTTGTGTGGGCGACGACTCATTCGGCATTAACATTCGCGAAAACTTCAAAATGGACGGCATCGATATCACTGGTGTGAAGATGCAGCCAAATTGCCCGACAGGTATCGCGATGATTCAAGTGTCGGACAGTGGTGAGAACAGCATTTGCATTTCAGCTGAAGCGAACGCCAAACTGACAGCAGAAGCGATTGAGCCAGATTTAGAGCGTATTCGCCAAGCAGATTACTTGCTAATGCAATTGGAAACGCCGATGTGCGGCATTGAGAAAGCTGCGCGTGTAGCGAAAGATGCCAAAACCAATGTCATTTTGAATCCTGCGCCAGCTCGTGAATTGTCAGATGAATTACTGTCTTACATTGACGTGATTACGCCAAATGAAACGGAAGCTGAAGTTCTGACAGGTATTACTGTAACAGACAACGAAAGCGCGCAAGAAGCGGCGAATGTGCTACATGGTAAAGGTATAGAAATTGTCATGATCACACTCGGTGCAAAAGGCGTTTGGCTAAGCCAAAACGGTCGAGGCGAAATCATCTCGGGTTTCCGCGTTGAAGCGACGGATACTACCGCTGCGGGCGATACATTTAATGGGGCATTCGTCACTGGTCTCCTAGAAGATTTACCTTTAGAATCAGCGATTAAGTTTGCACATGCGGCGGCTGCAATTTCTGTGACCCGCTTTGGCGCGCAAACGTCGATTCCAACCCGCGAAGAGGTGGACGCGTTTCTCGCGGAACAATAAGGCGCACAACGCCTCATTAAAATAGGAGTAGTAACATGGCGACGATGAAAGACATCGCAAAACTGGCAGGGGTTTCCACTTCAACAGTGAGCCATGTTATTAACAAGACGCGTTTTGTGAGCGAAGAGATCTCTGAACGCGTTAACAATGCCGCAAAAGAGCTTAACTACTACGCGCCCTCTGCGTTGGCGCGTAGCCTCAAAGTTAATCGTACCAAAACCATTGGTATGCTCGTGACAACCTCAACCAACCCATTCTTTGGCGAAGTCGTAAAAGGCGTCGAACGCAGCTGCTACCAAAAAGGCTACAGCCTCATTTTATGTAACACCGAGGGTGATAACGAACGTATGCGTCAATCCATTAATACGCTATTGCAAAAGCGTGTCGATGGTTTGATCTTGATGTGCTCGTCGCTAGAAGGAGAGCGTATCGATGTATTTGAGCGTTACCCAGATATCCCAGTTGTGGTAATGGACTGGGGGCCGATGCTATTTACAAGCGATAAAATCCAAGACAACTCACTTCGTGGCGGTTACTTAGCGGCGAAATACTTAATTGATTGCGGCCATACCGAAATTGGGTGCATCACAGGCCCTTTGATTAAACACCAAGCGCAAATGCGATACGAAGGTTATAAGCGAGCAATGAACGAATCTGGCTTGGAATTTAATGCCAATTGGATCATTGAGTCTGACTTCGAATGTGAGGGTGGGTATCAAGCGTTCAAAAAAATGGCTCAGCGTGGCGCATTACCTAGCTCGATTTTCGTCTCTAACGATATGATGGCGATGGGGGTGATTAACGCCGCAAATGAGCTCGATATTAAAGTGCCGGACGACCTGTCCATTATTGGTTACGATGACATCCATATCGCGAAATTTATGTCGCCATCGCTAACTACCATTCATCAGCCTAAGTACCGTTTGGGGCAGGCTGCCGTTGAGACTCTTGTCCGAAAGTTGGATGAAAAGTCAACAGAGGCACAGGTCGTACAATTAGAACCGACTCTAGTGGAACGGAAAAGCGTCAAGAGGTTAAAGTCAAACGTCACTGAATGACGTGTGATGTTGAGCTAAAAAATTAAAAAAGTCGTTTCTCTTTATACGATAAAGCCTTACTATCGTCGTTGATTATAAATAAAACTATTAATTGTTGTCTGGCGGATTAGTTAAATGTTATCAAAAGGTTACGCTAAGTTATCTGTAAAACACCCTTGGTTTCACCGAGTTAATGTTATTACAGTTGTATTGATTTTTTTTGTGAGCTGCTATCAGCTACTGGTTAATGAAGCATTTGAGTACGCAATTGGCTTTATTATTACACTTTTGGCGTCAGCTTTATTTGCATCAGCTTCTGCATTCAAAAAACGCTATCTAGGCTTGGATTCATAGGCACGTCTATTTCCAACATCGTTCAATAGCATCATTTATTGCTTTCAAGTAAACATTGAACTGAATTATGATCGAGTGCATCAAGAGGAGGACAAATGTCCTCCTTTTTGTTGGGGATCACGCTCTAATATAAGCGTATTCCAAACAAAATAATAAAGGACATGTTATGGACCTCTTTGCCTTACTCGATATTAATAATACTCTCGTTAACATTCCGATTGGCGACGGCTACGCAATGAGCTGGATCGAAGCTTTCGGTACCGTTTTTGGACTGCTTTGCATTTGGTTTGCCAGCCAAGAAAAAACCATCAACTACTTATTCGGTTTGCTGAATGTCACGCTTTTTGCCGTTATCTTTTTTCAAATTCAGTTATACGGATTATTGCTTCTTCAATTATTTTTCTTCTGTGCGAACATTTACGGCTGGTATGCGTGGACTCGTCCAAACGCACAAGGTGAAACGCTGGAGGTTCGCTGGTTAAATAAACGGAAACTTATTACTACTGCCTCTATTAGCGTTGCATGTATCGCATTATTAACGATCTATATCGACCCATTTTTCTTTGCGCTAGCAAACATTGCTGTTGATAGCTTGAATCTCTTTGGTGCTGGCTTGGCTGAACCGGTGCTTGAACCTGACGCGTTCCCGTTCTGGGATGCAACCATGACAGTACTTTCTGTTGTTGCACAAATTCTGATGACACGTAAATACGTCGAAAACTGGATTCTATGGGTTGTGATTAACATTATCAGTGTGGGTATCTACGCGACGCAAGGTGTTTACGCAATGTCTGTTCAGTACGCGATTCTTATGTTCATCGCTGCCAATGGCACGCGTGAGTGGGCTCGTAGCGCTAAGCGCAATGGCGATAAAACCTTAGCGCACGCTGCTGTGTAAGGAACGAAAAATGGCCAAACAACCTCATATCGGAGTGGATGAAACACAAATCTCTCCTCTCGTTATTGTATGCGGCGAGCCAGATCGAGCGAATCGTATCGCGGCATTATTTGATGATGCAGAAATGGTGTCGGAAAACCGCGAGTACCGTGTGTTTACCGGCAACTACAAAGGCAAGCCTGTTTCAGTGTGTAGTACAGGTATAGGTGCGCCATCGATGATCATCGCAGTGGAAGAGCTAAAACAGTGCGGTGTGACTCATGTGGTACGTGTTGGATCGGCGGGGGCAATGCAATCAGGCATTCACCTTGGCGAGTTGATCATTGCCGAAGGCGCGGTAAGAGATGAGGGCGGCTCTAAAGCGTATGTCGATTCGTCTTATCCAGCCTACGCAAGCTTTTCACTGTTAAAGGAAGTTGAGCGTTACTTGTCGATGCAAAAAGTGCATTATCATTTTGGTGTGGTGCGTTCTCACGACAGTTTCTATACCGATGACGAAGATGCAATATGCCAACATTGGAACAAGAAAGGCATCTTAGGTGCCGATATGGAAACCTCTGCGCTGTTTACGGTCGGTCGACTACGAGGCCTTCATGTGGCTTCGATATTAAACAACGTGGTGCTGTATCAACAAGATGTGAAAGAAGGTGTTGGTCAGTACGTTGATGAAGCCAAAGTAATGATGCAAGGTGAGAAGAGTGCCGCGATTACGGCATTAGAAGCCTTGGTTGCTCAGCGTTAGCCAGTCTCTATCTCAGTAAGTCACATAAACAGAATAGATGTAAAGCGACAGGTCACTGTCGCTTTTTTATTTGGAGTTACGGGGTACAATCCACCTTAAATAGTTGTCCGTAACTTTTTCTGAGAGAGCAGAAAATGAAAATCAGCCCTTATCCGACTGGTCGCTTCAAAACATACCTTGAAGAAAAGAGTGCCACCTTTCGCGATTTGATTTATCAATGCCAAATAAATTCGCGTTACTTTGATGCTGGGGAAGCAATTCTCCGCCAAGGTGAGCAACTTCAGTACTTGTATGTTGTGCCAGTAGGTCGAGTCTCGATGAACATATTGGCCGCAAATGGACGACGTTTTCAATTAGGGGAAGCTAACTGCGACTATCATATTTATGGTGAAATGGAGTTCTTCACTCAGACTCCTTGTCAATGGAATGTGATAGCAGATGAACATATGCAGGTTGATGTTATCTGTATCCAAAAACTAACCGAAGCACTGCAAAATCATCCCCAAATGATGGTGTTCTTCGCTTCAGCATTGGCTGAGGATTATCAAGACTCCATGGATATCTACACTAATCGTTTGTTGCATCCCATTACTTACAACATTGCCTATGATCTTCTCGTCCGTAATCAGACGGATAAGCTGCTTGGTGGTTTTGATAAAGTGAACCAAGAGGCTGAGCGGTTTGGTACCTCAGGCCGAGTCTATCGACGTGCAGTTAAGGACTTGATTGAAAAGGGATTGATTACAAAAACGGACAACGGTTTGGAGATTATTGATGAGCTGGCACTCAAAGCGTTTATTGAAGCGCATGAATGATACGCCCAGGTATTGGAACTGATGGGTTTTATAAGTCTTTGATATATCTAAGTCTTGAGTAAACGTAACTAATGTAAAGTACCTTAAATTTTGTTGAATGCATTAAAGAGTAGCGTTATATTGCGAACGCGTATGATAATAGATCTCATTAAGGCTTAACAAAATGAAAAAATTCGTCGGTGCGGCTATGCTGTCGTTATTTACTGTTTCTCCTTCTTTCGCTGCTAAAGTTGTGATTGACCACTACATGGGTCAAACAGAGCTAGAACAATCCCCAGAGCGTGTGGTTGTGATTGGCTTTGGCCCGCTAGATGCGCTGGACAACTTTGGTATCGATCCTGTTGCAGTATCTAACTCGTCTAATCTTCCTAGTTACCTTTCAAAATACAGCAAAGATAACTACACCTCTGCGGGTAGTTTGTTTGAACCTGATTTTGAAACCATCTACATGCAAAAACCGGATTTGATTTTGGTTGGCCCGCGAGCGTCTGCGAAATATGAAGAGCTGAGTGAAATTGCCCCTACAGTTGTTTTTGCGGCGAAAGAGAACCAAGGCTATTGGGAAGGCACGCAAGCGCAATGGCGCAATATTGGTAAGATCTTCAATATCGAAGAAAAAGTAGAGCAGAAAATTGAAGCGCTAGATGCTCAATTCAAAGCAATCCGTGACTACAACCAATCGAACAAAAATGATGCACTAACGATTTTGAGCATGGGTGACAACATCAGCGCGTTTGGTGCCCAGTCGCGATTTGGCGTCATTTATAACGACTTTGGCTTCTTGGAAACGGTTGAGCACGTGAAAACGGGCACTCACGGAGATGTCATTTCTTATGAGTTTATTCGTGAAGCTAACCCGAAAAATATTCTCGTGGTTGACCGAAATTCTCTGACAGGTACGCCGGATAACGATATTCGTAAATCCATGGATAACGACTTAGTCAAAGCGACCGCAGCATATAAAAATCACAAAATCACTTATTTAGATGTGGACGCGTGGTATTTGTCGATGTCTGGTGTGACAGCAACAAAAAAAATGGTCAGTGAGATAAAGCAAACCGTTGAACTGTAATCCAAGATAGCAGAGGTTAACTTTGAAGAAGTTATTGCTAACCCTTGTGGTTTTAAGCACGGTTTCGTTATTTGTTGGGGTGGCAAACATGACGCCCCAACAACTCTTTTCAGGTGATGAGAAAGCATTAGAGCTTTTCTTTACCAGCCGTATACCACGTTTATTTGCCATACTGCTTGCTGGTGCTGGCTTGAGTATTGCGGGTCTTGTCATGCAGCAAATCAGCCAGAACCGATTTGCGGCACCTTCTACAACTGGTACGATCGAATGTGCCATGTTGGGCTACGTACTGAGCGTGGTTTTCTTTGGTAATGATAATCACCTTTGGCTCGTATTTGGCATCTCGGTATTTGGGACGCTAGCGTTTGTTTTCTTTATTCAGCGCATTCAATTTAAGAGCGTGGTTTTTGTGCCTCTTGTCGGGATTATTTTCGGCAATGTCATCCAATCCATGACTACGTTTATCGCGTACAAATATGATGCACTTCAAAGTCTGAATGCTTGGACAGTCGCAAACTTCGCTAACATCTTGCGTGGTGATTTTGAACTGCTGTACATCGCGGTACCAATGGTTATCCTCAGCTATCTTTTTGCCGCAAGGATCTCTGCCGTAGGTATCGGAAAAGATTTCGCGATTAACTTGGGTTTGAATTATCAGCAGGTTGTGACGATTGGCGTGCTATTGGTGTCCATCATGTCAGCAAGTGTCGTGATGATTGTTGGCCAGTTGCCATTCTTAGGGCTGATTGTGCCGAATCTCGTGAGTCACTTTTATGGCGATAATCTCAAAAAGAACATTCCGCTTACGGCCATGTATGGGGCGATTTTAGTGTTGTGTTGCGACTTGGTGAGTCGTTTAATTATTTTCCCTCATGAAATGCCAATCTCTATCGTGATCAGCATATTGGGTGGCGTGGTATTCATCGCTATGTTGTTGCGAGGTAAGCAACATGCGTGATTCAACGAAAATCCTGCTGCTAGGTGGCATTGCGATTCTTTTCGCGTGTCTGTTTATTGGTATTGGGCTAACGGCTGACAACTACCAATATTTTTTGTCTCGTAGAGTTCCTAAAGTATTGGCGATAGTGCTAGCGGGTGTGGCCATTGCTCAGTCTTCACTTGTATTTCAAACCATTACGCACAACCGAATTTTAACGCCAAGTATCATGGGTTTTGATGCGCTGTATGTGTTAACCCAAATTTTGATCGTGTTGATTTTTGGTGGGTTGAGTACCTTAGTTCTTAACTTGTACGTCAATTTCGCGATTGCAGTAATTGTAATGGTGTCGTTTTCGCTACTGCTGTTTGGGTTTTACTTTTCAAAAGGCAGCAAGAACTTGATTACGTTGCTATTGGTCGGCTTGATCTTTGGTCAGCTATTTTCCAATGCGGCGTCATTCTTTTCTTTGCTGATGGACCCAAACACATATGCAATTGTTCAGTCGAAACTGTACGCCAGTTTCAATAATGTCAAAGTGAACTTGGTTTACTTTAGTGCTCCGGCTTTAATGTTTGCATGTTGGTTGTTGTTTAGGATGCATCGCACTTTAGATGTGTTTTGGCTCGACCAAGACAATGCGAAAAGCTTGGGTGTTGATGTACCTAAAGTGACGAGAAATGTGTTTATTATCTCGGCGGTTTTGATTGCTATTTCTACGGCTTTGGTAGGGCCAATCATGTTCTTTGGTTTACTAGTGACCAACTTAAGCCGGGAAATGTTCCGAAGTTACCAACATAAAACGCTATTGGTCGGATGTTCGTTTCTATCCATCAGTTCACTACTTGCTGGGCAATGGATAATCGAAAACGTGTTCAGTTTTGAGACGACGTTGAGTGTCGTAATTAACTTTATCGGCGGTGCATATTTCTTATACCTGCTGCTGAAAAACAAAGTTGTATAAATATGATAGTAATAGACAAATTAACGAAGGCTTTCGGTTCAAACAAAGTCGTAGACGAGGCCAATACTCAGTTTGAAAAGGGCAAGGTAACATCGATTATCGGTCCAAATGGCGCGGGAAAGAGCACGCTGTTATCTATGGCCTCACGCTTAACGGAGCGAGATGGCGGTAGTGTTATCATTGATTGCAAGGAAATCGCGGAATGGGACACAAAAGAGCTAGCGAAAAAACTGGCAGTACTTCGCCAAGCTAACTCGATTACAATGCGGTTTACCGTAAAAGAGTTAGTCTCTTTTGGTCGTTTCCCATACTCTAAAGGAAATCTGACTAAAGAAGATCATGAGGTCATAGAACAAGCGATCGACTACTTAGATTTGCAAGATATTCAAGACAAATACTTGGATGAATTAAGTGGTGGTCAGCGACAGCTTGCATTTATTGCTATGGTGATTGCACAAGATACAGATTATGTCTTTCTTGATGAACCTCTTAATAACTTAGATATCAAACACTCTCTTCAGATCATGAAAGTTGTGCAGCAGTTAGCCCATGACATGAATAAAGCCATGGTGGTCGTGATTCATGATATTAATTTCGCGGCGTGTTACTCAGATGTCATATTGGCGCTTAAGAAAGGTAAAGTTGTGGCGAGTGGTGCGGTTGAAGATGTTATTCAAGCGTCTACGCTAGAGGACATCTATGAAACGCCATTTAACATCATAGAGTTAAACGGTAAGCGCATGTGTACTTATCATTAAGCGAGCTAGTTCGTTTTTAACGAGATCAATAGATAGGCGGGCTTACTTGGTGAGCTCGTCTATGATTGGGCATCGGCTCTCTGCATCTCCAGGACAAGAAGAAACCCAACCTTCAAGTTGCGTTTTGATCTCCATGAGGTGTGCAATTTTTTCTTCAACCTCTCTCAGTTTGTCCATGGTTCTTGCTTTTACTTCGCTACTTTTGCGATTGGGGTTATGAGCAAGTTGTACGAACTCTTTGCATTCTTGCAACGAAAAGCCTGCGCTTTTTGCGCGTGATACCAAGTTAAGCTCTTGAATATGATTATCTGAATATTCGCGATAGCCAGAGTCGCTACGCGCTGGTGGAGATATGATCCCTTTGTCTTCATATAATCGAATCGACTTAGATGAAAGCCCAGTGAGCTTCGCGACGGCACCAATATTCATGTTTAACCTCCATAACGTTTAAGGCGAGTATATACCGATGTTGTGGATAAGACACTCCTAAATAACAGTCTGTTACCTAGAGTCCCCTTACTCTTTAATCACTTCATGTGGTGGCACACCAAATGCCTTTTTAAAGGCATAAGTGAAGTTAGAAGGGTGGTGGTATCCGGCTTCATAGGCGGCTTCTGTTATCGTCACTAGGCCACGTTCCAAATGTTGCCTAGCAATCTCAAGACGTCGAAAACGAATGTAGCCGTTTATGGTCATATTAAGTGATTGTTTAAATCGGCGCTGCAGGTTTGAAACACTCATTGAGAATTGGCTCGCCAACTTTTCCAAGCGTAGTTCTTGATCAAGGTGAGTTTCAATATAGCTGACAATATCCTCAATCCGACCATCAATGTGTCGTTCAATACTGCTGTTTTTAGCACTGAAATTCTTAGGAATTTGCTTGGTGGCTTGATGTAATATTTGATAGATCAAGCTTTCGACCTCTAGCTTCTCTTGAAACTCTTGCGGTGTTTCTATATTTGTTAACGTTTCAGCCAGTTCGCATAGCGTCTGGGTAAGCTCCAACTGTTGAAACGCCTGATGAGAGTTAAAAAAGGCTCGATGACTACAATTTTGCTCAAGGCGGGCCTCTAGCCATTGGGGCTTAACCAATATGTTGATCTTATTAATGAGGTTATCTTTGAGCAGTGAACGACGAAAATTTGCAGGTTTGAGTAAGTTCACCACTACACCCTTAGGGCCGTCGCTCGCGTCTAAATCAAATTGCAAATCGTCGTAGCCAAACGAGAGTCTACCTTCTAAAAGAATAGTGACCAGCAGTGAGGCGTGTGCAGTAGAAACAATATTCGAATCAATAAGTTCTAGACAACGCCCGCCATGAACAAAAATTTGATCATTGTACTGATATGATAGGAACTTACCTTCGGCCAGTTGAGTTTGACAAGGTTGGCCTTGCGTGACAATCCATTGTTTCTCTGTCGCCTCTAGTCTTTGGGTTAAAGCTATCTTGGCAATTTTAGTTCGTTTTGTTGTGACTTCCTGCATTTGACACTTCCTCATAACACTTGTGCGATTTCGCATAACCAAATCGCCTTTGTATTTATAAAACTCATGCTTATTATACCTGAGAATTATTATCATTAATATTTAGGAATGAAGTTATGGAAAGCCCTGCTTGTTCACCTATCAAGCTTTCAAGCCTTTGCCTTGCAGTGGGAATGGCGCTATCAACCCCTGTTTTAGCTCAAGATACTGAGTCACATTTTGAAGAGGTCGTTGTATGGGGAACGAAAGTTTCCAGCAACACTGAGTCGATGTTTGCGGACGACATGTCACTGAAGCAAGCCGATCATATGTCTGATTTACTGCGCGATATTCCCGGTGTGGATGTTGGTGGAACACACTCTGTGAATCAACGTATTACGATTCGTGGTTTGAGCGAAACCGATTTGGACATTCGTCTTGACGGTGCTTCTCAGCATGCGAGCATGTTCCATCATATTGGTAACTTGACGTTGAACCCTGACATTCTCAAATCTGCGGACATTCAGGTAGGTAATAACTCTGTGACTCAAAACGGGTTAGGCGGTTCGGTCTACTTTGAAACGAAAGACGCTCGTGACTTACTTCGTTACGATGAAAAGTTTGGTGCGCGTGTTTATGGCGGCTATGCATCCAACGACAACCAACAAGGTTCGTTGACACTGTACGGACTTTTGTCCGAAAACATTGATGCGATGGTCTATGGCCATTACGTTACGCGTGATGATTTTGAAGATGGTGATGGCAATAAAACCTATGGTGCTGCAGGTGATGTTTACAACATTCTGGCTAAGCTGGGGTATGAACTAAATGACATCCATCGTTTTGAGCTCTCTTATGACATGTACCGAGACAGTGGAGATTACAGTCCGCGTCCTGATATGTCTGGTAGTGCAAATAATAGCCTGTCGAGCAAGTTACTTATCCCTACGGATTATGACCGCGATACCGTTACTTTGAGTTACGAGTTGCGAGGCGAACAACACCAAGGAAACGTCACTCTTTATAATACCGAGACAGAAATTAAACGTGACGAAACGGTGATGGCCCCTCGTTGGCCCTCGAACCGTTTATCAAAGAACACCGCCAAAAACCAAAACTTTGGTTTGAATGGCAAATTCCAGTCAGATGTTATGTTAGGTGAGTTTGATAATCGAGTCACTTATGGCTTCGACTACATGGATAAAACGTCTTCGAGTTACTACGGTAGTCGTAAGTTTATGGACGAATCGGCGATTTCAACCGCACTGTTTGTAGAAGATCAGTTCTTCTTCTCTGATGCCTTCTTTATTACCGCAGGTATGCGCTTTGATGATTACAAACGCAAAGCTGAGACAGGAACCAGTAATTATGATGATGTGACTTGGGCTCTAGCTGCAGAGTGGGCGGTGACTCAAGATTGGACGTTGTTTGCGAGTGCACGTTCTCTATTTAAAGGTCCAGAGCTAATGGAAACCTTTATTGCTTACCAAGACGTTGCATTTTTAGAGGATGGGCTAAAGCCAGAAACGGGATTGAACACGCAGGGTGGTGTTCGTTTTGATAAAACCTTTGATAAGCATTTCTTTGGGGCGAATATTACGGTATTCCAAACGGAAATTGATGATTACATTGCAGATCAGTACCAAAACGCGACTCAAACTTACCTGATTTACAACTTAGGTGATGTTGAGATTAAAGGCTTTGAGGCAAGTGCTTCTTATGGTTACGACAAGTTTAACAGCAAACTTTCTTACTCTAAGTCGGACACCAAAAACAAGAATACTGGTGGTGCTGTTGCTGGGGGCAATGGGCGTAGCATTGATATGGGTGATAGCATTGCTCTAACTTTGGATTACCAGTCAGACGCTTTAGAAACGATCTTCGGGTGGAACTCAATGTTTGTTCTAGAGGAAGACAACGTCTTTGATGGTCAGCCAAAGAAAGCAAGTTATGATGTACATAATCTATACGCTCAATGGGTGCCGTCTGATATTGATGGACTGTCGGTGACCTTTGGTATTGATAATGTATTTGACGAGTTGTACAGCTCTCACGCGTCTCGTTCTGGTACTGCACGTGGCTTCACACTTGATGACTACGAGCCGGGTCGCAACTTCAAGCTCTCTGCAGCTTATCAATTCTAACAAGGTTCTTCATAGGACGTTTCAAAGTAACGAGTAAGTTCATGATTAAAGAAAGCACCCGAATAGATAGCGAACACGCTGACAAATACTTAGTGACGCTTTGTCGGCATTTTGGACGAAAAGTTCCTGCTACTTGGAATGAAAATAGCGGTTTGGTGACATTTCCGACGGGAAAAGCTGAGTTTAACCTTTGTGCATCTAGCTTAACTATAACCTGTGAGGCGGATTCAGAAGAGAAACTGAATACGGTGAAGGCGATCATTTCATCGCATGTGGACATGTTTTCTCGTCGAGAAACATTAGCACTTAGCTGGGTTCGTTAGCGCTCGTTTAAGGATGCTGTGATAGAAAGGGAATGTTAAAAGCAAAAGCCCGCAATCTTATGATTTGCGGGCTTTTATTGTTTGAATGCTATTGCGCTTTCTCAGGCTCTAGGCTTTTTTTTTCCTGCTGCATTTTTGCTAGGAAGTAGATGTTAACGCAAGCTATAAAACCGTTAGTTAGTACTACAGGCCAAGAATCAATCATTAGTCCGTAAGCAGTAAATAGCGCACAACCAATAAAGTTAAGGATACGAAGCTTAACAATATCTTTCATAGTTAGCGAAATAGCGACCATGATTGAAGCTGCATAACCTAAAATCTCAACCATATTCATGTCCATTTTTTGACCCTCTTAAAATCTGCCGAATTTTGTCGGTACCAATTCTTCTCATCTTGAGATTAATGAGGAAGCTCCATGCCTCGAATGGTCTTTTTTTGTTGTATGGACGCACTATATCAATGGAAAAACCGTGATAAAAGCCTCAAATCAAGGTTAAGAGAAGGTTAGCGATTACGCAAACGTTTAGGGCTGGAATTACTGATAATTTTACTTATTGTGTTGATTGATAATAACGATGACATTAATAGCTCAAACACCATTGAAAGTAAGGGAATATTTACATATGATTGAAAATGATAATTATTTTCAAGTGCTGTATTTATGTATTTTATTATTAGCTTGCTCGTGTTTTTTTTGCTGTATATCAGAACAAAACCGAACTCGTGGTGTGCGGGGATTCATATCGTAAGCCACTTTTTTATCGTTGCATTTTGTCCTGCAATTTATGTTGTTCAATATTTAATCGTTACGTTTTTTTCGTCACCGATATTGATTAAGCTGTCATCACGATCCGGTGTATACAACATTCTCATTGCTTTTCTTCCATTATTGATCGCAACCGGCAGTCTGGCGTTTAGCTGAATGATTTCATCTCTCTTCTTTTCTTAAAACAACTACACTTAATCAGAATAAGATATCAATTTCATATAATTATTCGATATCTACGCGTCAGCACATGTGTCACATTTCTGTGACTACGAGTAAGTTTTACTTATGTTGCTTGGTAGTAGGGTATTTATCGATTGTTTAATGATTCAATACTTAGTTTAATCGTATAAAGGTGTGCAGTATGCCGCACTAAATTAATAAGAAATTATCTAAAAAGGTTAATGGGAAACGTAAGCCATTAGCGGAGGTCAGATGAGTACGCACACGGTACCGCAGAGCGCGATTGTAAATGCTGTCAAAGGTGAAGTTTTGGTTTTGGGCCTGGACGGAAACGTTAAGGTCATAAAATCAGGGGATGAGTTAAGACCTGGCGAGATTATTATCACAGAAAATAATGCTTCTCTCGACGTACAGATAAATAATGAGCTTTATCTGGTCGACGCAAATTGTGTTGCTTGTCTTCCTGTGCCTTCTTCTGAACCGTTAGAACCAGTATTGGTACAATCTCCAGTTAATGGCTTGGTGACTTTTGACCCAACGGCTATTGGAAGTGCTGACTTCGACGCCAACGATATTGCCGCTATCCAGCAAGCTATTTTAGACGGAGCTGACCCTACCGCTATCTTAGAAGCAACAGCTGCTGGCGCAGGTGCTGAAGGCTCGGCTAATGCTGGCTACGTGACGGTTGAATATAATAACCCGGAAGTACTCGCGTCTACTTTTTTTGAAACGTCTGCGACTCGCAGCGGAGAAGATGATCGCGATGAAGATGACGGTTTGAATGTCACGATCTTTGCTGATGGTGGGCAGTCACTGCAATCTAGCGTAACAGAAGGCTCAATTTCTCTATCTAGCTACCCGCAAACCATTTCTTCTAGTGTGCTGGTTGAAGCAGGGGATCTCGCACTTGATACTGCTTCATTTGTACCTGAAACGTCCTCATTAGAGTCTTTGTTAACCGAGTTAAATAGTGACATTACCTCTGGTGGTCAGCCAGTAGCGTTCGTTTACGACGAAGCGCAAAATGCCATTATCGGCACTCAAGGTGGTAACGAAGTGCTTCGTATCGAGATCGAAGCGACATCTTTAGGCCGTGATTTAGAGTTAGAGGTCGTTACCACGATTAGCCAGGGTATTGACCATGTGGCGTCCATCGCTGATGGCCAAGTATCTATCGTCGGTGATCAAATCAATATCGCTTTTGACATTACAGGCGCAGATATTGGTGGTAATAGCATTCAAGCGCCTATCGATTTTACGACAACCGTTATTGATGGCGATGATCCTGCGCCGCAGAACGTTACTTTTGAAAACGTTGAATCTTCTTCTACACCAATTACTGGCACTTTTGTTGATATTGGTAGTGATCAATTGGCAACGGTCACGTTTAATCAAGAAGGACTTAGTCAGTTCGATGGCCTACTGAGTGATAATCAGGCGACAGAAGCGGTACTCTCTGAAGACGGCAGTACTATCACCTTGTCCATTGCGGGCTCGAATGAAACCGTCTTAACCATCAGTTTGAATACTGATGGTACCTACCAATTTGAGCAATTTAAGCCGTTAGAACAAACAAACGGTGAAGATACGATTGAGCTCTCTTTGCTAACCACAATCGTCGATTTCGACCAAGATACGGCAAGCAACACCTTTACGATGACCATCCTCGATGGCGATAATCCAGTGATTGAGAACGTGACGGGCTTGTCTTTAGACGAGGCGGGGGTTGACCAAGGTTCACAGGAAGGCGCGGCAGTAACAAGTGGTACTGGGTCGATCACGACAGCGGTCGGAAGTGACATCATTGATCACTATGAGTTGGAACCTACAGAGTTTAATGTTGGTGGAGAACTCCAATCTCAAGGGCAGGTTGTTCAACTAGAACTAGCGTCCGAGAGTAACGGCGTACGTACTTACGAAGGCTTCATCGAGCTGGATGGTGTGCGTATTACCGTATTTGATGTGGCGATTGATGCACCTGCATTGGGCGAATACCAATTCAACTTGTATGAACAACTTGACCATACGGGTGCTAACGATGACTCGCTTACTTTCTCACTGCCAGTTTACGCGGTAGATGCGGATGGTGATCGCTCCTCGATTACCGACGGTTCGAACACACCAGAAGCAGCGCAAATTGTCATTCAAGTTCAAGATGACGTTCCTACGATTGATGGCGTTGAGGCGCTAGCCGTAGATGAAGACGATTTATCAAGCGTCGGCTCTGATCAAAGTGACTCTGTGCTCGCGCAAGGCAGTTTCACAACGACTCAGGGCTCAGACCGTGTTGTAAGTTATCAATTAGAAAGCGGCACTGATCCACTCAATGGGTTGGAATCACAGGGGCGATCTATCTCTCTGACGGAAACTGTCAACTCAGATGGTAGTTTTACCTATTCTGCAACGGCAGAAGGGGACGCTATCTTCACCTTACAAGTTAACCCTGACGGTTCTTATTCATTTACCCTTGAAGGTCCAATCGATCACGCTGTGGGTAGCGATAGCTTAACTCTAGACTTCACTATTGTCGCAACGGACTTTGACGGTGACACCAGTTCACTTGTTCTACCGGTAACCATTGCCGATGATGTGCCAACCATTAATGACGTTGTCGCTCTTACCGTCGATGAAGATGACTTAAGTTTGGTAGGCTCTGACCAATCACAGTCAACGCTGGTCGAAGGTCAGTTTACGACAACTCAAGGTTCTGATGGCGTCGTACAGTATCAGTTGGATGTAAACGCTGATTCTTTAAATGGCCTGCAATCTCAAGGACAAACCGTCTCCATTGCCGAAACGCAAAATGCAGACGGCAGCTATGCCTACAGCGCAACGGCAAATGGCAGCGCAGTCTTCACATTAATTTTGAATACCGACGGCTCGTACAGCTTTGAGCTGCAAGGTCCAATCGACCATGCGGCAAATAGCGACAGCTTAACCCTTGATTTTAGCGTTATTGCTACCGATTTCGATGGTGACACAAGCCAAATCGTATTGCCTGTCACCATCGTGGATGATAAGCCAACTATTACCGATGTCGATGCGATTACCGTTGATGAAGATGACTTAGGCACGATTGGCTCAGACCAGACTGACCCAATTTCAATCGATGGTAACTTCACCACCACACAAGGCTCTGACCGAGTAGTGAGTTATCAGCTCGATGCTTCTGCGACACCAGTGGCTGGACTCACATCACAAGGCGTGGCAGTCACGCTAACTGAAACCGCAAACGCTGATGGCAGCTTTACCTACCAAGCAACAGCAGGCACTGAGTCGGTCTTTACGCTGACAGTGAATACTGATGGTAGCTATAACTTCACGCTTGAAGGTCCAATCGACCACGCGGTAGATAGCGATGAGCTGACACTCAACTTCCCAATTATTGCGACCGACTTTGATGGCGACACCACAAACGCTACGATCCCTGTGACGATCGTGGACGATAAGCCAGTGATTACTGACGTCGACGCAATCACGGTTGATGAAGATGATCTAGCGTCAATCGGTTCAGACCAAAGCAATCCAATTTCTATTGATGGTAACTTTACCACCACGCAAGGTTCAGACCGAGTGGTGAGCTATCAGTTAGATGGCTCATCAACACCAGTTGACGGTTTAACCTCGCAAGGTTTAGCGGTCACGCTAACAGAAACCGCAAACGGTGACGGCAGTTTCACTTATGAAGCGACAGCGGGTGGCAACCCTGTATTTACTTTGATAGTGAATACTGATGGCTCTTATAACTTCACGCTAGAAGGGCCAATTGATCACGCTGTTGATAGTGATGAGCTGACACTCAACTTCCCAATTATCGCAACCGACTTTGATGGCGACACCGTTACTGAAACCATTCCAGTCATGATTGTTGATGATGTACCGACCATTACAGCGGTGGATGCGTTGAGTGTCGATGAAGATGACCTTAGCGGCGTGGGCTCAGACCAAACTGACGCTGTGTTCGTTGAAGGCGCGTTTACGACCACTCAAGGCTCTGACCGAGTGGTGAGCTATCAACTGGATTCAACCGCTGATCCTGTTGCGGGGCTAACGTCTCAAGGTGAGGCGATTACCTTGGTGGAAACCGCCAACGGTGATGGCAGCTTTACCTATGTGGCGACCGCAGATGGCAATCCTGTTTTCACGTTAAACGTAGCAACAGATGGTACGTACGACTTTACGCTGCAAGGCCCGATTGACCATGCCGCCAACAGCGACAGCCTGACGATTGATTTCCCAATTATTGCCACCGATTTTGATGGTGATACGACTTCGGCAACCATTCCAGTCACGATTACTGATGATGCGCCAATCATCGATAATGTTGTGCCTCTGGCTGTAGACGAAGATGATTTATCAGGTATTGGCTCAGACCAAACTGATGCTGTGTTTGTGGAAGGTGCGTTCACCACTACCCAAGGTTCAGACCGTGTGGTGAGCTACCAACTTGATTCAACGGCTGATCCTGTTTCAGGTTTAACTTCTCAAGGTGAGCCTGTTACTTTGGTGGAGACTGCGAATGCCGATGGCAGCTTTACTTACGTGGCTACCGCGGATGGCAATCCTGTCTTCACCATGAACGTGAATGCAGACGGTACATACAGCTTCCGTCTAGAAGGCCCAGTTGATCATGCGTTAAACAGCGATGAATTAGTTCTGAACTTCCCAATCATTGCAACAGACTTTGATGGCGATACGACGACCGCGACCATTCCAGTCACGATTACTGATGATGTTCCAACCATTGATAATGTTGTCCCACTGACAGTAGACGAAGATGATCTCGCCTCAATTGGCTCAGACCAAAACGATGATGCGTTTATGTCGGGCTCTTTCACCACAACTGAAGGCTCGGACAGCGTTGTTAAATACCAGCTTGATGCAACCGCAGATCCAGTAGCAGGGTTGACCTCTCATGGGGAGCCTGTCGTGCTTGCTGAAACTGCTAACGGCGACGGCAGTTTTACTTACACAGCCACAGCAGATGGCAATGCCGTATTTGAATTGGTAGTGAAGTCAGACGGCAGCTACACCTTTACTCTGCAGGGCCCACTAGACCATGCGGTGAATAGTGACAGTCTACAAATCGACTTCCCGATTATCGCAACAGATTTTGATGGCGATACGTCGACAGAAACACTGCCTGTCACCATCGTTGACGATAAACCAACCATCACCGACGTAGACGCGATCCGCGTGGATGAAGATGACTTAGCGAAGATTGGCTCTGACGGCTCAGATCCAATTTCAATCGATGGCAACTTCACTACAACGCAAGGCTCTGATGGGGTAGTAAGCTACCAATTAGATACTGCTACAACGCCAGTTGATGGCCTAACATCGCAAGGTGTGGCAGTGACCCTGACTGAAACTGCAAACGGTGATGGTAGCTTCACTTACCAAGCGACGGCAGGTACTGAATCGGTCTTCACGCTAACAGTAAATACGGATGGCTCATACAACTTCACGCTTCAAGGTCCAATCGACCATGCGTTAGACAGTGATGAGCTGACGCTGAACTTCCCAATCATCGCGACGGATTTTGATGGTGATACCACCACAGAAACGATCCCAGTCACCATCGTGGACGATAAGCCAACTATTACCGATGTTGATGCGATTACCGTTGATGAGGATGATTTAGGTACGATTGGCTCAGACCAAACTGACCCGATTTCAATCGATGGCAACTTCACCACCACACAAGGCTCTGACCGAGTAGTGAGCTATCAGCTTGATGCTTCAGCAACACCAGTGGCTGGACTCACATCACAAGGCGTGGCAGTCACACTGACGGAAACCGCAAATGGTGATGGCAGCTTTACTTACGAGGCGACAGCGGGGACTGAAGCGGTCTTTACGCTGACAGTGAATACTGATGGTAGCTATAACTTCACGCTTGAAGGTCCAATCGACCACGCGGTAGATAGCGATGAGCTGACACTCAACTTCCCAATTATTGCGACCGACTTTGATGGCGACACCACAAACGCTACGATCCCTGTGACGATCGTGGACGATAAGCCAGTGATTACTGACGTCGACGCAATCACGGTTGATGAAGATGATCTAGCGTCAATCGGTTCAGACCAAAGCAATCCAATTTCTATTGATGGTAACTTTACCACCACGCAAGGTTCAGACCGAGTGGTGAGCTACCAACTCGATGGCACATCAACACCAGTTGACGGTTTAACCTCGCAAGGTGTGGCTGTCACGCTAACAGAAACTGCAAATGGTGATGGCAGTTTTACCTACGAAGCAACAGCGGGCTCTGAAGCGGTCTTTACGCTGACTGTAAATACTGATGGCTCATACAACTTCACGCTTGAAGGGCCAATTGATCACGCAGTTGATAGTGATGAGCTGACACTTAACTTCCCAATTATCGCAACCGACTTTGATGGCGACACCGTTACTGAAACCATTCCAGTCACGATTGTTGATGATGTACCGACCATTACAGCGGTGGATGCGTTGAGTGTCGATGAAGACGACCTTAGCGGTGTGGGCTCAGACCCAGGCGGCGATCTGTTCGTTGAAGGCGCGTTTACGACCACACAAGGCTCTGACCGAGTGGTGAGCTATCAACTAGATTCAACCGCTGATCCTGTTGCGGGTCTGACATCTCAAGGTGAGGCGATTACCTTGGTGGAAACCGCGAATGGTGACGGCAGCTTTACCTATGTGGCGACCGCTGACGGTAATCCAGTCTTCACGTTAAACGTAGCAACAGATGGTACGTACGACTTTACGCTGCAAGGCCCGATTGATCATGCCGCCAACAGCGATAGCCTGACGATTGATTTCCCAATTGTTGCCACCGATTTTGATGGTGATACGACCACGGCAACCATTCCCGTTACGATCGCAGATGATGCGCCAATCATCGATAATGTTGTGCCTCTTGCTGTGGATGAAGATGATTTATCAGGTATTGGCTCAGACCAAACTGATGCTGTGTTTGTGGAAGGCGCGTTTACGACTACTCAAGGTTCAGACCGTGTGGTGAGCTACCAACTTGATTCAACTTCTGATCCTGTCGCAGGTTTAACTTCTCAAGGTGAGCCAGTTACTTTGGTAGAGACTGCGAATGCCGATGGCAGCTTTACTTACGTGGCTACCGCGGATGGCAATCCGGTTTTCACCATGAATGTGAATGCAGACGGCACATACAACTTCCGTCTGGAAGGTCCGGTTGATCATGCGTTAAACAGCGATGAATTAGTTCTGAACTTCCCAATCATTGCAACAGACTTTGATGGAGATACGACGACCGCGACCATTCCAGTTACGATTACTGATGACGTTCCAACCATTGACAATGTTGTTCCACTAACAGTAGACGAAGATGATCTCGCCTCAATTGGCTCAGACCAAAACGATGATGCGTTTATGTCGGGTTCTTTTACCACAACTGAAGGCTCAGACAGTGTTGTTAAATACCAGCTTGATGCAACGGCAGATCCAGTAGCAGGGTTGACCTCTCATGGTGAGCCTGTCGTGCTTGCTGAAACTGCTAACGGCGACGGCAGTTTTACTTACACAGCCACAGCAGATGGCAATGCCGTATTTGAATTAGTGGTGAAGCCAGATGGCAGCTACACCTTTACTCTGCAAGGTCCATTAGACCATGCGGTGAATAGCGACAGTCTACAAATCGACTTCCCTATTATCGCGACAGATTTTGATGGCGATACGTCGACAGAAACACTACCTGTCACCATCGTTGACGATAAACCAACCATCACTGACGTAGACGCAATCCGCGTGGATGAAGATGACTTAGCGACGATTGGCTCTGATGGCTCAGATCCAATTTCAATCGATGGCAACTTCACTACAACGCAAGGCTCTGATGGGGTAGTAAGCTACCAATTAGATACTGCTGCAACGCCAGTTGATGGTCTAACATCGCAAGGTGTGGCAGTGACGCTGACTGAAACCGCAAACGGCGACGGTAGCTACACTTATGAAGCAACAGCAGGAACTGAAGCCGTATTTACGCTGACCGTTAATACGGATGGTTCATACAACTTCACGCTTCAAGGGCCAATCGACCATGCGGTAGACAGTGATGAGCTGACACTGAACTTCCCAATCATCGCGACGGATTTTGATGGTGATACCACCACAGAAACGATCCCAGTCACCATAGTGGATGATAAGCCGACCATTACCGATGTCGATGCGATTACCGTTGACGAAGATGACTTAGGCACGATTGGTTCGGATCAGACTGGCCCGATTTCAATCGATGGCAACTTCACCACCACACAAGGCTCTGACCGAGTAGTGAGCTATCAGCTTGATGCTTCAGCAACACCAGTGGCTGGACTCACATCACAAGGCGTGGCAGTCACGCTGACTGAAAGCGCAAATGGTGATGGCAGCTTTACTTACGAGGCGACGGCGGGTAGTGAAGCGGTCTTTACGCTGATAGTGAATACTGATGGCTCTTATAACTTCACGCTAGAAGGTCCAATCGACCATGCGGTAGATAGCGATGAGTTAACACTCAACTTCCCAATCATCGCGACAGACTTTGATGGCGATACCTCTGCTGAGACAATTCCTGTCAAGATCGTTGATGACAAGCCGACACTTGGTGGAATCGAAGCAACAAGTGTGCAAACGGTTGATGAGGATGATATCCCAACAGTCGGATCTGATGGTACACAGTCGAACAGCATTGCCGGTAACTTCATCGCGACTGATGGTTCTGATGGCATTGTCGAGTACAGCGTTTCTGACCTAACGACGCCAGTACAAGGCCTGACCTCTGGTGGTCAATCTCTGGTTATGGTTGAAGTATCAAACGCAGGTGGCGTTTCAGTTTACGAAGCTCGTATTGATGGCACGACGACACCAGTATTCCGTGTAACCCTCGATGCCTCTGATGACAGCTACACGTTCGATTTGCTCGCTCCTCTCGATCATCCAAATGCTGATGGCCAGAATGAACTGATCATAAATTTACCGATAAACGCGACTGACTTTGATGGAGACGTGTCGAACAACATCACCTTACCAATTACGGTTGTGGATGATGTTCCGACCATTGATGGTTTGCTAGCAGGCAGCGAACAAACCGTTGATGAAGATGACCTACCAGCAGGTACGGATGCTGCAAGTGCAGAAGATACTGTTATTTCAGGTACTTTTGATATCACCGAAGGTGCTGACCAAGTTGCTTCTATTCAGCTGAGTGACCTGACCACGCCTGTTGCGTCACTGACTTCAGATGGTGAAGCTATCACCTTAGTCCTGTCTTCTAGCGCAAACGGCGTGAACGTATACCAAGGTGTCGCTGGCAATCCTGCTGAAGTGGTGTTCGAACTGACGTTGGATGCAACGAACAACACCTACGAGTTCGATTTACAGAAGCCGCTTGATCATCCCGATGGTAATCAGCAAAACGAGATTGTTATTAACCTCCCTGTGACGGCGACAGATAATGATGGTGATACTTCACCAGCCTTCACATTGCCAATTACCGTTGTGGACGATGTTCCAGTTGTTACCAATATTGAAAGTCTACGTGTCGACGAAGATGACTTACCTCTTGGTTCTGATGGTACTAAAGAGTCGTTAACGGTATCAGGTGAATTCGAAGTCACTAGCGCAGATGGTATTGATGCTTTCGAATTGGATCTAAGCTCAAATCCTATCCCGTATCTGAAATTGGGTGGAGAAGAGGTAACACTTTCTCAAGACGTTGGCGCTTCAACTGCTGACGCGCTTGTATACGTGGGACAAACTCAGGGTGGAGTGACGGTCTTCACGTTGACACTTCATCAAGATGGTAAATACGACTTTGAGTTATCTGGTCAGTTAGATCACGCGGTTAACTCTGATGAGATTTTGTTGAATCTACCTGTGAAGATCACGGATGGCGACAACGATACCATCACTGCGACCTTGCCAGTGACCATCGTAGATGACAAGCCAACCATTGATGCTATTAGCTCTGGTAGTACCTTGTCTGTGGATGAGGATGATATTCCAAGCCAAGGTTCAGACGACACGCCAGAATCCAATATCATTGGTGGCAACTTTGACGTTACTGATGGTGCCGACTCTATCGTTAGCTTCCAGTTGGATAGCTTAACGTCGCCTGTTTCTGGACTTACCTCAGGTGGTCAACCGCTTGAGTTGATTGAGTTTTCAAATTCAAACGGTGTGATTGAGTACCGAGCTTATGTACAAGGTACGACGGACACCGTCTTTAAACTGACGCTAAATGGTTCAGCAGACAGTTATGAATTTGAACTGTTGGGTGCACTTGATCATCCTGCGGGTAACGATGAAAACTCGTTAGTCATCAACTTCCCTGTCAACGCGACCGATTTTGACGGTGATGTGTCCAATAACATCACCTTGCCGATCACAGTAGTGGACGATGTTCCAGCGATTGTGAAAGTGACAGACTCAAGCCAACAAACCGTTGATGAAGATGATCTTGCTGGTGGCTCTGACACGACAAGTAGCGATTCAACGGTATTGACTGGTGGATTTGAAGTCGTTGCTGGTGCAGACAAGATTGTCAGCTACCAAGTTTCAGACCTCGATGCAGTCGTGTCTGGCTTAACGTCGAACGGCAGCAGCATCGAGTTGAATCTAGTAGGCACGAATGGTGGAGTAACCAGTTACGAAGCGGTTATTACTGGCACATCAACTAAGATCTTCACGCTGTCTCTTGATGCGAATAATGACAGCTACCAATTTGAGCTGTTGGGACCAATCGACCATGACGCTGTTCAAGGTGAAAACAACCTTGTCATTGATATTCCAATTACAGTAACAGACTTTGATGGTGACACGTCATCATCACTGAATCTTCCAATTACCGTAGTTGATGACATTCCCGAAATTAAATCAGCAGATGCTTTGGCTGTTGATGAGGATGACCTTGCCAACGGCTCTCAGGCAACCAACAAAGACAGCCTAGAAGCAACGGGCAATTTCGATACGGTGGAAGGGGCAGATACCGTTGTCTCTTATCAGCTGGATCTTACTTCTAACCCGATACCAGGAGTAACTTCAGGTGGTCTTGCGGTGACGTTAGTTCAAACCGCGGTAAGCAACAACAACTTTACTTATCAAGGTCAAACACCTGATGGTAACTCAGTGTTCACGCTAGTTTTGAACGCTGACGGCTCTTACAAGTTTACGCTTGAGGGTGCGCTAGATCACTCAACTCAAGGCGAAGATACACTCATACTTGATCTCCCAGTCTTTGCGACCGATGTCGATGGTGATACGGCAGGTATTAACTTACCAGTGACGATTACCGATGATGTTCCAACCTTGCACGATGCATCTATTTCGCGTGTTGAGGGACAAGGCAGCCGCACGGTTCGTTTATTCCGAGACCCTGTAGAGGGGGATGATGACCTTGGTGCTGACGGCGCACAAGTGACTTCATTCTCGGCTGATGATTCAGGCATTTACTTTAAGCAAAACGGTGTTGATTCTGATTCTGTCGATTTGAACGGCAGCGACCAAGTCGTATTTGTTCACAAGGTTCTTGACGGAGTGGATACTGAAATCGGTCGTTTGGTTGTTCGAACCGATGGCAGTGTGTCATTCCGTCCGAATGACGATCTTGACCATACCGAAACCGACTCGATTGATTTCACCATCAACGTTGTTGCAACCGATGGTGATGGCGATATCGCAGATGCCGATGTGGATATCTCGATAAGAGACCGCAATGCGCAAATTGACACGTCTACCGTTACTGCGTTCGAAGACCAAGGGCGTGATGGTGTCGTTGTGGGCGTTGACTCTGCAAATACTCAGGACAACTTGTCGACGCTGGATGTTAGCCCTGCGAAAGTCGACTTGGTTATCAATTTACATGATATCGACCGTAACGAGAGCTTAGGTGACATCACTATTCGAGATGCTGATACTCACAACGGTACGTTCTACTACAGAGACGGCAGTGGCAACTACATTGAATTAACATCTGTGGGCAATACGGTTGTTCTCGACGCATCAAATGTCGAGCAGTCATTCAATGGTGAGCTTGTCTCGTTAGATAACTTGTACTTCGTACCAGATCGTCATACATCAACCGATGCTTCTGGTATCGATCCTCGTATCCGTGTGGAAATTCTTAACAATGGTACGCCAGATCATACGATTAATGGTCGTTTAGAAATTGAAGTTGCTGCCGTTGCAGATATTGCAACGTGGACGGCAAGCAGCGAATTTAACTACTCGGTTGATGAAGATGGAAACAATGTCGCACTTAACATCACGGCTGAAACCCAAGACACTAGTAACCCTGAAGGCATTGTGTACGAGCTTGTCTTTACACAAGGAGAAGGTAACGCAGAGTTAGTCTATTCAGATGGTAGTGCGATACCAAAATCCGGTGGTGTTTATCTGGTGGATGCAAGCCGAATTGATGAAGTTCAAGTTGATCCGATAAATAACTTCTCGGGCGAAATCAGAATTGATGTCACCGCTATTACGACGGAAAACAACAATCCACTGCTTGGGAAAGATACCGCTCGCTCAGAAACCGAAACCATCATTATTGATGTAAACCCAGTTGCGGATAAAGGTAGTTTTACTGTAAATCGAATTAATGTGTTTGAGGATAACGCTCGAACTCAAAATACGGTAGACCCTGTCACTGATCACGACCCACTCCAATTAAGTGAAGTGATCACCATGAAACCATCAGCGGACTTAGATGGTTCTGAAGCGTTATTTGTGCGCATTTCTAACTTCTCAATTGATGGGGTTACTTTGGTGTGGCTGGACTCAGCAAACCCAAGTCAGATAGTAGAAGTGACCGATTCAGGCGGCAATGTACTTTATTACGAAGTGCCAGAGTCTGAATTAGCGAACGTCGAAGTTCTTCCTCCGTTGCACAGCAATGATGACTTTACTTTCAATGTCGAAGGCATTGTGAAAGACACAGCATCATTGTCTACCGGTACGACAGAAGATGTGTTGTCACTGGGCAGTAAGACCGTCATCGTTGGTGTAAAAGGTGTTGCTGACATACCAGACACGGTATTAATTGACGCGGGGAACGTTTGGAACCGGTTCGTAGACGGAGATGTGGCCGGGATAGAGACGACTATCGAAGAGAATGGTGTTGTAAACCTTAACTTCTCGGTTGTATCTGGTGAAGTTGCCGATAGACCACAGGATGATTCAGAAGCCATTACTGTTATCCTGTCCAACATCCCCGACGGTGTTCGTGTCGTAGATTCAGACGGCTCAAGCGTTGACCTCACCTTTGTTGGCTATGATGGTAACGGTCAACCGATTTACGAAGCAAACATCACTGGGCTGAATTTTAATTCCGGTATTCAAATTATTCCGGAAGCCTCTTCAACTGAAAACATTGCGATTACAGGGACGATCATTGTTACCGAGAATGATGGTCATAGTCGTGTGATTGAAAGAGAGGTAAGGATCAAGGTCGAACCCGTTATTGACGCTCAAGATAACTACGTTGTTCGATCGGAGGGAGATGAAGATACGCGCTTTGACATCGATTGGAAACCGACGCTCGTACAAAGCCCTGATACCGATGAATTCTTTAGTGATGTAACCATCTCTGGATTTCCTCCAGGCAGCACGGTCTATGTAGATGGTGTGGCACAAACGCTTGTTTCTGGAACACTAACGCTTTCACCGCAAGCCGGTGAATCAGAGCAAGATTTTTCCGCTAAAATCTCTCAAAGTGGCTATGTTCAAGTCCAGTTGGAGCAGGATTCAAGTACTGACTTTGACTTGACCACGACCGTCACTGTGAAAGAGATTGACCATGAATATGTTGACGCTTCGAATCCCGGTGAAGGTATCGCTGAGAAAACCATCAATGGTACGGTGAATGTCCAAGTTAATCCAATCGTTGAGCCAGAGGATAATACGGGGGCAATAGATGACCAAACCCGTCTGCTTGTCACTGAAAGTGGTGGTGGTGCTACCGATATCGTGAAGTCAGACGATCAAGGTAACATTGACTTTACGATCAACACTTCTATGGGGGGCGAATCTGGTGCTCATATCATTAAATATCAAGAGTTTGATGCGTCTTCAGATGAAGTGGTGACTCAACTTGTTGTTCAATTTCACAATGTGGACCCTGAGATCCTCAACCAATTGGTTATCGTCGGTGCACTAAATGAAGGTGGAGGTCGTTGGACAGTAACTAATGAAGACAACTTCTCAATTAAAGCGCCGTCTGGACTTGATTTAACACCAAACGATGACAGTGACGATGGCGATAACGGTGGTCTCTCTCAAATTGGCTTAACCATTTACGCAGAAGTGAATGATTTGGGCGAAGATTTGGGCAACGAAAAAGATGCGACGGTCATGCGCCAAACGGATGTGACACTTGAATTTCCTACCGTTCTCACACCGCAAATGAGTGTAGCGGCAGAGATTCAGGTGGCTGATGATGTCCAAATTCAAGCGTTGGAAGATAATTCTATCAACCTTGGTGCTCAGTTAACGTCGAAAGTTGATGCGATTAATGCAGATGGCGTGGAGGATGTCTTGACTATTATCGTCGATCCTTCAGCTCCTGGCATTCCTCCTGGTTTGGTGATTACGGGGACGGATATCGACTTTGTCAATGGCAAATACGTGTTCCAAGCCCATATCGATGCGAGTGGAAATATTACTGGCCTTGATGGTTTGACGATGCACTTGGCAGAAGATTACTCAGGTGATTTCGAATTACCAATTCGGTTCGTCACTAAAGACACTGAGTCCGGTGATGAAAAAGAAAATAATGTCCAGTTTCCAGTTCAGGTTTTACCGGTTGCAGACGTTCCGAGTTCAGCCGGGGATCAGCCGTTGGATAGCGATGTCACACCGAATGTAAAAGTAGATATCGTTGGTACTTTCGGCTTGGATGCAAACAAACAACCTGTAACTGATCTAAATAACGACGTTCCCACGGCGGATGGTGTCGGTTACGAAGATGGCTTAATCCAGCTTAACTTAAGTGTTGATTTTGCCGATCAATTTAACAACACTCAAGGTGGTCGAGAAACACTAACGAACATCAAGTTAGAGCTTGATGACACAACATTAGGTGAGTTTGTTGATGCCAATGGTAACAGCTTAGGAACCAGTATTGAGTTTAATGAAGCTGAGATTTTAGCTGGTGCGCTTGACAATGTTCTGTTTAAGCCAAAAGAAAATTACCCCGTAGGTGGTGGCCAAAATACCGTCAAGATTAATATCGAGGGAGAAATTACTGATGAAGCTGTGTTTGATCAGTCTATCTTGAATAACTCTGGCGATAATATAGATGTAAGAACCTTCACTGACGATGTCACATTTGAAGTTACGCCAGTCGTTGATGACATTACCATTACAGGTGCCGATCCGACGCAGCCAATCACGGTGATTGGTGACGAAGATACTTTAATTTCGCTGAATCAATCGGGCTCTGGTGTTTCGATCAGCCTAAACGATAATGACGGTTCTGAGAGTTTCGTTTCACTCAAGTTAACGGGACTTCCTGATGATTTTATCGTTAAATCCAATTCCTCTGATTATGTTGTTAAGAACAACGGTGGGGGCGAATGGAGTATTCAACTAAAAGATCTCACTCAGACGTCCATTGACCTGAGTGACATCCAAATTAAACCGCCAAAACACTTTAGTGGCGAGGCTGAGATAGGTATTACGGTCTTCATTCAAGAGGAGTTGCTACAAGTTCCAACGGAACGAAACAACAACTTTACGCTTATTGTCAATCCTATTGGTGATGATGTTGATGTGAACCCCGACACTTCGGCTGCAGGTAATGAGGGCGAAGACATTGTTATTAATGTAAATGCGTTAGTGGTTGATAACAAAGAGTCCATCGGAGATGGTGCAAACTACCAGGAAAATGATCCAGAGACGCTGAGAGTTGAGGTCTCAAATGTCCCTGATGGGGCGAGCGTTTCATTACCTGATGGGACAGTATTTACTGACCAAGGCGGCGGCGTTTTTGTCTTAGAAATCAATGCTCAAGACTTGGATCAAGTGGTGTTTAATTCTGGTGATCGCAACGATAACTCATGGGATGGTTCGCTGCATTTCAAAGTGCAAGCCGTTGATACTGGGCTCGATGGCAGTCAAAGCTTGGGCTCCGCAGAGGAGTTTGATGTCACTGTTGATGTTGAAGCAGTGAACGATCGTCCAGAGTTCGTCAATACCGTGGATGTGGAAACACCAGAAGATACGCCAATGCTGCTTGATGGTTTCAGCATTACCGATATTGATGCCGTACTCGATGATCCGAATGCTGAATACGTACTCAATGTGAACGTCGACAGCGGTATCTTGGAGCTTAATCCAACGCTCATCGCTACTTACAACCTAACCGTGAGCGGTGATGGTACGGACTCCGTTGAACTGAAAGGCACAGTGGCCGATCTAAACAATGCCATTGCAGACGGTCTGATTGAGTTTAACCCAGAGCTGAACTTCTTTGGTGACGTTCAGGTGGACGTGACAGTCGATGACCAAGGTAATGAAGGTATCGTAATTGGTGGGGTAGATGACACCCTAAATACCAACAGCAGCAGCTTCAATATTGAAGTAACAGCGGTGAATGATACCCCAGAAACTACGCCAGTGACGCTACCGGATATTGAAGAAGACAGTGGTGTGTTCTCCATCTCTGAAGCGGATCTTATTGCGAATGCGACAGACGTAGAGAACGATAACCTCACGGTCAGCAATGTTCAGTTAACGGATCCGAATTCGGGCAGCATTACTTTCAACAGTGGCACGGGAGAGTGGGAATTTACCCCAGCACCAGATTACAACGGTCCAGTTGAAATCACGTACACCATTACAGATGATGGCACGACAAATGGTGCATCCGATCCTAAATCGGTTAACGGCAGCGCATCGTTCAACGTAACGGAAGTCAATGATGCTCCAACGACGTCTGAAGTGACACTTTCTGATATCGCAGAAGACAGTACGGCGGTTGATATTACCCAAGCTGATTTGTTGGCGAATGCGTCTGATATTGAAAACGACACCTTGATGGTGAGCAATGTCCAGTTGGTTGATCCAAGCAGCGGCACATTGGATTTCGACAACGTAACAGGTACATGGTCATTTACTCCTGCGCCTGGCTACAACGGCAAGGTCGATTTGACCTACGACATTACCGACAACGGTACAACGAACGGTGTTTCAGATCCTCAAACGGTGTCAGGAACGGCGACCTTCGAAGTCACTGAGGTGAACGATGCACCGGTAACATCAGAGGTAACGTTGAGTAGTACCGAAGAAGATGGTGGTTCGGTAACTATTACGGCTACTGAGTTGCTGAGCAACGCAAGTGATCCTGAGTCAGACAACTTGACCGTCGATAATGTTGCGTTAGTGGACCCAACTTCCGGCACGCTGACTCAAGTGAGTGCGACAGAGTGGACGTTTGAACCCGCAGCAGATTTCTTTGGTGACGTTAATTTCACTTATGAAATCACAGATGACGGAACCACTAACGGCGCTCCAGACCCAATTACAATCGCGGGCACAGCAGTGTTGAATGTTGAAGCGACCAATGACGCACCTGAAATCACTGCAACGTCGGTAACGGATACGATCAACGAAGCCAATGGCCAGAAAATAACGGGTATTAGTGTGAGTGACGTCGACTTTGCGGGCGCACAAGCAAATGAAAGCATGACCGTGACTCTTACAGTTACCGAGGGCGACCTTCGTGTCGAGCCGCCAGCAGGTAGTGGTGTGACTGTTGGGGCGGGGATGGCTGGTGAAATCACCCTAATGGGCACACCAGATAATATTAACTCCGTTCTTGGAGCAACAGACGCTTCTGAGGGGGTATTTGTGGATGCAGGAGATGTCAACGCAGCTTCAATCACTTTATCGGTGAAAGTCGAAGACAACGGCGTGTACTTCGAAAATGCATCGGGTACCGCATTGGAAGCGAATCAAGACTTCACTATCAATGTGACACCTGTAGCTGATGCACCTACATTGAGTATCAATCCTCAGTTTAATTACATTCGTCAAATTGCGGCTAGCCAAACCGCGAGCAGTCAAGGTTTAGCGATTGTCGGAATCATGGCGGCGCTTACTGATATTGACGAGGTGCTGTCTTTGGAGCTAACGGGCGTACCAGCTAGTGCTGAGGTAACAAGTGGCGTTTCTCCATCAGGCATTAGCTTCGATGGTACCACTTGGACAGTACCAAGCGATGAAATTGATACGCTAGAAATTGTCGCAACAGATACTAACAGTGGTATTGATGTCGGTTCTTACGATATTTCGCTTACGGCGATATCAACGGAATCTAATGGCGATGAAGCGCAGTCTTCACCTGTCCAAATTAGTTTGGATGTGAGTAGTGATAGCGACGATATTGACCAGTCAACCGCAGTGGACGACAGCTATTTAGTCGGCGGAGACACAGGTACCAACTTGATTGGTGGAGACGGTGACGACGTTATTCTGGGTGGTGATGGTGATGACGTGCTTATCGGTGGCTTAGGCTCAGATATCTTAACGGGTGGAGACGGCAGCGATATCTTCAAGTGGACGGTAGATTCCGTTGATGAAGGGGCAGTGGATACCATTACTGACTTCACTGTTAACGAAGACAGTATCGATTTACGTGAAGTTATCTCTGATCTCAATAACTCAATGATCGACATGGATGATCTGCTTGGTCACATTTCGGCAGACTACGATGCATCGACGGAAAGTGTTTCTCTGAACATTACGACGGATGCAAATGTTCAACAGACTATTGTCGTGGAAAACTTAGGTACTTCAATCGACTTCAACGGTCTCAGCTCCAACGAGATTGTAGAGTCATTGCTCAACAACGGTGTTATTGATAACGGATAAACCTGTATACAACACAAAAATGGGCGGCTCTGATAAGCCGCCCATTTTTTTCGGGAAAGCTTGATTTTAAACAGGAGTATTTGAATCGAAATAGAAAGAAAGAGCGAAGCAAAGGGGTTATCTTGTTACGACGTTATAGTGATAGTTGGAAATTAAAATAGCGATAATTTGACGTTAAATTGCCTAAACGTGGATGTCTAGCAAGCTGCCAATGATTTCATTGTTTTTCTCTATGACAGACGCGCCAACTCGGTTATAACCAGCGGCTTGTGCGAGGTTGATGAGAGATTCAACTTTTTGAGAGGGAAGGCTAGGTGTTGAGGCTGTTATTGCGACATCCGCAACCGCAGCTAAATCGATGTTGTGATCAGAAAGCTCTTCTTTTACCTTACTTACATTATTGCTAATGCCATGTGCAGCTTTCTCGGCCATTTGTTGTGACATCTGAACGATGTGGTATCCAGATTGAATTCCCGATACAGGCATATCACTACTCCCAACATTATGATAGTGAGAGCATAGGTGGAGTTTATAAAACGTTCAAGTGTTTTATATCAATGACTTGATTAGGCAAACAGTTTGGCAAGCATTTCTCTTTCTTCACCAGATAGAACCGGTTTTTGCGCTTTATTTAGTTTCACGCTGATCTCACCTTGTAATGACTTTAACTGACTTGCCGTTAAATCACTGAGCTTTTGCTTAAGTTCATTAAATTGTTGTGCGTTCATCTCAATACCTTCGTCGTGATTCGGTTTATCCGTCGTTGCCCGAAATTCTTCATCCTTTGGATACAATATATTTATTCAACCAAAATAGATTAGAATTTGATCGATTGCTTTTTGTCCGAATATTGTCAAGGTGTGTTAAGTGATACGTCAGATTTTTCCTAAGAAGGTACATAATTACCCACTTTGGGGTAGATGGAAACGTAAAAAGAAAAAGGGAAGCGATATAGCGCTTCCCTCTTACATATGGTTTGAATGTTACTAACTTACCCTGACGGCAAACTTACTAGCAAGTGAATGAAGCTCTGGGAGCATGCGATAGATAAGATGAAGTTGCTGCAATACCATGCGGGCAGAGCTGTCGTCTTCATCGCGCCATTCGTTTAAGCGTTGCTCGAGTCCAGCATCATCAATATTAGATAGGTCACACTCCTCACAATGCTGGTGAAGCTGTTTATGAAGTACATCCAGATGCTGATGAATACAACGGTGAGCATCTAAAACGAGTTTATGAATTGACTCATCTTCGATGCGAGTTCTGTGCGCGCCTAATGCAGAAATATAGTTCAACATTGCGTGATTTAACGTTAGGAAGCGAAAACTTTCATCAACAGCTGCGCGATATTTGCCAGGCTCCGCCAGCATCGTACTAATCGCAGAAGAGAGTGAGGCATCATTATTGTGGGCCTGGCGGCGAGCGATACGGTAACTCAAATTGTCTTTCTTGCCGATTCTATACTGACCAATGATCTGATCGAGATACTGCTTGTTCGCCTCTATCGCATCCGACATAACTTTGTGAAGCCTTCTCGACTGCCAGTCGGGCAAAATAACTAATACAGCTCCTACTGCAAGCACACACCCGATGAGGGTATCTGCTAGTCGAGGAAGGACAACTGCGTAACCTTCACCTAGTTGATTAAATAAGAAGAGGACGAGCAGTGTAATAAAACCAGTCGCGTACCCATAGTTGTTCATCCGGAAGGCGAAAAACATTACACCAGAGATAACGATAAATACTAACTGGCTTTCTTGAGAAGGGAAAAAAGTCAGCAATGGTACACCAATCAACAAACCAGCTAATGTACCTATTACTCGCGCCGTCAATTTTTGGCGAGTGGCACTGTAGTTCGGTTGGCATACGAATAAAGTGGTTAAGAGTATCCAGTAACCTCGGTCGATGTTGAATATTTGAATGATTCCATAGCCAATCGTTAAGGCAATTGACATACGTAATGCATGCCGAAACAGCATCGAATCTTTGTGTAAATTTGCTGATATACGCTGCCACATCGCTTTTAGCGTGTGTGGGTTGGTATCGGCGAGGGTATCTTCTTCGAGGCCTTCAACATCTGGGTTGTTAATGTTATTAAGCTGTTTTTCTACCGTCGCTAAGTTATTGAATAAATATGTTAACTGCATCAGAAGACGTTTCCAGTGCCCTTGCTTTTGTTCTTCTAGATAAGCAAGAGAGTTTTGTACTTCAGCTAATGCCAGAATAGATTGATCGGTATGGGAGTATTCATTTCCTAGCTGAATGGCTAGTGCAATATCACGACACGCTTGGGCTTGAGACTCCAAAAGATATTTAAAACGAAACAGCACATCAGAACGTTCAAATTCGGTCGCTAAATCCTGATAGCGATAATGGCTAGAACTGACTCGTTCGTGAATGTCTTGAGCGATGAAATAAATATTTAAAAATCGGTCACTAGGCCCATCAATGTGACCCCGTTTCGATCGGTTAAGTAATGTGGTTTTACAAACGTTTAGTGCCGTAACCGTGGCAGCATTGCATTTTGCAGCTTCAATCCGCAGCGGTTGTGGCGTCAAGTTGGTCACAGGGTGAAAAAGCTTGGCTTTCGCATCAAGATAATTCGCCATTTGGAAGAACACATTGGCTAGGCTTTGTTGCACCGGTTGAAGGGGCCAAAATATCTGCCAAATCATGGACATGAAGTAATACCAGGCGGCACCAGTCAAAAGCAGTAGTGGCTGAAACCAAATGTTGGTGCTTTCATGTGCGCCAAGCATAGTATAAATAGCGATCAGCAACGAACCAAAAGCAATACTCGCGTACTTAGGACCTATCGCCCCAAGAATGATGAAGCCGAAGGTTGAGATAAATAATCCCAACGCAAAAGCCCATGGGGTATCGAACAAGATTTCAATTGAAAAAGCAGCAAGCGCAAAACAGAGAAAGGTGAGAATCAGCGCCTTGATGCGCCCAGTGAAACTATCATCACTCTCTGCCAAAGCAGCAGCAATAACGCCCAGTATTAGCGGCGTGATCAGCGTGTTTTGCTCGAAGTACCAAGTCGGGATAACTACACCCAGTAAGGTGATTAGGATAAGAACGCTGTAATTTATGGTCTTGTTTGCCCAATAGAGCCGAAATTTAGAAGTTGCTTGCACAATGCGCCTTATGTTTCCGATGAAGAACGGGGGAATACTACCAAACCCACTATAGCGCGTTTATGATTTACTTTAAGAAAAATTCGTTGTTGCTGATAAAATCAACAGGGATGTCATTGACTTATACTAAAGCAGCCACGCAATGTGTCTATAATTGTAAAGTCAGCTTCAAATAGAATGAGCTTTAGGTTACTAAATCGACAGTAATGTGAATTTTATTAAAGAATAAAAGAAGATGCTTACTTAGGTGCTCGCCATTGCTACAATTTGGCGCCTTAAAATGATATAAATCGACAACTTCTAAATTAAAAGGCGCACGTTTCATGCAGCTCACTGCCACTAGCAAAGCACAGTTTTTTATTCAAAATGAGTACCATCACGTCGAAATAAAAGAGAACAGTGTTTTATTAAGCTCAATAGGCAGTGAAGAACATATTCCTTTTACGATCTGGAATGGCAAAGTTAGCGTAAAGCGTGGGTTGTTATGGAGCTCTTTGCAGTTTTTTGCTCATGAGCACGAAGGCAAACAACAAAGTTGGCTAGTACAAGGACTACCGTGGCCACAATGCCGTAAGTTTGCTCTTGAAGCTGTTCGTCAGTATCAAGAATGGCACAACACTCAGTGCCGAAAACTGGCTGAGTATCTACCTAAGTGGGAAGAAGAGCTTTACAAACTAAAGCACTTGCCTGCTTACTTATCGCATTCTCAAGTGGTCTCCTGGGTTGAAAGTCTTAACCAAGAGTTAAGCGAGATGAAAACCACCCTAGAAGAAGCCAAAATGCGAATGCCGAATCGTATGTCGCAAATAGAGCCTTGGCTCATTGATACCTCTGAGGCGCTTGGTGAGCGTAATCGCGATTGGCTAGAAGCAGAACGTCCAAATTGGGAAGTGCTGTTTAATCAAATTGAATCCTCTCCTTTGAATTTATCCCAGCAATATGCGGTATTACTCAACGACGACCACAACTTAGTTCTTGCTGGTGCCGGCTCGGGCAAAACCAGCGTTTTAACCGCACGAGTTGCCTATTTGTTGCAAAGCCATCAGGCTCAAGCAGAAGAGCTTCTCATGTTAGCGTTCGGTCGTGATGCGGCGACTGAAATGAAAGAACGCTTAGTAGATAAAGTGGGCATGGCGGCAGACGGTGTGCGCGTCAACACATTCCATCAGTTGGGCTTGTATATTCTTAAACAAGTCGAACAGCAACCTGTCGAAATTAGCCCTTTAGCGTTGGACGAAAATCAACGAACGGCATGGTGTGTAGACTGGTTGAAAAAACATTGGATGACACCCACCAACTTTAAACGTTGGCAAAAACATTTAGACAAATGGCCGATTGCGTACCTAAAAGGGGATGATGAGTTAGGAAGCCATTCAGAAAATCCAAAACTGATCGCTTGGCTAGATTCGCAGCTGTCTCATTTAGCGGCGGTAGGGTTGACCAAAAAGCAAGTACAAGAAAAGCTCGTAAACCACCAAGACTATACGCGTTTAAATAGTGAACTCGCCTTATGCTGGCCATGTTTTACAGCGTGGCAGAAAATGCTTAAAGAAAGCAACCAAGTGGATTTCCCAACCATGATCAGTCGTGCGACAGATTATGTGAATAAAGGAAAGTTTGTCTCGCCATGGCGCTTTATTATGG
This sequence comes from Vibrio sp. 2134-1, assembly GCF_033339495.1. Lineage (NCBI taxonomy): Bacteria > Pseudomonadati > Pseudomonadota > Gammaproteobacteria > Vibrionales > Vibrionaceae > Vibrio > Vibrio sp. 2134-1. Next base: position 202,236 of record NZ_JAWOUS010000002.1, read on the forward strand.
TCGATGAGTATCAAGATATCTCTCCAGACCGTCTGGCATTGATTGAAGCACTGTGTGAATCCACTCAGAAACAAGCAGGTGCGACGTTATTTGCTGTTGGCGACGATTGGCAAGCTATCTATCAGTTTGCAGGAGCGGATGTCGATCTTATCACTGGTTTTAAAGAACGCTTTGCTCACTCAACCGTTCATCACTTAGATACAACTTATCGTTTCAACAATCAGATTGGTGATGTAGCGAATACATTCGTGCAGCAAAACCCATCGCAGTTGCCGAAAACACTAAACAGCCACAAACAACGCAAGCAGAAGAGCGTACATACCGCGCCGAGCAATCAAGTGGAAAAGATCTTGGATCACTTGAATCAACAAGCCAAGCAAACCAAGTCAGTTTTATTGCTAGGACGTAACCATTATCATAAGCCCGATTTGTTCGACGATTGGTTGCGACGTTTCCCTAATCTCGATATTCGCTTTATGACTTGCCATGCGAGTAAAGGACGCGAAGCAGACTTTGTGATTATTCTTTCTGTGGATGAGGGGCAATTCCCCGCTAAGAAGAAGCAAATTCACATTGATGGTGCGTTGACGGAGTCCAAAGACAAATTCCCTTACGCAGAAGAGCGCAGGCTATTTTACGTGGCGATTACACGTGCGAAAGAGAAGGTTTGGATCACGCATACTGGCGCGGGATCTGCATTCGTTCAAGAGCTCGTTAATGGTGACTATCCCATCGTGACTTCCCGTTAAATGCAACGTTTAGAATGTTAAAAACAGCAAGGGCGATACTTGGTATCGCCCTTGCTTTATTTGGTTGGCATCAAAGCTTACATGCGCTCAGCAAGATAGGCTTCGTAATCCGGTACTTCGATGTCTACTTCTTGCTCAAGAAGAGGGGAGTTAAACAGGAACTTAGCGGTGGCTCGGTTCGTTGCTACAGGAATATTCCAAACACTAGCAATACGAAGAAGCGCTTTAACGTCTGGGTCGTGAGGTACGGCATTCAGTGGATCCCAAAAGAAAACGAGAACGTCGATTTTGCCTTCTGAAATGAGAGCGCCTAGTTGTTGGTCACCGCCCATCGGACCACTGATCATGCTCTTAATCGCAAGTCCAGTTTCTTTACTCAGCATGTGTCCTGTCGTGCCAGTTGCGTAAAGGAAGTGACTCTGTAGCTTTTCTTTGTTTTCTTTTACCCAGCGAAGTAGCTCAGGTTTGCAGTTGTCGTGAGCAACCAAAGCCACATGTTTATGGGTTGGCATGGTACGAATGGTTTTTTGCATCAAGATGTTTCCGTTTGTATGATTTTAAAATTGTTGTGACTCAATAGAACACGTTTTTGGTCTTTCAATCAACAGCCTTAACACGGAATGTCGGCCTATATTCTGACGGAGATAACGATTCTTCGATCGTGTCATCATGAAGCGTCTTCGGAGTCAGTGGTTTGATGGTTGGTGAGGCATGTTTGTCATACGCTTCCCCTCTTAAGTAATGCGTTGCTTGCATCACGGAAAGCCGACCTTGCTGCACCATTTTATCTGTTGGTGCGAAGAGCACTTTGTTACGTAACAGGCCTCGATATACACCATGACTTAAGTACACAGAAACTAAACCGATCTCCTCAGCTTTGCCGGCACTGCGCAGCTCACTGATGGCCGCTTCAATCGCCACTGCACTGCCAACAATGTAATCTATATTTCCCATATCGATCACACGTTGAACTAGGTTACGTTGTAACTCCTTGTCGTTGTCTGCCCAAAATGAGTCAACAATGTTGATATCACTTCCTTGTATCGCTTCATAAAATCCGGCAGTAACGGGTTTCGTACCACCACGAGTTCGCGGCCCCAAAAGTAAGGCAATGTTGGTTTTTCCTGACCCCTTTGGATGGCGAGCTGCCAAATATTGACCCGCTTCGTATCCCATCCAATGCCAGTCAACACCAACAGTCCCTTTTAGCAACTCACTTTGTTCTTCATCCAAGTCGAGTTGGTTCACAGTAGCAAAAACGGGAGTATTCCCCACCCAATTTTTAAGTGAGTGCTCGTAAGCCTGTGGGTCCACGGTCCCAAGGATAACCGCATCTGCTCCCCATTGGTTACACAGTGCGAGTTGTTGTTCTTGACGGGTTTTGTTTGGGTAGCCGCCCGCTTCAAGGACTCGTAGCTCGACACCTTCTCTTTTCGCTTCGGACACCATTCCATAGTTTACTGACAACCAGTATGAATCCTTTAGGTGAGGGTATATTGCACATATTTTCTCTGCGGCAACCGCTGGCAAAGAAGCAACGAGGGTTAAAGTGGCTGCAGAATGTTTGAAAAATGTGCGAAATGCGTGTTGATTTTTAACCATGAAATGAAGTTCGTTGGCATAGATTAAGTAAACACTGCAAAATATAACGTAATATGTCGCTGAACACGAACATTAAGGTCATGAAAATATGCTGCTAGCAACTGCAAGCATCGGTCGTAAACTTTTGTTGTCTTTCATTGCGATGGCAATACTGGTCATGTTATCGGCACTTATTGGTGTGTCTGGATTTTCTTTGGTTGCCAAAACCGAAAGAAATGTCGTGGATTCTGCGATTCCCGCCATGATTGAGGCGAGGCAAGTCTCTGAGTTGAGTACTCGTATTATTTCGTCTGTACAAATGTTGTCGAACGCAAGAAACGAACAGGAAAGAAAGGAGTCAGGGCGAGTGCTGTTCGAACAGCTCGAGTCTTTACTCACTCACATCAAGGAGCTCGGGAGCGAGTCGTTCGATTCTCAATTGTTAGAAGCTTTAGAGAATAACGTCCAGAACGTTATCGACAATTTGGCAGAACTCGGTGTTTCGGTTGAAAAAAAGCTGTGGCTTGCAAAAGAGATAGATACTCGTGTTGAAGAAATGCGTCTGCTCAGTGAAGAGCTAGAACAACTAACTCGTACGCAAGTTCAGAATACAAGCACCATTGCTGTTGCTAACGTCACGCATATTTATGACTTATTAGAATCGAATAAAAAATCGCAAGTTTATCAGGCGCTAGATGCACTGGTGGAGGTCGATCTTGATCTGACTGAGCGATTGCATGAACTGCACTTGTTGGCCTTTAAAATGTTGAATCAGATTGAAGAGGCTCGGACATTAACGAATATTGAGCGAATTCAACAGGTTCAAAGTGATTTCGATAGCAACCTCAAAATCATGCAACGCCGTGTACTCGCTGTGGAAGATCCTACGCGCTCTAAGCAAATGAGCCAACTGCTCATAGAGCTTGGTAAGCGTCAGGTCGTATTTTCTATACTGATGCAGCAATACGAGAATAACGAACAGTCACAACAACTGATGCAAAATACATTAGAGTTGTTCTCAGAGCTTAATGGCACGGTCAACAAATTGGTTGATGATTCAAACAAAACCACTACCGTCGCTGTAGACCAATTGACCAGCACACTGAAATTCGCTCAGTGGTCTCTAACCGTTATTTCAATTGTTGGTTTGATTGTATTGGTGCTGATTTTATGGCGTGTGGTGTACCTTTCTGTTGTGAAGCGGTTAGCGGAATATTCCGCTGCGTTACTGTCTGTGGCACAGGGTAACTTAGCGGTTGAGTTGGAAGTGAAAGGCAAAGATGAGTTGGCGCATATGGGGCAGGCCATCATCACGGCTCGTAATACCGCGCAAGCACTAAAAGTGGTAGCAGAGGGTGAAGCTCAAGCCAAGCGAGAGCTTGAGGAGCATAAAGAGCATTTAGAAGAGCTCGTTGAGCAGCGCACCTCGCAGTTAAAACAAGCAAACCGCCGTTTGAATGAAGAGGTTTTGAATCACGCTAAAGCTCGCAAGCAAGCAGAGCAAGCGAGCCGAGCAAAATCGGCTTTCTTGGCGACGATGAGCCATGAGATAAGAACGCCAATGAACGGAGTGTTGGGGACAGCACGCTTGTTGATTGACTCAGGCCTCAACCCAATTCAAAAGCGTTATGCGGAAATCATTAATCGTAGTGGTAAAACGTTGCTCGCGATCCTTAATGATGTACTGGATTACTCCAAGATTGAAGCGGGGCATTTAGAAATTCGTCACATGGGCTTTGATTTACACCAAATGGTGGAGGACACTTTCCAGTTAATGAACAGTCGAGCACAAGAGAAGAAGCTGCTGTTCTCCTACCATATTGAAAGTGATGTTAGTCGCTACTGGAAAGGGGATGTCACCAGAATCAGTCAGGTGCTGAACAATCTTGTTGGTAACGCGATTAAGTTCACTGACGAAGGAGAAATTGATATCTACGTTAGCCTGAACCCAGAGGACGAGTCGCAAGTCCTGATTGAAGTATCAGACACTGGAATAGGAATTGCCAAAAAATACCAGAGAACGTTGTTTGATGCCTTCACGCAAGCTGAAGGTGGGATGAGCCAAACTGGAGGCACGGGGCTTGGACTTGCTATCAGTAAGCGAATCATTGAAGCGATGGGCGGTGTTTTAGAAGTCGATTCCGAAGAGGGAAATGGTAGCCGATTCTGGTTCTCTATTCCGTTAGAGGAAAGCGAACCTGTTGAAACAGGAACCGTGGCAACCGCACGTTGCAAAGTGAAAGCAAAGGTCTTGCTGGTAGAAGATAATGAAGTCAACCGAGTGGTCGCGGAAGGTTTTCTAGAAAGCATGGGGCATCAAGTCGTGATGGCAGAAAACGGCTCACAAGCAGAGCAACTGATCAGCACACAAGATTTTGATATCGCTTTGGTCGACATCAACCTCCCTGATTGTGATGGAACTGAGTTGATCCAACGCTTAAAGCGGATTGAGTGTGATAAGCCGGCCAATAAAGCGCTTGCCGTCACGCCAATGATTGCAGTGTCTGCGCACGTTTTTGCGGAAGAAGTTGAGCGCTATCTAGCCGCTGGTTTTGACGGATACTTGCCTAAGCCATTGGCAAAAGAGGCACTCGCGGCATTGATTCTGGATGCGCTAGACGGAAAGCCGTTGTTGTTGCCACAAAATGCCGACTGTACCCCGTTTGATCAAATTTCGCCTCAAGAACAAGAGCTACAATCAAAGGTCGTTCAAGCACCTAAAACAAAGGAACCCGATGTGGTTATCATTAATCCGAGCGTGATTGAGTCCGATATGAAAATCTTGGGCAGAGATAAGATGTTGCACATTATTAATCTGTTTAGAGCCACCAGCACCGATGTATTAAGCAAGCTGCAAGCGTCTGCTGAGGACAATGATAGTAAAGAAGTAAAGAACCTTGCCCATAAATTAAAGGGCAGCGCGGGAAGTTTAGGACTAACTGCGCTAATGAACGCTTGCCAAGCAATTGAAGCCGCGCCTCAACCTCTAGATACCTATAATGCGACTAAAGATGATTTAGTTTCTCAAGTGTCTGCATCAATTCAAGCTCTGGATGAGTTAATGTCGAAGTAATCCATCGAGCATTGAAAATAAAAAAACCTCCGGCTTTCCGGAGGTTTTTTCTATTCGGTCATGTCATCTTCCCACTCGAATCGAGTGTCTAGGGCATAAGGGTCATCATCAAAAGGATGTTCCACTTTGCCACGCAAGTATTCGAGTTGATGCTCAAGCATATTGACCGTTTCGTAGTCTCCCTCAGAACAAGCAACGTAAATCTGTTGTTCAAGAGCGGCAATGTTATCTCGGATACCCATGAGAACCCCCTTAAATCATCATCGATTCTCAAAACGATTATAGTCAAGTAATCCAAATTCGATCGGTTGTTTTGTACGGTACCAATTGTGTAAACGATCGCTAAATGACCAGAATTTTTCTGAGCTTCTACGAATCGCAAAATTATCCAATAACTTAACGTAATCGGACTCGTTTTGGATGGCACTAAATTGATCGACAAAATCTTTTACTTGGTTTTCGTTGATCGAGAAAAATGCCGCAGGGTAGCTTCCCACAACGCCGCGTACAATGGTCATATCATCGTTAGCAAAGTCACGGTTACTTTCTTCATCAAACAAGCTAGAGATGTTTGTGTGTGCATTGTTGTGAAGTAAGGTGAACAGTTCATCTTCCCCTGATTGACTTCTCACCATAAGCATAGTGATTTGCGGAACGGTTTTTAGGCCTTCACCACGAACGTGGTCAATACGTTTTAGTTGCTTTTCACTACTCGCAGAAAGAGCCGTGTCTTGAATTTCGTAGCGAGGCAGAAGCACATCTGAAACATGTTCGCTCAACAACTCCACCAACTCCGTTTTTGGATCGTCACTCTTATACTGAACGCTGGTTGGTTGGTTAAACGGCTTCACATTTCGTTGTAAAAAGTCACTCAACTGCGGGCTTTGATCTTTATACCAGCTAGATTGAAGTTCATGGCGCATATCGGCGGGTAACAACGAGATAAAGTTACTTTCGCCTTCTAGACGCAAGAAGTCCATAAACATTCGTGTCATGAGCTGATGGCCGAAGTTACCGTAAACGTCAAACCCAGCAACAAGCAAATAGTGGATACGCTCTAGTAACGCGTAGTCAAGAATCCACACTGTTTTAGGCTGCTCACCAACTAAACCTTGAACAACAGAAGCACTATCAAAATGGCGGAATATCGTTAATGCCGCATTATGGTTGGTGCCATTACCATCCCAAATTACATCGGTGGATAGGTTTTCACCTTCTTTAAACCAGTTATTAGTGAACTCAGATTTAGCCTCTAGGTAGCGAGCTTGCTGGCGCGCGTACTTGACCCAGTTGGTAACAGGTAGCGTGTTACTCTCTTGTTCTGCCGGTAGTTTTAGATTATCAGCCTGAGATCGGTAAAACTCATTTACTTCTGGGATGTCTGCTTTATCTGGATCAAGGAAAAACACCCAAAAGCGATCATTGATAACATTCAATGCCAGTTGGCCACGACAAACTGGGCCTTTGATGTATGCCATTATTGTATTTTGTGCATTATCTAGCATGAACTTAAAGCGCGACTTCACTGGAAGGTCGATGAATGATGTCATCGGGTTTGCAGCAACTTCTGGTTCATAACTCGGTAGCTGACTAACCATGTAATCAGCATCAATAAACCAAGTTTTCCAGTTCTCTATGCGTTGCTTGTTTAACGCGAATGGCATGTGAGTTTTATCTACTATGGTCCCTTGCTCTGGAATAATTCGATAAAACACACGTTCAACCCCTGGATCATCGTACGGGCGACGCGTTGAAATACGTTTGACGGGCTGTCCTGGTGGTGTCGCAGAGCGGACGAGCGTGAAGAATCGGGGATCTTCATCGAGTTCCGAAAAGTAGAGATGAGATAAAAACAAATGCTCATATATATACCTAGCCATCAGCTGATTTTTCAAATCAGAGTGGTTAAGTAATGTTTCGTACTTATCTATTTGCGCTTGCTCATTCTCACTAACAGGTTGGTGAACGTTCATTATTGCGCCGTTTTCCAACCAAGTCATGAGAGTGTGGTATTCACTGTTTGATAGATTTGGCATACCAAAAGGCATGCCCCAGGTTGGGTTATCCTTTTCGTATTGCTCGTATTCTTCAATCGTTGGACAGGTTTGCTCTCGGTCTATCGAAAAGTCAAAGCCTTCTAACTGGACTTGGTCAGGCAATGGGTGGCGCTCTTTTTGCTGTAGCAAACGTGCGATAAGGCCTGCGTCAATGTTGGCTGCCATGCTTTGATCACGTTCGTTGAGAACCGGATGAAAACCCGCATCGCGCCACTCTTGGGTTGTTTCTGCATCTTCGAATAAGCGTGTTGGTACTGCGGCTGTGAGTCTTGTTCCTTCATATACCAGTGCTTTACTCGCACCACGGTCAATGCCTTCAACAGAAGAGAGCTTAAGCTGACATGGTGCATCGTAGCACGCGTGGCAGACGACACAGCGGTTATCCATAATGGGTTTAACTTCGCTTTGGAAGAAGTTTGCTTGAGGGGTTTCCACGTCAACTGTGCGTTCACGCACGAGCTGTGGACCAAACAGTTGGTCATAGTTAAGACCAGCATAGGTTGCACAGCCGGCAAACAAAGTAGCAATGCAAAGTGTAAAAATTAAGCGCAAATTCATTGAGTTATTTTACGTGATTAGAATTTGCATTAATTAAAGCAAAATAAGCGGTCAATTACCAAAAGTTGGGTCAATTAGCGTTAATTTTTCTGTTGATTGTCTGAGCGCTTGAAAATGTAACCCTGGCGGTGGACTGTCTGAATTCTGTCTGTTGGAACGCCTTCGTGAACTAGACGCTTTCTCATTCTGCTCATGTGCATATCGAGTGCTCGATCATGTTCAGTAAATTCACGTTTTAGTACTGTTTCGTAAAGAAAATGCTTACTAAGTACTTGATCTTGATGGTGAGTGAGAGTTTGCAGCAGCTTAAATTGAATGCTTGTTAACTGAACAGATTTCTTGTTTGGCAAGTAATTGAGTACCACAGAGTGAGTGCGCTTATCTAGTAATAGCTCCTCATCATTATGGTGAACGCCGTTGTGTTGGCATTGGGAAGTTTTTCCATTTGAAACCTTGGAGTCAAGCACACGGGTACCTTAATTATTAATAGTAGTAAAACGTATTATCATTAATATTTATATAAAAGCAATCAGGTACTTTATGAGCACTGTGATATGCGTAGACAATCTTAATATTTGAGATTAACAGTAGTGATGAATGGTGCGATGGCGCTCTGAACTAAAGTGCTATTGGAGTGCGTATTAGCGACAAATAACGGTGTAATGTTAGGCAAAGATAGAAAGAATTCTCATTTAGTAAATTCGCTTATCCGCTATTTGTGAACTATACATTCTGTTGCAGGAAGCACTTTTCTAATACACACAGAGGTTTATATGACAGCGAAATATGGCGTTAAACGCCGATTAGCGATTCTTGCCGCCGCTTTAATCGGTGCGACAAGTAGCAGTATCGCAGCAGAGAAACCAAATATTCTCGTCATTTGGGGTGATGATATTGGCCAGTCCAATCTCAGTGCTTACACGTTTGGTTTGATGGGGTACAAAACACCAAATATAGATAGTATCGCCAAAGAAGGCATGATGTTCACTGACTATTACGGTGAGCAATCTTGTACAGCGGGCCGTTCTACTTTCATTACGGGCCAAACCGTTCTTAGAACAGGTTTGAGTAAAGTGGGGCTTCCAGGTGCTGATCTTGGCTTGAAGGAAGAGGACGCAACCATTGCCGAAATGCTGAAGCCGATGGGCTATATGACAGGGCAATTTGGTAAAAACCACTTAGGTGATAAAGATGAGCACCTTCCTACTAATCACGGCTTCGATGAATTTTTTGGCAACCTTTATCACTTGAACGCCGAGGAGGAGCCAGAAAACGTCGATTATCCTAAAGATCCTGAGTTTCGTAAAAAGTTCGGTCCGCGCGGCGTTATCCGTTCGTACGCTGATGGCAAAATTGAGGATACAGGACCTCTAACTCGCAAGCGCATGGAAACCGTGGATGAAGAGACGTTAGATGCGGCACTCGACTTTATGGATCGTGCCGTCAAGGCTGAAAAACCTTTCTTTGTCTGGTGGAACGCAACTCGTATGCACTTCCGTACTCATGTGAAAGAAGAGAACTCTGGAAAAACAGGTATCAGCGAGTATGCAGATGGTATGGTCGAGCATGATAACCATGTAGGTCAGCTACTGAAAAAAGTGGATGATTTGGGTATTAAAGACAACACAATCGTCTTTTACTCCACCGATAATGGCCCACACATGAACTCGTGGCCAGATGCAGGTACAACGCCATTCCGTGGAGAGAAAAATACCAACTGGGAAGGTGCGTACCGAGTTCCTGCGATGGTACGTTGGCCGGGTAAAATTAAAGCTGGCTCTGTTTCGAATGATATCATGCATCACATGGACTGGATGCCAACGTTCGTTGCTGCCGCGGGTGATGACAATATCAAAGAGAAATTGCTCAAAGGTTACAGTGCGAATGGTAAGAAATTCAAAGTTCACCTAGACGGCTATAACTTCCTACCATATTTGACTGGTAAAGAGGATAAGGCCCCACGAGAAGAAATTTTTTACTTCTCAGATGATGGAGACTTAACTGCACTTCGCTATAACAAATGGAAGCTGGTCTTTATGGAGCAACGAGCAAAAGGTACGTTGCGTATTTGGGCTGAACCATTCACCACACTTCGTGTTCCTAAGATCTTCAACTTGCGTATGGATCCTTACGAAGTGGCTGATATCACTTCTAACACTTACTACGATTGGATGCTAGACCGTGCTTACATGCTTGTTCCTGCGCAAGCTTACGTAGGCAGATTCCTTGAAACGTTTAAAGAGTTCCCACCAAGGCAAAAAGCAGCAAGCTTCTCGCTCGATCAAGTGATGGAGAAACTAAAAGAGAACCCAAATAAGTAGGAAAAGCTAAGTGAAGTATCACATATAGAAAGAGGCTCATTAAAATGAGCCTCTTTTTTATCTGTAAAATTCTATCTATTCAGGTTTGTAGAAAGCTTGATGACGAAAACGCCTAACGCTTCAATTGACAAGAGTTATAAACAAATTGGTTCGTAGTGGGCTGCCGTTAAGTTGGCTTTGATTTTTTCACGTAGAGCGATGTGGGCTGGGTTGTTTACCTCTCGCTTATGGTAGACGAACTTGTAAGGGATAGAGCGTATCGAAATGGGGCAGGGCAAAATTTGAAGTTTGAGCGCTTTGCTCCACTTGTTTGCAAAAGATTGAGAAACGATCCCTAAACTGTCTCTTTGGGCGACATACAGCGCCATGCCTGCTAGCGAAGATGTGATCAAGTCGACTTTTCTTTCTTGAATTGTTTCCTTTGCTAGTTGCTCGAACCCCGACATGTTGTTCCATTTTCCTGAAAATAAACAGTGAGTTTCCTCATAAAATTGCTCTTTTGTGAGCGTGCCGTGTACACGGGGATGGTTCTCACGACAGATAACCACGGCTTCTTCCTCATAGGCATCTTCAATAATAAACGCTGCATCTTTTGTGATCACCGTATCGATTACTAGATCGACTTTTTGTTGTCTTAACAGCTCAAATAATAGGAATTTTTCGGGTGGTGATTCATAAAAAATAGTGTTCTTTATCGGGTCCATAATGTGCAACAAAATTTCCGAACAACACACTTCAAAATGATTTTTATCAGATATCGCATTGTCAATAATATTAACCGCTTGCTGGAATTGCGGCAGTAATTGATAAGCGGTGGAGGTTAGTGCGATACCTCGCCCTTTTTTAACGAATAATTGCTTATCGACGACTTGCTCTAAACGCTTTATTGCAGCGCTCACAGCAGGTTGTGTAAGCCCTAATTGTTCCGCGGCTTTTGTATAAGATTGAAACTCCGCAACAACAAGAAAAGTTTGGATCAAATTCAAGTCCATAATGTCACTCATAAATTTAATTTATAGGTTAACTAATTTTGACTGCATTTATCGCCTGAAATTAGTGCTTTATCTTATATCAACAATGGTATTGAAAAGCGAATACCATTTTTTTACGCACTAGCGAACTCTTGGAGATAATATGAAAAATGCGACCAAAACGAGCAGTAAAAAACTCGTACTTAACGCATGTACGTTAGCTTTGGGCGCTGCATCTGCAGTTGCACATGCAGCGGACAAACCCAACATTCTTGTCATCTTTGGTGATGATGTTGGTTACTGGAACCTTAGTACCTATAACCAAGGCATGATGGCGTACAACACGCCAAAAATCGATAGCATTGCTAAAGAAGGTGCGAAGTTCACTAACTTCTACGCACAGCAAAGCTCGACAGCAGGCCGTTCTGCATTCATCACTGGTCAAATGCCAAAACGTACAGGTCTATCAAAAGTGGGCTTACCAGGCGCTCCGGAAGGTATCTCGGAAAAAGATCCGACGATTGCAACCGTGCTTAAACAAATGGGTTACGCAACCGGACAATTTGGTAAGAACCATTTAGGTGACCGAGACGAGCATCTTCCTACCAACCACGGTTTTGATGAATTCTTCGGCAATCTATACCACTTGAACGCAGAAGAAGAGCCAGAGAACGTGGATTACCCTAAAGATCCGGAGTTCAAGAAGAAATTTGGTCCTCGTGGCGTTATTCATTCTTACGCTGACGGTAAAATCGAAGATACCGGTCCACTTACGCGTAAGCGTATGGAAAATGTTGATGGTGAGTTTCTTGATGCCGCAGAAAGCTTCATAGAAAAACAAGTAAAAGCGGACAAGCCGTTCTTTACTTGGTTTAACACCACTCGCATGCACAACTTCACACATGTTCCTGAAGAATACCAAGGTAAAACAGGTGCCGGTTTCTACGCGGATGGTGTTAAGCAGCACGATGACCAAATCGGTCAGCTACTTAACAAGATCAAAGAGTTAGGTGTGGATGACAATACAATCATTGTTTACACCACTGACAACGGCCCTATGGTTGATTTGTGGCCGGATGCTGGGATGACACCGTTCCGCTCAGAGAAAAACACTGGCTGGGAAGGGAGTTTCCGTGTGCCAATGTTGATTAAATGGCCTGGAAAAATTGAGGCAGGTAAAACATTCAACGGCATGATGTCATTAGAGGACTTTTTCCCGACACTAGTTGCTGCGGCAGGTGATACCAAAGTTAAAGACGAACTGCTAAAAGGCAAAAAAGTTGGCGATATGGACTACAAAGTTCACCTAGACGGTTACAACCAACTGCCATATTTAACGGGTAAGTCAGACAAATCCGCACGAAATGAGTTCGTTTACTGGAGCGACGACGGCGATCTTGTGGCATTGCGCCAAGGAAAGTACAAGTTCCACTTTATGATTCAAGAGAATGAAACGGGTATGGATGTATGGCGTAAGCCGTTCACTAAACTTCGTGTGCCACTGATCTTTGACTTGAGCATTGATCCATTTGAACGAGGCGATCAAGGCATGGGTTATTCTCGTTGGATGTACGAGCGTTCATTCTTAATGATGCCAGCAATGGATACAGTGAAAGAGGTGATGGGTACATTCAAAGAATTCCCGCCTCGTATGGAAGCAGGTTCGTTCGTACCTAAGTCTTCTAAGTAAATTAAGATTATATAGCGCTTTTTGGAGCGCTATATACCCAAATAGCTTCACTTTTGCTGTACAGCGCTCACGAGGTTATTTGGGTATATGTAATAGTGAGAAACGTATGAGTAAGATTTCCCCTCGCCATTCTACTACTATGCCTATTGTTCCTCTTAAAACGGCGTCTAAAGCGCCTGTTCTGGGCGCGTATGACCGTCGATTCCATGTGATGGCAAAGCCAGGCGGAGCAAAGTGCAACATCGATTGTCAGTACTGCTTTTATCTGCATAAAGAAAATCTACTGCACCAAGAAAAGCAGCCAAAAATGGACGACGCAACACTGGAAGCGTTCGTGAAAAGCTATATCGAAAGTCAGGATGGCGAAGAAATTGTATTCTCATGGCAGGGCGGGGAGCCGACGCTGTTTGGGTTGGACTATTTCCGCAATGTCGTAGCTTTGCAAAAGAAATATCAGCCGAAAGGCGTTCGCATTGAAAACGACCTTCAGACCAACGGCATTTTGCTAAACGATGAGTGGTGTGCGTTTTTAAAAGAGCACAACTTCCTAGTTGGCTTGTCGATTGATGGACCACGAGAGCTGCACGACAAATATCGCAAAACCCGCAGCGGTAAGCCAACGTTTGATCTCGTAATGAAGGCGGTAGATAAGCTCAAAGCGCATGGCGTGAAATTCAACGCGTTGGTCACGGTGAATCGTCACAATGCGAAATACCCGCTCGAAGTATATCGATTTTTAACCCAAGAATTGGATGTGACTTATATTCAGTTTGCGCCGGTGGTAGAAGCCAACAACTTCCAAACAACCGCGCCGCAGTTTTGGAACGAACAGATGATCCCAACCAAAGGCAGTGATCTGGCTAAACCGGGGCATCCAATGTCGATTGTAACGGATTGGTCAGTCGATCCTGAAGACTGGGGACGCTTTTTAATGGCGACCTTTGAAGAGTGGGTGAATAACGATCTTGGCCGTGTGCTGGTTAATCTGTTTGAAACCGCGGTGGCGCAAGTAATGGGGAAACCGTCTCAGCTTTGCGTGACGGCGGAGTTTTGTGGCAAAGGGTTGGCGATTGAGCACAATGGCGACGTGTTCAGTTGCGACCACTATGTGTATCCAGAATACAAACTCGCCAACATTCATGAACACTCACTGAATGAAATGGCCTTCTCTACAAGACAATATACTTTTGGCATGGCAAAACGCGATTCATTGCCGACGTATTGTAAGCAATGCCCTTACTTGCCTTATTGTTGGGGTGAGTGCCCAAAAAACCGTTTGATCAAAACGCCGAATGGTGAGAGTGGTCTAAACTATTTGTGTTCGGGAATCAAAATGTTCTTTGATTATGCGTTACCGATGTTGGTTGGTCTTGCACAACTTCTCCAATCTCAAGAACCGCAAAGATAACATAGTGAATATAACCTTAAGTTATTTCATTTGTTCTTATACTTAACTATCGAAAAGACGGCTTAAACCATTGAAAAGGTATCCTATGAACCACGCACAACAAGCGATAAAAGAACTCATCGAACAAACAGAAAAAAGCGTCATTGGACAAAGCCACGTGGTTCGAGCTTTAGTCATCGGGTTATTAACAAATGGGCATATTCTGCTAGAAGGTTTACCGGGAACGGCAAAAACACGTTCCGTAAAATCGTTGGCGAACTTGTTAAACACCAGTTTTGGTCGAATCCAGTTTACGCCGGATCTTTTACCATCTGACGTGACGGGTACTGAGGTTTATCAAGAGCTGGATGGTAAGCCGCAACTCCACTTTCAACCTGGGCCCATTTTTAACAGCATTGTACTTGCTGATGAGGTCAACCGTGCACCTGCCAAAGTACAAGCGGCACTGCTTGAAGCCATGGCCGAAGGCACAATCACAGTAGGCGATAAAACTCACGTATTGCCAGACTTATTTATGGTGCTTGCAACGCAAAACCCAGTAGAGCAAGAGGGCACGTACCCACTGCCAGAAGCGCAAATGGACCGCTTTATCATGAAGGTTACCGTCGATTATCCAGAAGATGACGCAGAACGTGACATCATTCGTTTGGTGCGCAGTGAAGAATTGGGTGCGGAAACCAGCAGCGAAATTATTACGCCAAAACACATCGAGCCAGACGTGGTGCTAGAAGCGCGTCGTCAGTTACCAAACATCGTGGTATCAGACCTAGTGGAAAACTACATCGTTGCGTTAGTGATGGCGACTCGTAAGCCAGAGCGTTATGCCGATTCAAACTTAGCAAAATGGATTGAGATTGGCTCTAGTCCTCGTGCTTCTATCGCACTCGACAAATGCGCTCGTGCGTATGCGTGGATGCAAGGACGTGACCACGTTACTCCTGACGATGTGCGTGCCATGGTTCCGTCTGTATTGGGCCACCGTTTTTCTTTGACCTACGATGCACTGGCAGATGGGGTCGATCATCAACGAGTCGTACAAGAGCTGCTAGATTGTGTAGAAATTGGGTAAGTGGGAGGCATTATGGCTAAGCCAACTCTTGCGCCAAAATCACAGGGGATGGATCCCCGTTTGTACTGCGATTATGCTCGTTTAGTACGTCTGCAAGCACAAGCAGAATCATTCAGTTTACTTCCTCATCTAAAAGCGGGTAGCGTACTCTCTGGCCGACACAATTCGTTGTTTCGCGGTCGTGGATTGAACTTCGAAGAGCTGCGCCATTACCAATTGGGTGACGATATTCGTAACCTTGATTGGAAAGTTACGATGCGTACAGGTAAGCCGCACGTGCGCAGCTATACAGAAGAAAAAGATCGCAACGTAATCGTGTGTGTCGACCAGAGAAGCACAATGTTTTTTGCTTCGACGCAAGTAATGAAATCAGTTGTCGCGGCAGAGATCGCAGCGATGTGTGGGTGGCGAGTATTAAAAGATGGCGACCGAGTCGGTTTTGTCATCGCATCCCCGCAGGCATTGTTTCACAGCAAGGCACAGCGTTCGCAAAACGATCTTCTGGCGCAACTTAAACGTCTCGCTAAAGCCAATCAATCGCTCAATGTGGACTCCCGCAATTCCGAAAAAGTAACGTTCAGTCAATGGATTGAGCTTATTAAACGCATGAAGCTCAAGCAATCCACTTTGATTTTTATCAGCGACTGGAGCGACTGCGAGGAGCACCACCTTGATCACCTTAAACAGCTACAACAGCACAACGATGTTCTTGCAGTGATGGTCAGTGACCCATTAGAACAAGCGCTACCAGACGATTTGGCAAAATCGAAATGGGTGGTTGGTGATGGGCAGTATCAACTCAATTTAGACAGCAAAGCAAAGGTAGAAGCTGCGAGCGCAAAGCTTGAGGCTCGAACTAGCTTACAGCGTCAATCACTCTCTCAACTTATGGCGATGAAACACCTTCCGCACATCGAACTCGATACGACAGGTGAGCACATTAAACAATTCCAAAAACTGGTAGGAGGGCGTTAAATGAGTGATCTTCCTACGCCTCCGAGTACCTACATACTCAGAGAGCTGCATGATGTGGCTGTACCACCCAGCGTGAGTTGGTACCCGCAAACTATTGGCTGGAAAATTTTAGCGGCGGTTGTGCTCATTGCATTGGTGTATGTCGTATATCGATTGGCTCGGCAATGGTGGCATAATCGTTACCGAAAAGAGGCTCTAATGGCGATTTCGCAAATCAAACCGAGCAACAAAGATATGCCTAAAGCATTGTTCTCGGTGCTTAAAGTAGTGCTGATTCATATTGATAGCCGCAACGCGAAATTGTTTGATACCGCCTTTCTGCGCAAGCTCGATGCGCTGTATCCGCAAACCGAAGATTCTCAAGCAAACTCGCTTGTGGTCTTTAACGATGAGCTTTCAAAGCGCTGGCTACAAAGTATTGTTGACCCAAGGGTTACGCTAACCAACGAAGATCGTGTAACGCTAATTGCTCGTGCGAAAAACTGGGTGAGTGAACACCGTGGTGATGCTCAAAAAAGCGCGGCAAAGAAATCACCACGATTGAAACGCAAAGCACATCAGGGAGGTCAACATGAATGATCTTCTTGCATCGATAACTGGTTTGTCTGGTTTTGAATTTGCTCACCCAATGTGGTTTCTGGTTTTGCCCTTGCCGTTGGTGGTGTACTACTTGGTGCCTGCATATCGCACTAAGCAAATGGCGATCAAAGTGCCGTTTTTTAGTCAGCTGGTGGAAGCGATTGGCGAGACGCCATCAGAAGGTGCAAGCCAGTTGACCCCGAGTTGGTGGCAACGAGCAACGTTAATTCTCTCATGGCTTTTGGTGGTGTGTGCGATGGCAAAACTCACCGTGTTAGGCGAGCCTCAAGTTCGCGAGAGTTTAGGGCGCGATGTGATGGTGGTGGTGGATCTTTCGGGTTCCATGGCTGAGCCTGATTTCACGTCTCGTACAGGTGAAAAAATTTCTCGCCTTGATGCGGCGAAAGAAGTGCTGACGGAGTTTGTTCAGTCTCGTAAAGGTGACCGATTAGGCTTGGTTCTTTTTGGTGATGCCGCTTTTGTGCAAACGCCATTTACCGCTGACCAAAAAGTGTGGCTCGAACTGCTTAACCAAACCGATGTGGCGATGGCAGGGCAGAGTACCCATCTTGGTGATGCGATTGGCTTAGCGATTAAAGTTTTTGAGCAAAGCGATAAGTCGCGTGGTGCTTTAGAACAAGACCAAAACCGTGAAAAAGTCGCGATTGTATTAACCGATGGTAACGACACGGGCAGTTTTGTTGAACCGATTGATGCGGCGAAAGTGGCGAAAGCCAAAGGCGTGAGAGTGCACGTGATTGCGATGGGTGATCCGGAAACGATAGGTGAAACCGCGTTGGATATGGACACAATTCATCGCATTGCGAAAGAATCCGGCGGTGAAGCGTTTGAAGCACTCAACCGTGATGAACTATCGGCTGCCTACGACGAAATTGGCAAACTGGAACCTCAACTTTACGAAAGCACTACATACCGCCCAAAACAAAGCCTTCATCATTACTTGATGGCGTTAGTGGTCATCATGCATTTGCTCGCGTTCAGCGTCGCAACACTCAAAAGAAGGGCTGTTACACGATCATCATTAGGAGAGAGCGATGTTTGATTCTCTTAGTTGGACGCAATTCTTTACGCAGTTTCATTTTATTCGACCACTGTGGTTACTGGCTTTGGTCCCCATGTTTTTCTTGGTGTGGTTACGCTGGCGAGAAGAAAGCAAGCCAAGCTGGAAGGATATTCTGCCCGAACATTTACGCAATGCTTTGACGATAGGTGAGCGAGGCTGGCGTAAGCAGCTGCCGCTTAAGCTCTTGATGCTGATTGTGTTCATCGCCATTGTGATTTGTGCAGGCCCAACGTGGCAACGTGAATCTTCCCCCTTTGGCGAAGATAAAGCCTCTATGCTTGTGGTGCTTGATAACAGCGACTCGATGCTGCAAAAAGATCTCCCACCAAGCCGCCTTGAGCGTTCCAAACAGAAAATACGCGATTTGCTAGCCGCGCGAAAAGGCGGAAAAACGGGTTTAGTCGTGTTCGCGGGCAGTGCTCATGTCGCGATGCCTATAACTCAAGACAGCAAAGTATTTGACCCGTTTTTGGCGGCCATTACGCCAGAAATTATGCCCGTGCAAGGTAAGCTTGCCGAAAAAGCATTGCCGTTAATTGACCAACAATTGCAAGGTCAACCAGGCTCCACTGTTCTGTTGGTGAGTGATGGCGTTAATCCAGCCACGATTGAGCAATACCAAGCGTATTTCTCGGGCAAACCTTATCAACTGTTAATTCTTGCGGCAGGGAATGCTGACATTGTGAGTAACAACCCAATGGATTTGGATTCTCTACAAAAACTGGCTAGTCAGACTAACGGTCGATTGGTGGAAGTGACCGTCGATAATAGTGATATCGAGCAACTGAATCGATACGTTGAGCGCAATATGCAGCTTAATGGCGAATCTTCAATGCCTTGGAAAGACATGGGGTATCAACTTCTGTTCCCAATCGCGCTGATCATGATGCTGTGGTTTAGAAAAGGGTGGTTAGTGCAGTGGTGCGTGATTGTAATGGTGAGCGGCACGTTATTGATGCCAACAAGTGCATTGGCCGAGAACATTTCAGTTAAAGCCGAGCAGCCACAAGTTGTGCAAAAAGTGACGGCTTTCGACAAGGTGACGCAATGGTGGTGGGATTTGTGGCTAACGCCAGATCAACAAGGACAGCGTTTGTTCAACCAACAAGCGTATTTAGAAGCCGCGAAACACTTTGTCGATCCATTACGCAAAGGGACGGCGTACTACTACGCTAGCGAGTTTGAACTCGCCCACAGTGCGTTTTTGGAAATGCAAAACGACCCGTCCGAAGAGGTTCGAGATTACGGTCTTTATAATGCGGCGAGTGCATTGGCGCGTCAGCGTGAATATTTGGCTGCACGTGACTTGTTAAAATCCCTAGCCAACAAGCCAACGTTAAGCGAGAGGCTAAGACCGGATGTTGAGCATAACTTGAAAGTGATTGGTGGTATTGTAGAGGACATCAACCGGATGAGTGAGAGTCAGGCAGGAACGGAGCAAGAAGCATCAACCGAGCTAGGCGATAACCCTCAAACCGCAGAAGGGGCGGATGAAAAAACGTCAGCGGAGTTGATGATTAAAGAGACGTTAAGTGCAGACGACATCTTAGGTAGCCAAGAATTAGCCGACAAATGGTTAAAGCGAGTCGAAGCGGATCCTAAATACTTCTTAAATGCGAAGTTTCAGATTCAATTGCGTTCAATAGAAACCGGAGAATCAACTTCTACTGCGAACGAAAATACAGAGGAGGCGGTGCAATGATGAAAAGCCACCGTTTTACGCCCTTTGCTTTACCCTTGTGGTTAGTTATCTGTTTCGGTTTCCTCCTGAGCAGTAGTGTGTTGGCTCAAGATATTCGTGACGTTCAACGAGAGCATGGTGTTGAGTTACAAGCGTGGGTTGGTAAACAACCAACGGCTGGAGAGAAGCGTAAAACACCAAGTTTTAGCGTCAATGAGCAAGTTATTTTAACCATCGAAGTGGCAACGCCGCGTTGGTTTACGGGTGGTACGAGAATTGGCAATATTGAAATACCCAATGTTATCGCCAAACAACGTAATCAACTAGCAACCAACTTTACTGAGCAAAAAGAGGGACAAACTTGGTCGCGTCAACGCTGGGAAGTGACTTTGTATCCTCAAGCATCTGGTGATTTTGTGATTCCACCTGTCGCAGTGGGCGTTCAGGTGTCGGCGCCGGATGGCGAGAAGGTGTCAGGCACACTTTATACGCAGCCGATTAAGTTCAAAACTGTCTTGCCATCGGGATTGTTGAGCGGTGATACGCCTTGGTTTTCTGCAACGCACGTAGACGTAAAACAAGAGTGGGAAACCTCCACTGAGTCACTCAAAGTTGGGGATGCAATCACGCGTAAAATCACCATTTTGGCTCAAGATTCACTATCTGTATTGCTACCAGACTTGTTGAAAGGAGAATCAACAACCCGTTATCAAGCATATCCTCAACCCCACCGTTTGACAGATACGCAAACACGTGGTGATTACCAGTCAACACGCACAGAAGAGAGCGTGTACGTGATTCAACAAGGTGGTGAATTAACCCTGCCGGATTATGAGTTCCGTTGGTGGAACAGTAAGACTCAGCAAGTGGAAACGGTGATGTTAGAGGGCAAAACTTTTGCCGCGAAGCACACGTTGAAGTCCTTCATCAGAACGTACTTTGAATGGATTGTTTCCACGCTTGTGTTGCTGGGTTTTGTGATTATTTCATTGGTAGCCATTAAACGTTACTACCGCAACAGACCGACACCAGCATGGCTGACGTTTCACCGTTTGTTAAAGGCTAAACGTTGGTCTGAAGCAAGGACCATATTGTACAAACAATTGCGTTTAAATACGGCCGAGCTAGAAATGACCAAAGCCGATACGAGTGAATCGTGGCAAAAAAGTGCGTCGCGAATGCAAAATGGTGAAAATAGCGCTCATTTACTGAATTCGATGTGGCGCAAAATCCAGACCAAACAAAAACGCTTTAAATTCCGTATTCCGCGAGCGTTACCAGAACTGGACAAAGTCATTGGAAGAGATGGCAATGAATAAAACGGGGCGCTAATATAGCGCCTCGTTTTTATTAGAGAATAGAGTTCAAATGAGCCAAGAGTTTATGCGCCGCGCATTGGAAGTGTCCAAAAATGCGCTTCCTGAATGTCAACCCAACCCGCCGGTTGGCTGCGTGTTAGTGAAAGACAATCAAATCGTTTCTGAAGGTCATACTCAAGCGATTGGTGGCAATCACGCGGAAGTGGAAGCGCTGAATGCGTATCAAGGCTCGTTAGAATCGGTGACGGCATACGTTACGCTGGAACCGTGTTCGTTTGTTGGTCGCACGCCAGCTTGCGCGGTGACATTAGTCAAATCCGGCATAAGCAAAGTCGTCGTAGCCATATTGGACCCCGACCCACGCAACAGTGGTCGAGGTATCGAGATTCTAAAACAAGCAGGTATAGAGGTAGAAACTGGTTTATGCGGCGAGGAAGTCAGCGAGTTTCTTACCCCTTACCTAGGCAAAGCCTAAGTCAAGCTTTACGTTGCACTATGGTGCCAGTTTATGTGGTGAATGAAGTGCGTCAAAATTGAGTTAAAACTCATTAAAACAAGCGATACCGCCCATTTATTGCACTTGGCTACGTGAAGGATCATGCTGTTAGATTAAAATAGAGAAAGTGACTTTTGAAAAATTTAATAGCATGAAACCGACCGACCTTAATCTTATTCCCATTTTCACTGCCATCTATGAAGAGCGTAACTTGTCTCGGGCGGCGGCGCGTTTAAACATCACCCAGCCTGCGGTGAGTAAAGCGCTAGCAAGGCTACGTGATATCTACGATGATCCATTGTTTCATCGTTGCGTTAAAGGTGTCGAGCCTACCTCGTTTGCGATGGATATTTATCCTGCTCTTCTAGCTTCAGTACAAAATTTCACTTCGACATTATCGGCCTCTAGTGAGTTTGCCCCTAAAGTGTCGAATAGAGTGTTTTCTATTGCCTGTGTGTCCGTTGCAAGTTTTGAGTTGCTACCTCAAGTCATGAAACAAATCCGTGTGTCGGCGCCAAATGTTGCATTAGAAGTACATCCGCTTTTTACGGAAGATTTTGAAAGTGATCTGCGGTTACAACGATACGATTTGATCATTGATATCACACCAAGAGCAAGAACGGTGCTAAAACTGGAAACTGTACTTACGGAGCGTTTGGTGGTGGTATGTAGCGAAGCGCATCCCCGCTTGAATGACGAGATTACGGCTGAACAATTTTTTGAAGAAGAACACGTAGTAGTTTCGCAGTGGCAGAGTCGTAAGAGCCTGTTAAACGCCGATGACATTGTCGACTTGGATAAGAGAAAGATTAAGTATCGAGCCTCAGGCGTACTAGAAATGCTCCCAATTATTTGTGGTAGTGAATACATTGGTTTAATGCCAGAGTCGATGATCAACTTGTTCAATAACACCTATCATGTTAAATCTTTATCAATGCCATTTGATGAACAAATGTATGAGCTTTGCACAATCTGGCATCCTAGTCGCACAAACGACAGCGCCCATCAGTGGTTGCGTTCACAGATTAAGCAAGCAGGAAAAGTCATCAACCAATAGGAAGTGCAATGAAAAAGACAATACGTGCCATCCTTAACGGAAAAAAAGCTGGGAATCCAGAGTTAAGAGATGCAATCATGAAAATGAGAGACAAAGGCATCGACGTACAGGTGCGTGTGACGTGGGAATCTCAAGACATGCCGCGGCTAGTAAAAGAAGCGGTTGATGAAGGCATTGAACGTATTGTTGTCGCTGGTGGCGATGGGACCGTCAATGAGGCGGCTTCTGCGATTATTCAAATTGACGAAGAAAAACGCCCTGAGTTAGCCATTATTCCCCTTGGTACCGCCAATGACTTTGCTACCGCTATTCAAGTACCTAATTCCATTAAGGCGTCTTTATCTCTTGCTGTTGAGGGGCAGTCCGCTTTGGTCGATTGCGTCAAAGCGAACGATCGCTGCTTTATTAACGTGGCAACAGCAGGGTTTGGCGCAGAAGTTACAGCAGAAACGCCTGTTGAACTCAAAAACTTTCTTGGCGGTGGAGCTTACACGCTAACTGGTGTTGTAAAAGCACTTGGCTTTAAACCATATGACGGAACAATAACGATTGAAGGTGGTGCGTATCAGGGAGAAATGTTGCTCGGTGCGTTTTGTAATGGGCGCCTTGCTGGAGGTGGGCAAGAGTTAGCTCCAAAAGCGATGATTAATGATGGGATGATGGATCTAACATTGGTGCGCCCATTTTTACCTCATGAGCTGCCTAAAGTAATCGACGAGATCAATAATCCGAGTGAGAAAGGAGAGTTTGTGAAGTACACTAAAGCAAGCTGGTTGGAGATAGATTTTCCGAATCCATTGCCTCTTAATTTAGATGGAGAACCTTATCATTCGAGAACCATTAGATTTGATGTTCAGCCTAAGAGTATACGATTAGTCGTACCGCAAGATTGCCCTTGCTTGACTAGCTAAACGAGCGTTTTCCATGGTTATTGCGTAACACAGCCACTAAAATGTGGCTGTGTTATTTGTGTTGAGGTATTAGTCAACTTCTTAACGTTTTTGAATGGTCTCAACGTCTATTTGCGTAGTTGTCCAATCTGCGTCAACCTCTCCTCGAATCATTACGGTATCTTTTGGTGTCACTTCTTGACCCATCCAATCTTCGTTGTCGATCTCTACTTCGATTTCACCAGTGTTGTCTTTGAACAAGTAAGTCTCGTTACCAAATGATTGAACAATATGCCCGGTTAGCACTACAGCGCTGTCGTCGGTTGCGTTGCGCGCCTCTTTCACCGTATTGATTGCACTGACTTCTGGACCATTAAACGCGGCGAAAGCCGAGCTTGAAAGTAGGGCAAGCATGGATGTTAACAATACTCTTTTCATTATCTTCTCCTGATATTAGAAGTAATAAGTTGTGCCTACATTAAAGGATGCAGTGTTTGCGTAGCTGTCTAGTTGGTATTTTGCGTTTGCGCCAATGGTGAGCTTTGGCAACACTTGGTATTCCGCGCCCACAGAGAACATTGCGCCTAACTCGTTGCTTTTCTCTGAGCTATGGAAAAGCGAGTTGCTTATTTCCACATCGTCATTCGCGACAAGCTCATATTCTTGATGTTGAGCAACCTTGGCGTCGTATTGCGTGTAAGTTAAACCCGCTTTGAATTTTGTTGTCCATTTATCACTTAATGCATAGCTAAACACTGGTGCTAGCGAGACTTGTTTGGCTTTGATTGACGCATCCCAATCCATTTCATGATGGTAATCTTTGCCATCAATTGTCTTGATACCAAGGTTCTTAGAACGGCCGTCATCAAGGTCAAACTGGCTGTAACCTAACTCAATTGCCCAATTGTCATTAAACGAGTAACCGATAAAACCTGAGAAAATACCATCCTCAAGTTCTGGGTTAAGTGTTACATTTTCAGCTGAAAAGTGAGGTTCCAAGTCATGGTCAGTGGTGCCTAGTCCATATTCCAGGCCTACATAAGGAGCCGCAGATACCGAAACTGAGCAAGTAACGAGTAACGCAAGAATGGTTTTGTTCATTTTATTTTTGCCTCTTCAAATCAACTTAATGAGTAGAAGCGCATTGTGTGTGATGAAGCGTGAAGTGATCGTGAAGAAACGAAAATATTTCAGAAAAAGAGCAAGGTGCGGTAAAGAAGAAATTGCTTTAATGAACATGCGCCAAGCTCTTTATATAAAGAGAGTTAACTTGCGGCGACGTAACACACCGCAAATGGCACATTAAGGCGGGTAAACTCTTTAATCCAACGCCATTGGTTGTCTTGGAGTTTATCGCCGGGCCCTTTTACTTCAATCCACTCGAACTCGTTGTCTCTAAAAGCAATCAGATCCGGCATCCCATTGCGGTAAAGCTTAAGATCGCTTAACTGAACCTTAAATAGTTCGAGTAATGTGCGGGTAGGAATGGTGTTGAGTGACTGTTCAAGCAATTCCTTGCCTATTAAGCTCCATTGAACAAACGGATTGCTGATACCAAACTTTTCATCGTATTTCGTTAAAATCGCTTGTGTATTACCCAATTTTAACTGTGCGAAAGCTTCATCAATCAGTGCTTGGCGCTTTGCTACAAAATCGGAATGGTACAAATCCAGAGGACGGTGTTGATAGGCATTGATGAATGCCCCTTCAATGGGAGCGAAAATCGCATCCCAAAAAGTGAGTCCAAGTAATGCATTCAGCAGTGCATTTTCGGCGTAAAATACAGTCCAGCCTAAGGACTCAAAATACGCTTTGCTGGCGAGTTCGACTCTCTGTTGAGATAAATCCAGTTCAAGGCGGTATTCCGTACAGGTTGGCTTCGTCACTCTTGGCACTTTCTCGCCTTGTTTTCGTTTTAACCGTTGCTCAAGTTTTTGTGCAACTTCGAGCTCAGACACATCGATCGGTGAGTTAAGCATATCTGTGACAATGTCATAAAATAAATCATCATGGTTTAATTTGTCATAGATACGTGCGCGTCGTTCTCGGCTCGGTGTGAGTTGAGTTTGGCCAAATAGAGATAGGGCGGTCTCTAGATCATTAAGCCGTTCGTAATCACGTGCTATGTCATTCAACATGTGCTCGCGTTTACGATCTACGTAACGGTGTTTAACGGGCTGAGGCATTGCCTCAATTAATAAGTCGAGATTGGCTTTGTCTTTTCGGCCAAATTGCCAGTACAGGTTGGCCAACTGGCTCAGTTCAATTAAACGGTCTATTTGCTCACGTGAATCAAAGAAACGGCGCACTTTACTCAATTGATATTGCTCGAACTGATGCAAACCTAAGTCATCAAGCACAAACTGACTTAAGTCTTGATGGGTGTTGGCAAAAAACAGAGTGAGCAACACGTCGATCATATGAGCTGAATTGAGTTTGACGATCGTAAACTCAAGCTTCTCTGTACGATCAAATTCCGCATTACTCAAACGTTCGACAAGGGCGTCTTTCTTGAGTGATTTCGGCAGTTCGGGATAAAGCGTGGAGATTTCTGGCTTGGTCAGTAAATTGGCCGCTAACCCTTGATGAGAAAGGGGTGGGGAAAGGGCTACAAACTCATGTTGACTCAATTCTGCCAGTGCTTCATTGATAGAAGGTATTTCTGGATAACTCAGCTTATCACTTCGAAACCAACATCCCTTTCGGCTGTATAAACGTACCAAAAGGCACTGGGCGTGTTTGCTCAAAGAATCAAACGAGCAAAGCCATGCGTGTTCTTCCTTGGTCAGTAAATCGCTGTACCAAGTTACTGCGTGATGAGTCAGCTTAAAGAAGTTCTCTAGATAGTAGTCTGGTGCAAGTTCGATAGGGCTTTCCATAAACGACCGATAACAAAAAAG
Source organism: Vibrio sp. 2134-1 (assembly GCF_033339495.1). NCBI lineage: Bacteria > Pseudomonadati > Pseudomonadota > Gammaproteobacteria > Vibrionales > Vibrionaceae > Vibrio > Vibrio sp. 2134-1. The sequence continues at coordinate 228,694 of NZ_JAWOUS010000002.1, forward strand.
GCTTAACCCATAGGTTAAGCCTTTTTGCTATCAAATCAATTCGCAATTATGCGTTTTTTAGCTGTGCTACTTTCGCTTCAGACAATGGCTTAGTGATGAACGCAAGTACGATACATACTGCCATCATTGCTGAAGAAATTGTGTAAGCCAAGGTGTAGCCGTCGCCATTTGTCATCGAGAAACCAACAACCGCTGCGCCGATTGCACCACCGATCCCCCATGCTGTGTAAAGCACGCCGTAGTTAGTGCCGTAGTTTTTCAGACCGTAGAACTCAGCCGTTAGAGTAGGGAATACCGCTAGAAGTGTACCGTAACCTACCGCTGCGATTGCTGTACCGATGATCAGTGTAAACTCAGAGTCGAACGTCGCGAACAGCACCATGTTTACGCCTTGTAGAACGAACGCAAGTAGAAGCGTACGAACACCGCCGATTTTATCTGCAAGCATACCCGCGGCAACACGACCGCCAGAGTTAAATACAGCAAGAATAGACGCTAGGTAAACCGCGTTTGGCAAGTTTGCTTGAACGCTTGCGATTGTCGTGATGTTACCGATGATCATTAGACCAACAGAAGCTGCAAACGCGTACATGATCCATAGAGAGTAGAACTGTGGCGTTTTCAACATTGCTTTCCAAGTTAAGTCATCTGACTTTTTCACCGCTTTAGGTGCTTGGCCTTCTTTTACTTTAGGCTCCGCAGGTGTGTAGTCTGCTGGTGGGTTGTTGATGGTTGCTGCAAGAGGAACCGCAATCGCTAGGATACCAACACCAAGAACCATAAAGCTAGTTTGAATGCCCATGCTGTCTATTAGCGCAGAAGTTACTGGCGCAAGGTAAATAGCCGCTAGACCAAAACCTGCCGCAATAATGCCGTTAACCATACCTTTCTTCGAAGCGTGGAACCACTTCATCGCAGAAGGTGATAGGCATGCGTAACCAAAACCGATACCTGCACCTGTGATCACACCGAAGGTAATGTTCAGCATGAGTGGAGTGTCAACAAAGCCAGACGCGATCATGCCCAGACCTGTAAGAACAGTACCTAGGATAAGGATCATTCGAGGGCCCATGCGGTCTTGAAGAATACCTGCAATAAGAAGACAGATAGAGAAAGTGATGGTTGCAGTTGCGTAAGGTGCAGAAGCTTCTGCAGCACTCCAGCCTGATTCAGTTACCAGTGCCTTGTTGAATACACTCCAAGCATACAGGATGCCAAGACAAAGGTTGATACAGAACCCTGCTAACAGGATGCGCATAGCTTTATCAATCTTGCTCATTTTTATTCTCAGTTTTTCCTCTTATTGGCAATGCCGCAAAGAAGGTTGGTTTAAAGATGTTTTTTCTCAAAATTAGTTTGCGTTTTTCAACGTTTAACGCAATGAGCGCGGATTATAACCAATAAATATGTGATTGGAATCTCTTTTTACGGTTACTGATAAAATAATTTGCAACATTAAAAGTGGATGTGAATTCATGGTTTTGTATGTAGTAAGAACGTTGTAAAAAAGTGACATTTTTTGTTCACTAATAACGAATGATGAGTCAAGACAGAGAGGTTTTACGCTGTTGAGTGCACAGTTCACATTTCAAATAAAAAATTTCAAAATGTTTCCATGTTAACCATCTGTAACAAAAATGGCGAATTTATCATCTGACTGTCGTAAGTATCAGATGCAAAGGGTTTCTTAATTTTTAATTGTTAACCTTTTGTAATAATTGAAGCTGATTAGCTTTTATGTTCATTAAGTGAGCAAAAAAGTAACTTGTAATTGCTGATTTTAGGCGCAGAATATAGTGAAAAATGAGTTTTCATTTATGAAGGGATGCTTTTTAGATTTGTTGTGAGGTGACTTATGAAACTGTTCCTATTACTCATGGCTTCGGTATCCGCTGGTATCGCATCAGCAGACCACATCCATTCATTTATGTTGGGCTTATCTATTGCTTCTTTAGCGGTAGGTAGCTGTTATTTCTTCGCATTTCGCAGCTCGCGCTTTCCACAGCTTGCTTTATTCCTACTCATTTGCGGTATGCTTTCTAAGTTGACGATAACCGTAGTCGGTGTGATGTGGGGAATGTCCGCGGAATTAATCACGTCTCCAATCGTATTCGCACTTTCATATTTATTCTTTTCGCTTGCCGTTACCTACTTATGGTTTAGCTACAGAGAGAGCATCACTAAGATTCCTGACCGATTTAAGTCAGCGTAAATCAACACATTAGAATAAAAAAAACGCCAGCACATTTGCTGGCGTTTTTAATTAAACGTAATTTTGTTCGGATATTGCTTTTAGTTTGATCGTGGCAATACCGTTAGGCACTCATTGGAACAAGCACCATAGTACCAATAATCACCGTGATAAGGCCTGCTAGAACTGGAACGGATGTGCGTTTTACAACCTCAAACGGGCTGATGTTTGCCATACCTGATGTCGCAACGATTACGCCAGATACTGGTGAGATAGTACGGCCTAGGTTTGATGCTTGAAGCATCGGGATAATTAGGAAAGCAGGGTTTAATCCCATTTTCGCAGCCAAAGATGGTGCTAACTCCACGAACGCATAGAAAGGCGCGTTACCCGAACCCGTTGCAATTGCTGCTGCAACTGTCAATGCAGTTAGAATAAGCATTAAAGCAACGCCGCCTGCACCAGCATTATCTGCTAGATGAAGTAGGTTATCGATAGCTCCGATAGACATCAGACCTTGTGCAAAAACCCCTGCGGCAACCAAAAGCATCACAACGCCTTTGAACGCGTCAGCCATGCCCGCGTAACAAGAATCTAAATCTTCTAGTGATTTCTTACCATCGAACTTATTTACAACATAATGGATCAGAGCTCCAAGGAAAATCGAACCAACCACAATAGTGTAGATGTCTAGACTAAGTCCTGGAATGGTACGACCGTTGAATAGGAAAACGCCGATGATAGGTAGAAATGGAAGAGCTGCATAAAACGCTGGTGCGTCAGCTTTGATCTCTGATACATCAATTTTTTCCATTGGTGTATTTTCTTTCTTATCTAAGTATTTGTTCCAGAAGAACGCTGCCGCTGCCATGACGATGATTGCGCAAATAGAAACAGGCAACACAGTTTGTACCGCAAACACATCAAGCTCTAAACCAGACTTTTCTGCTGCGATAACAACATCACCAGAAGTAGGAGAAAGGATGATTGCCGCTGGAGAGGCACACACTGCAACGGCTGCTGGACGAGAAATGCCCATCGCGACCATCATTGGGAATAATGTCGCCATTAATAGTACGCCAAGGCCTGTTGCAGAACTTACCGCAAGAGACATTAAACACGCCACAATGTAAGCCGCTACCAAAAGGACGTAAGGAGACTTGATGACAGAAAGCGGTTTAGAGAACTGTTTCACTACCACGTTGTTCGCGCCGATATGAGTCATGTATGACGCAAAACCACAAAGCAGCATGATTTGCATACCAAGACCGCCACCGCGGTATTGAAGCATGTATTTCACGTATTCAAGCGCATCTGTCACCATGTTACCAGTTGAGGTGATTTTTGACGGCAGCACGTCGTGCCCCAAAACGCCAGTCATAAGAAGTAAAGCAATACCAGCGGTCAGTAACACGCCCGCAGCTTTATAGCCTTTGACAATAAAGTAACCCACCGCAATGGTAACCACTAAGCCAATTAAGAGCTCTAACATAGGGATCTCCGAATGTTATGTAAAAAAGAAAGAAACTGTTTCAGTTTATGACAAGGAATTTACAGAATTCTTAGCTGTGGCACGAGACAAATATGGGGCTTGCATGATCTGAGACAAATAATAATTTAATAAATAATTTCGTTAGATTGTATTGTTGGAATTTGGTTTTCTAAGTGTTATGTGCTGGTTTGAAGCTATTTATAGGAAGGAAAATATGACTAGGAAAGTGAATGAATAAAGAGTGAATTGATTCACAATAGGAAAAAGACTTTACTCAGTAAGCAATTATTGGAAAACACTCTTCACAACAAAAAAGCTTCGCCGAAGCGAAGCTAAGTAATCGTAAGAATGAGGATAAACTATGCGTATCGACGAACCATAAGGTTCCAACTACGCTGCTGCCGTTCGAACTCTGCTTTAATTTGCTGGTACTTCATTTTCGTTACAGAACATTCGTATTTTTTTACCACACTGGCAGTTTTGGCACCGAGTACTTCTTTGCGCATCTCGTAGTATTCCTGCATGTGATGAACTAGAGTATCAAACTCGTGCTGCAGCTGATCGAGGATTGTTTGCGTGTTCGGTTTCGATTCTAGCTTTTCTCTTGCTTTCTTCAAAAGTTGACTCGCACGGGCTTTTTCAATTCTAAATGTAGGCGTTGTGCGCAACTTAGATGTGAGTCCTAGCCAAGAACATGACTTTATCAACCACTTCGTTGGGTCGTAATGCCACCAATACACGCCATTGCGATAGTCATTCTCGAAAATATGATGGAAATTATGGTAACCCTCTCCAAATGTGAAAAAGGCGAGTACACCATTATCGCGAGCAGTGTTTTTGTCTGTGAAAGTTTGCTTACCCCAAATATGTGCGAGGGAGTTAATGAAAAAAGTCGTATGGTGACTCATAAAGAGTCGAGCCGCACCAACGACCAATAACATCCCCCAGATATCACCGTAGATCAGTCCGAGCATGACTGGGAAACCAATATTAGTCAGTAGGGCAAGTGGAACATAATACTTATGCTGCCACATGACGATTTTGTCGCGCTTTAGATCACGGCAGTTTGTATATTCGTTTTCCTTTGATTTATTGTAATCACGTAACATCCACCCAATGTGAGAATACCAAAAACCCCGCTTGGCTGAATACGGATCTTTATCGTTATTGTCGACATGTTTGTGATGCACACGATGATCAGAAGACCAATGTAATGCACTATTTTGCAAAGAAAATGCTCCTCCAATCGCAAAAATGGCGCGCAAAATAGGATGAGCTTCGTACGTTTTGTGGCTCCAGAGACGATGATAGCCTGCTGTAATAGAAAGGTTAGTAAAACTAAATGCAATCACTCCCCAAATTAGATGTTCCCAACCCAGTCCAAAATGATATGCATACCAAGGCATTACAATAAAAGTCAGAACAAAACTGGCAGAAAATATCAATGTATTCAACCAGATAACAGGTGGTTTGTTTTGAGTCACAGGTGTATCCCTAACTTTGAGCTAACAACTGTTCGCCAGAATATCAGCGTACACATGTAAGTCAAATTAAAGTTAGACAAATGTGACTATTCCTTTGGGTGTAGATTAAGGAACTTGATGGGATATTTTGCTTTTAATTGAATAATGAGTAGTATTAAAAAATGAGCTCTGGCTTAAGGTGTATAAAATCTGCCAAGAAACAAGTGTTATAAAGGTGGAATATACCGAGACTCTATAAAGAAGCAAAAATGTAAGAAAATAGGAATACGTAATGGATTTACGATTAGCGGAATATAAGGACTACGAGCGCATTGCGCATCTTCATGCGGATAGCTGGAAGCGTCATTACCGTGGCATTCTTAGTGATAACTATCTTGAGAAAGAAGCGATTGACGACAAACTACTGATTTGGCAAACCCGTTTGACCAACCCACCATTCAATCAGCACATTGTCTTGGCGGAGGAGGGAGGTTTGCTACTTGGCTTTGTTTGTGTGTTCGGCAACCATGATTTCGAGCGTGGAACCTTTATTGATGCATTGCATGTTGATGACAGTTACCGTGGTCGTGGGATTGGTAAGCAGCTATTACTTGCTGTCGCCGAATGGCAACAGCAGTACTTTAAAGACACAGGTCTTTATTTAGAAGTTGTGTCGCAAAACATTTCTGCGATTGAATTCTATCGCCACATTGGTGGACAAGAGGATCAAGAGCGAACTTGGCGCGCACCTGATGGCAAAGAGGTGTTAGAAAAAGTATTCCGTTGGAAGAACGCCCAGTCATTAGTTAGTGGGATTGAGGAAAACGTGATTTACTCCTAACCTAGCGTTCTAAAACACTAGATAAGAGCAGTCTCAACACTGCTCTTTTTTGTTTATGCACCCTAACGTTATGTTTTATTAAAAGCTTTCTAGAAGTTAACCCCCATGGCTTTTAGTTCGAGCTCACATTGCTGAGCATTTTCAAACTGAATAGCAGCCATGCCAACTGCTCGGGCACCTTCAACATTGTAAGGCATGTCATCAAGAAATACTGTCTCTTCGGGGTTAAGCTGATACTTTGAAAGTAGAGTTTGGTAGATCTCCGCTTGTGGTTTTAGTAATTGAACTTCAGAAGAGATGATTGCTCCATCAAACAGTGGCCAAAACTCATAGGTAGTACGAAGATGTTCCACAATTTCGTTGATGTTGTCTGTGAGCGCATATACGCCATATCCGGCTCTTTTTACTCGTTTTAACAGCTCTATACTGCCGTAAAGTAATATTTGAGTGTGTTTTACATAATAAAAGAAGCGGTCCATTTCTTCCGTTGTTACTTGGTGTTCATGTTGATAACGCTGTTTTGCTTCCCTTTCGGAGATCGTCCCTTTATTTAAATCTTTCCAGATTTGTGATGAAAATAGCATCTGAGCCATTTTCTCTGACTCTACGGAACCACCAAATGTTAAGCGAACGATTTCTACTGGAGACCAGCGTACCAATACATTACCTACATCAAAAATGACATTTTTTATCTGGAAAAAATTCATGACACACCCCAAGCCAATTGTTTGTCACCGCGCTATATGCGGTGAGTGCTGTTTTGAATCGTTGGAAAGTCGTGCCAAAGGCGCGACTTAAGTTTCTAGAACAAAATGAGATTAACATCCAATTGGATACAGAGCGATTATCGCAAAATTACACTAAACTATATGCAACTTTGTTTATTTGGTTGTAAATCAAGTGCAGCTGTCTTAAAAGATTGAAACTAAAGATAAGTATTGCGAGCTGTTTACGTCATTTCGCGCTGCTTATAAATGATGATTAATATATAATTAGTTAATAATAAAATGATAAAAGTGAATCAAAATCACATTGTTGTGCGTCAGGCGGAGTAAGCAAAACAGATTATATGGACTCGATACGTAAGGTTTATCAATATGCAGAACCAAACCTAACTCTCGTTGGCTGGATGGGGTTTCTTGGCTTTCCGCTGTACTACTTTGTCTGGGAGTTTGCCTTTCCACAGGCTTATGAAAATTTACCTCTTAGATTGTTTTGCTCGTTATTGTTTTTCGGCATCATTTTTAGAAACCGCTTATCATCGACTTGGAGAGATTATGTTCCTATTTACTACCAAGTGACGATAACGCTGTGCTTACCGTTTTTCTTTTTTTATATGTTACTGATGAATGACTGGTCCAATGTATGGGTTATGTCGTTTATGTCTGCAATTTTCTTACACATTTTACTGGTTCATGTTACTAGGGTCATGTTTGCTCAAACCTTTGCTGGGATAGGTTTAGCAACATTCTTCGCTTGGGTTGCAAAAGGGTTCCATCTTGACTTGACCATGGATTGGACTCATGTGCCAATCTTTCTGTTTATTTATGTCTTCGGTAATTTGTTCTATTTTCGTAACCAAGTTGAACATGAAGCGAAAGTCTCGCTGGCAAAATCATTCGGGGCAGGGATTGCACATGAAATGCGTAACCCGTTGAGTGGGCTTTGCACTTCAATAGATGTTATCCAGTCGATCTTGCCCAACATGAAAGAGGCAGGAAAAGAGCAGTACGTCATGAGTGTAGAGGATGTCACCTTATTACGTGAAGTGAGTCAGGATGCAATGAACATTATCCAATCGGGTAATGAAACCATCGATTTATTGCTAACTTCGATTGATGAAAATCGAGTTTCTCGTTCTAGCTTCAAAAAATATTCAGTTCACTCGGTCGTTGAACAGGCAATTGAAAGCTTCAGTTATAAACGTGCCACTGATCGATTTGCCATATCGCTGGATGCGAGAAGTGAGTTTGAGTTTCTAGGTAGTGATACGTTACTTAAATACGTTATGTATAACCTCTTCAAGAATGCCTTCCATCACCGTAAATCTGAAGATTTTCACATACATGTATCCATGATAAGTTCAGAACGCTTTAATCAAATTGTTGTAACCGATAATGGTGCTGGCATTGCTCCTGATGTTCTACGCAATATCTTTCAAGACTTTTACACCACTGGCAAATCAGGAAGTTATGGTTTGGGTCTACCGTTTTGTAAAAAAGTCATGCGTTCATTTGGGGGGAACATTGAGTGTCAATCTCAGTTAGGGGAGTGGTCTCAATTTACATTAACTTTCCCACTAACGACATCTGATACCGTTACTGAAATCAAAAACGATCTGACTAAACTCAAAACCATTCTAACGGTGACTAGCCAAGATATCTTGGTGTCTAAAGTAACAGATATTAGCCGTTTTATGGGCTTTGACTCGACGATTTTAGATGCCAACCAAGTACTCAAAAAGAAAGAGTACGAGTTCGAATTCGATCTGATTTTTATCGATCTTGAGAGCTTAGATTCAAGAGCAAACCAATTGGATAGATTAGAATCTCTCTTGTCTTTCACTGAAGCACGCATCGTTTATCTTTTTGAGCATCATCCGACTCAGAGAGCACGCAAGGCTGCATATGAACCTATTTGGATCGAAACGCAAGCCTGGTTATTGAATACTAAACCAACGGTTGAGCGTCTCTTATATGATTCAAGCTATGTATCGACACCAACGGCCTCGGTGACGTTAGATAATTCAAATAAGCGCACAATTATGGTCGTGGATGATAATGAATCTTTGCGTAAATTCACGGCAATGTTACTTGAAAAGCAAGGCTTTGAAGTGATTCAGAAAGAAGACGGGCAGCAGGCTCTGGATACACTAGAGCAAGAAGATGTTGATCTCATTCTGATGGATATCGAAATGCCAATTATGGATGGTGTAGAAGCGTCTAGGCGAATTCGAAGCTCGGATAAAAACTATGCGTCGGTACCTATTATTGCACATACAGGGGATAGTTCACCTGTCACGTTGGACAAAATTGGGTCTTCGGGTATGTCTGACTTCATCGTAAAACCGGCGGATAAAAATCGCTTGTTCGATAAAATCGCAAACTGGATCTAATCATTCGCGACTTGTTTTCTTGAGGCGAGTTGCTCACAACGAATAACACGAATAAAGAGCTCAGCAAAACTGTTGAGCTCTTTAGTTTTATCTACACACTAACTTATACAAACTCTAAGTCAGGGTGTGCAAATGCTTGTTGGCAGACAGTGAGTACATGATCAACTTCAGCAGCAGTCATGTCTGCATTGACTGAAAAACGAATGATGTTTTTGTTCCTTCCAGTTGCAGGGCGGCAAAACACTGCGCCGTAAACATTTCGCTCTTCGAGAAAGTCGCGGACTCGCTCAGTGTTTCTCTCGTTGCCGCATTCTAATGCGATAATTTGTGATTCACTGCGAATAGTAAATCCAATGCGTTTTAAACCAACGGCTAAAGACTTGGCTCTTTCAAACAGAATGTCTCGCTTATCATCTGATTTTCTTATAACGTCCAGTGTTTTCTCTAGCCGAATGATCTCTTGCGGTAATACGGTAGAGCTAAATATTGCAGGGTACGCCACAAACGGAAGCGTCTTCGACAGTTTTTCTGGGCCTAAAATCGCGCCAGCACGATAAGCAAATGTCTTGGCAAGACTAACGGTAATAAAATCTACCTTATGAGTTAAGCCAAGACCCTGCAGTATCCCCGCACCTTGTGGACCGTGTGTACCTAAAGAGTGTGATTCATCTACAACCAGGCCGCAGTCAAACTCCTGTGCTATTTCGTAGATATCACGTAGAGGAGCGATGGTCCCGATAGTGCTGTAAACCGAATCCACAACAATGATCCCTGAACCGTGACGTGAAATCTGTTTTCTTAGGTGACTGGTGTTGTTATGCATGAACGGATGAATTTGTGCTCCGGCAATACGTGCGCCTTCCCACAAAGACATATGTGCAAAGAAATCAATGTACACAGGTATGTTCGGTGCACAAATAGTCTGCAATAAACCGACATTCGCAGCCCAACCAGATTGAGAAAGTAGACAACTAGGCATACCAACGAAACTGGCTAGTTGCGTTTCAAATGCAGGTTTCGATTCATCATCTTGTAAGAAAATCGCGGACATCACGACGTTGTCATCGTGCTGGGAAATCGCATCACGATGCGCGTTTTGAATCTCCTTGTTATGAGACAGTGCAAGGTAATCATTGCTTTGCAGGACAACGGCATTACACGGTGGGCGTTTACCAAGAACAAGGTGTTTTTTGTTCTCATTCGGTTCGATTAGATCTTGAATATAAAAATCTAGGCGTTCCTCGATAAAGGAGGGAAGTGGTTTGCTTTGTATAGTTTCACTCATAATAAATCTCTTCTTCATATGGAAAAACGCCAGCGCTGACACTTATTCATATTGCGGATTTTGGGGAGAGTGTCACTAACCAGGTTGCATAAGTTTGCAGACCCTTGCAAACTCGACATTTGAGGGTTGGATGGTGGCTGTAACTCTATAGGGGCCCGGGGTCTAAACTAGTTTGTGCTTAAAGTTTATACGGCGATTTTGCGGTGTTTTTTCGTGCTTCATATCTGGGATTTTGGATGAGGAATATAAAGTTTGAAAAGTGAAAAAAATGGGCGCATTAGATAACAAAAAAGGCGCGAAAATCGCGCCTTGAAACATGAGTAGATAAGAGACAAGCTTATCGCTTATTACGTAAATAGCGCTTACGACGCTCTTCTTTACGCTTCGCTTTCTCTTCTTCTTTACGGGCGGTTTCAATCTCGACTTCAATCAGCTCTTGAGTGATCATTTCTGGGCGTTCTAATGTAATTTGGCCCAAAGTGCCTTGACGAAGTTCGTGCAATAAGATCTCTGATACTTTGTGCAAGTCAACACGTCCACCTGCACGTAGTGCACCGCGGCGACGACCAATTTCTTCCATGATCTCGATATCTGATTCTGGAAGCTCTTCAATTTGATAACGCTCTTTAAGCTTATCTGCATAATGAGCTGCTAGGTATTCAATGGTATAGAATGCGACTTCGTCATATTCCATCGCTGTATCTTTTACCGCGCCAGTAGCCGCAAGGCGGAAGCCACTGTGTGGATTTTCCACTTTTGGCCATAAAATTCCTGGAGTATCAGATAATACGATGCCATTTTGCAGATTGATACGTTGTTGACGACGTGTAACCGCGGGTTGGTTACCTGTTACAGCGATTGTTCGACCTGCGAGGGTGTTAATGATCGTCGACTTTCCAACGTTTGGGATGCCCATGATCATGGTGCGAATGTTTTTACCAATTTCTTCTCGGTGTGGGGCAAGTTTGCGGCAAAGCTCCATGATTCGATGCACTTCTTGTGGTTCAGAAGTCGTGATCGCCATTGCTTTTACATGTTGCTCTTGTTCCAAGTGCTCAATCCACAGTTGAGTTAATTCTGGATCGGCCAAATCACGTTTGTTCAAAACTTTAACGACAGGTTTGTCACCACGGATTTGAGAAATCAAAGGGTTTTCACTACTGAAAGGAATACGAGCATCCAGTACTTCGATGATCACATCCACTTGAGGGATTGCTTCTTCGATCTCTTTACGTGCTTTGTGCATGTGGCCAGGAAACCACTGGATTGAGTTATTAACCATTTGAATTTAATACCTTAATTTTTCTAATGCTCCAGCGGTTGTAAAGTAGCAATGTGAATCTTGAGTAATACAATACTAGAACGCATTTTCTAAAACTGTGTTTACTTCAAGCTGCTCGAAACCGCGGAGTTGAGCTTTCTTTCATGTTAATACGTCAGTTTATCATGGAATGATGATGAATCATTCAAGATGAAAGTAAAAAGCTATGGCGTGCAAACCTAAAAGCACACATCTCTTATATATACCGACTCGCAGTGAATATCCGTCTGGGTGAGAGACCGAACGCAAACGCTGTGTAGTCAAAGGTGGATTGTGTTGTCAGATTGTTCTGACGGATTTTGGTTTTTTGATTTTATATCAAAGCTTTATTTTTATTTCGCTATTGAGCGAAGTTTGACTTTTATCTGACAAAAACTAGTCTGAGCTTCCATTCAGAGGAAGCAGTCATGCTCAGTATTCTTAGAAGTATTACGGTATCGTCCGTCGCCTTAATTTTTTTAGCGAGTTCTTTTTGCTCAACTGCCAAACAGAGTCCTAAACCGAAGGTCATCGTTGGTGTTATTGCGCAAGACGAAGCTAAAGACTCGTTTGACGGTAGCGTTGGTCCTTCGTACGGAATTAGTCTTGAGTATTTGTCTAACATTACTAAAGCTTTGGATTATGAGTTAGAACTTCGGACTTACAAGCATATTCCGTCTTTACTTGCGGATGTCGAAAGCAAGAAGATTGATGGTGCGGTTGGATTTAGTAAAACAGCAGCAAGAGAAAAGCGTTTCTTGTTTTCGATGCCTTTCTTTTCGAGCACTATCGCTGTTTGGTATCGGAATGCCACTTACCGAGATAGTGATGCGCGTGATCTTAAATGGGTGTGTGTTGAGGGCAGTGTGTATTGTGACAACCTCACTGAACGCGGTATCGATAAGATACATTACGTTAAAACACGTTTAGAGGCGTTTAATGAAGTTAAGCGAGGTAAAGCGAACGCGCTGATTTACACTTATGTTGGTATTACCCAATATTTGGATTTGAATGACATTGTAAAAGGGGTTGTCGATATTCCCAGTTGGTTGAAAAACGAAGAGGTGAGTTTTATCGCTTCGTTGGACAAACAGAGTCTGATCGATGACATCAACAAAATCCTTCAGTGGGAGCAAAATGGAAAAAATATTCGCTCCGTCGCCTCGAAAAATCCTTACCATATCAGTGATAAGTTATTGGTAGATTACCGACGTAATCATCAAAACAAACTAGTGATAACTTACAGCAGCAGTGACGAAGCTTATCCGTTTCTCTACCGAGATTCGCAAACGGGCGAGCTAGACGGTTTCTTTCCAGACTTCATCGACTTATTGCAGTCTCGTACTGGCTTGAGCTTTAAGTATGTGAAACCGACGTCGAGCCTTTCTAATGGATTAACGGCATTTGATGCCGATATAGTCCCCGTTTCTTATGTGGGTGAGCTACCTAAGTCAGATTGGTTGTTCACTAAACCATTCATGCACAGTAATTACGTGGCTATCCAAGCGGAGCAGAGCAAGCGAGATAAATCTGCATTGAAAGAAGCGGGTATTCTGCTCACTTTGAAAAAGCAAGGGTTAGTTCATTTGGGCACTTGGCAGCAAGGCCAAGTTGATCATTATGATGATTTGAAAAAGCTGCTTACCGATTTGAAATCGGGCGTTTTGGATGTGGCTTACATTCCTGACGACATCGTTCACAACATGATTGCACAAGATCAAGTCGATGGCTTGGTGATCAATGCGGAGGACGTTTTGACGTTCTCTAATGCATTTGCGGTTGCAAACCACAATACACAACTGCAACACATGTTGAACAGCATCATCGAAACCATTGATTCTAACGAGATCGAAAAACTGCAGCGTTCTCACCGAAGCTTCAAACTGACTTATGGCTATGACGCGGAGCAGATCGCTACATTTGTTGTTGCTGGTTCATTCATATTCTGTCTCATGTTAATTGCGGCGTATTTCACCTTATCTCACATGCGACTTAAAGTGAGGTTAGCCGAATTTAATGCTGACAATGAGGAAGCGCAAAAGCAATGGCTGATGGACATCATCAAAGAGATCAATAGCTTGGTTTTTATCCATAGTGAAAATAACCATATGGAGATGAGCAATTGTGCCAACTACAACAGTAAACAGTGCCAACAATGTAAGTTGAAAAGTGATTCTACGCACGCTCCTCTGGTGAATAATTTTGATGAACTGACCACTGTTATTGCTGGAAAGCGTGTTTCAGAAGAGGTTGCCTCGTCGGGCTGTGAACTTGATATTAAACATGTATATCGAGAACGCAAAGTCATCGCTTCTCCTAGCGGTAAGAACAAGTTTGTACTGACGGTTATTCAAGATATTACCCAGCAAAAAGAACGTGAGCAGGCGTTAATCGATGCGCAAAAAGAAGCGCAAACCGCGGTACGTGCGCGCGAAAACTTTTTGGCAACCATGAGTCACGAATTAAGAACGCCATTGTCGGCAGCACACGGCATCCTCGATCTGCTAAATCACCAAGTGACGGCAGATTCAAATCGCGAGTTAATTGCCCAAGCCATACGCTCGCTCAATCATTTGAATACGCTAGTAGACGAAGTACTGGATTATTCAAAGTTAGAAGCAGGGCACTTAACCGTCGCCCCAGCTAAGACCGACTTGCTTAAAACCTTGTGCGATGTGTTTCGAAGCTTTGAACCACGAGCGCTCGCGAAAGGTTTGGATTACAAAGTGACAATCAAACCATTTTCGAATGCTTTCATTGAAATCGACGCGCTGCGATTGGTGCAAATTACCACCAATCTGCTCTCCAATGCGGTGAAATTCACTGCCGAAGGAGAGGTTGGAATCAGTGTCATTCTTCATGAAAAGCAGCTTATTTTGAAAGTGGCGGATTCAGGTATCGGCATGACGGATGACCAACTCGAAGGCATTCTCAATCCTTTTGTTCAAGCGGATGACACTATTACGCGTAAATATGGCGGTACTGGATTGGGGCTAAGCATTGTTGACCGATTGATCGACAGCATGGGCGGCGTGCTCTGCATCGATTCACAATTTGGCTTGGGCACGACGATTACCGTCAGACTGCCAATTGAGCATTGCGACTCTGAGCCAGACGTTTGTTTGAACTGGACGTATAGCGAGAGCTTACCACTTAATGTTCGCCAGTGGTGTGACGCGTGGAAAATGCGTCCAGCGACGTTAAAAACAATGGTGGCGAACCTTCACCCTATACACGACAGCGATGCCAGTTTTAATGGCCTAATGCTGCGTGACGAACAAAGGGTACTTGGCAGTCTTACGCTAAGAGAGCTTCAATATCCAGATACATTGTTCAATTTGCTCAGCCAAACGCAGCAAGAAACCAAGCTTAGTGACGCAAATCAAGAAGTGGTTTCTTGGGTTCTCGGCACGGTACTGGTCGCAGAAGATAATCCCATTAACCAAAGTGTGATAGCAATGCAGCTTCATGAACTTGGAATCGAACCTGTCATTGTGAATAACGGCCGCGAAGCATGGGAATACATCAACCAAGATGAAAACGTTGTGTTGCTGCTGACCGATTTTCATATGCCAGAAATGGATGGCTATGAGCTTGTTAGGCACGTGAAAAACTCCGAATTTAAAGCAATTCCAATCATCGGTGTGACAGCAGAAGATGCTCGTCTTGCCATTGAACGTACACAGGATATCGGCATTGATGATGTGCTCTACAAACCCTATGACCTTAATCAATTAAAAACCGTTTTGATTCCATTTATTGGCGAAAAAGAGAGGGGTAGGCTGCCCGGCTGGATTAAACGGTTCAAAGCACAGGACGCAAAAGAGATTGCGCGCGTGTTTAGTCAATCAATGTCTACAGATATAAAAAACTTAAACGCCGCATCGACTGAGCGAGACAAAAAACGGGTCATTCATGGCATCAAAGGAGCGGTTGGGGCGATAGGGGTAAGCATGCTGACTGAGCTTTGTATTGAGGCAGAACGAGTTAGTGCTGCGGAGTTTGACAGGCGAACAGCGGAGCTAATTTTACGAATCGAGCAGGAGATCGAAAACATAAACTATTGGGTAGAGACAAATGAATACACAACTTAATGTGATGGTGATTGATGACCATCCGCTACAAACCACAATACTTTCGCAAATATTGGATCGCTATTGCGCGCAAGTCATCCCCTTTAACTGTGTGGATGCTGCTATTCAGAGTGTGCAGGAACAACATTTTGACGTAATTTTTTGTGATATCCAAATGCCCGGAAAAGACGGCATCGATATGATGGAAATGCTCGATAAAGTCCAGTACCAGGGGCAAGTTGTACTGGTCAGTGCAATGGAATTGACCATTATTTCTGCGGTAAGAGCCATGTGCGAGGGATTTAGTTTTGAAGTATTAGGGAAGCTGCCTAAGCCATACGATGAAAATGAAGTCGTTGATTTGTTGGGTAAAATAAAAGATGAAAAAGCGAAACAAGTCAGCTTTGCTCAACCTATTGAAGTGGAAGATCAAGAATTCCTGTTTGCTCTGGCTGAAGGGCGAGTGAAAAATTATTACCAGCCTTTAGTCGATGTGCAAAGTGGGGAAGTGCTTGGGTATGAAGCGCTCGCGCGTTGGAATCATCCTATTTATGGTGTGTTACCCCCTCATTATTTTTTGCCAATTGTAGAGCGTTGCCGCCTTTCAGGAGAGTTGTTTCAAGCTGTATTGAGTAATGTTATCTATGACATGAAACACCGCGGATTGACGCAAAACGTATCCATCAATGTAGACCATGAAAATTTAGAAGATACGGCGTTCTCTCATTACTTTTTACAGCAATGTTTAGAGAGCGAGATTGACCCATCACAAATCACCATTGAGATTACAGAGCGAGATACATTTCAGACTAGCGCGTCCCTGTACAAGAATTTACTCAAGTTGAGGATGAACGGTGTCACTGTCTCAATAGATGATTTTGGCACGGGGTCATCGACGTTTGAAAAACTGGCTCAACTGCCATTCAACGAGTTAAAAATCGATCGTTCGTTTGTACAAGGTGTCGAATGCGACATCAAAAAACGCAACATCGTTGTTGCTATTTGCGCGTTAGCGAAAAGTTTGAATATACGACTGGTCGCGGAAGGTATTGAAGACGAAGTCACACTGCAAGCGATACGTGAGTATGGGATTGATCTTTGCCAAGGCTTTTACATTGATAAACCCATGCCACTAGAAGCCATAGCCATACTAAATGAAAGATATGAATAAATTGAATTACTTGATCTTTGACGATCATCCTCTCGTTTGTGTTGCAATCAAGTCGTTGTTGGAAGAGTTAGGTAAAACAAATGGGGTATTTACTGCAACATCAGCGAAGATGGCATTACAAATATTGAAAAAGGAAGAAATTCAACTGTTGATCTTAGATGTGAACTTGGCAGATTGCGATGGGTTTGATTTCTACAAACGTATCAAATCCCATGGTTATGAAGGCAAAGTCATTTTCTTCTCCGCAGAAACTAGCCAAATGTACAGCCAAATGGCTTTTCGTTCTGGCGCTGATGGCTATGTGTGTAAATCGGAAAATCACGACATTCTTAAAGACGCGATAGAAGCGGTAGAGAAGGGGTATACCTTCTTCAAATTTAAGCAAGTTGTTAATAGCGTTCGAGAAATGCCACAACTTTCAAGCAGAGAAAACGCAGTAATGAAGTATTTACTACAAGGAAAGTCCAATAGAGAAATCGCTTCAGTGCTATCAATAAGTGACAAAACAGTCAGCACATACAAACGTCGTCTATTGGATAAATTTAACGTAAAGAACATTGTTGAGCTAACAAGAGTGGCGGGGGCGTAAGACCGCATCATGACACTTAAAAGTATCGCGTTGTCTCTTTTCATCGCAACATTACTATTCGTCACTTCTGTCACAATGATTGGTGCGGTGTTAATTTCTTATGAAGTAAAGCAGTTCAACACTTACGCGAATAATTTAGCCAAAATAAAACAAAAAGTGATTCTCATGGGGCTATTGACGGAAGCGCAGCTCGAGCAATACAAAGGCATGAGCGTGAGTGAAGTAGAAGCGCAAACAGAGCTGAGCTTTCAAGATGCGATTTACTCCCTGTCACCTTATGAAAAACTCAATTACGTTGAATCTGTTGCACGGAAATCGCTTCATCAGGCTGAAGCGTATTTATCAAATGCGTTCAATCGACAAAATGCCGTTATGTATTTTCGTTCTTATACTGGAAACAAACTCATCTTAGAGAGACCGATTGAAGCGTTAGAGGGAGTGAAAGCCACATTTGATGTTGATTGGTGTAAAAGTAATTATTCTTGTGTGTTAGCTGCGTGGAAAGAGCAACTGACGGACCGGGTATTGTTTTCCCTACCATTTAAAACGACATACTCCGATGACATGGCGATAAGCATCATGAGTCCGGTTTACTTTCAAGGTGAGTTAGTGGGGGAGTTCTCGGAACAATTGTACCTCTCGCCGCTTTACAATGATGGGAAAGCGGTAGATGTTCAAATAGCGAATGGGAACAAGCAAATGGTGATTTATTTCGCTGGCTACCCCTTTCCATCATTCGCGTACACCCAATCATATGTTGCAGACAACAACAATCTTATCGTTTACATGTACCCATTCAGTAAAATTGTATTGGATTACGTGTTCTTGTTTATCATCTTCTTTTTCGTAACCTTAGCGTATTACAACAAAGCTTATGAATCTAAAGAGAGCAAACTTCGCCTCGCGAAAGCACTGACGAACGTGACGAAAGATGATTTAACGGGATTGTTTAACCGCAGAGTCTTTCAAGATAGCGAATTCAAACGTCGTTTGGAAACCGCGCCATATTCTGTCATTGCAATAGATGGCGATAGGATCAAGCGAATCAATGACCATTACGGTCACCATGTAGGGGACGAAGTTATTGGGATTATTGCTGATGCTATGTCTAAAGTGTTTCGAAATAGTGATTATCTAGTTCGAACTGGTGGTGATGAGTTTGTTGCGATTCTGCCGGGTTGCAGTATCAGTCAATCTTCAATATTGGCGAAGAAGCTTCGTAGTGTCGTTAAAGATAACCGACTAAAGACCTTGGATATCGAAGTTAGTGTGAGTACTGGTATCGCGACGAATGAATTACACGAAACGCTTCAGGACGTTATTGTACGTGCAGATGAAGATCTCTATGAGATGAAAAAACACAGACAAAAGTCCCATTAAGCAGCGCTAGTATTGACTCAATGTTAAGTTACGGAACATAACCATGACATAACTGTTTGATTAATTTGACCAAACAGAATGAGTGGTCTTTTATATTAGAGCAGTCAACAAATAGTGATTGCTCTATTTATTCTCGACCTTACATTTGGTGTCGCACGTGAACAAAGATCTCGACTTAAACTTACTTAAAATACTTGTCTTACTGGATAAGCACCGTCAGCTCAAGCCCGTTGCGAAAGCGATGGGGAAGAGCGAAGCGTCAATTAGCAAATACCTTGCCCGATTGCGACTCCAGCTAAACGATGAATTGTTTATTCGGCATCCTCACCACATGGAACCGACGGACTATTTAAAACGTCAATTACCTAAAATTTCCGATGCACTCGAGAAGCTTGAAACTTGTCTAATTAGAGATGAGTTTGAACCGGAAAATTACGAAAAAGACATCACCATTTGTTTGCCGCAAACCGCTCAATACTCATTTGGGCATTTACTTGCAATGGATTTAATGGCGCTGTTTCCCAAGGCGCACATTTCGATAGCAACGATTACAGAGTATACGATAGAAGAGATAATCCTAGGCAAAGTGGATGCGCAGTTACATTACTTCAACGAGGATGTTCCGAAATCTGTTTATCAGAAGTTCATCGGCTATGCGCCTGCTGTGTTAGTTGTCCCTGAAGAGCTGGGAATTACCACCCTAGAAGAAGCAGCCAAACTTCCCTTTATCATGTTAGAGATTATCGGTTGGAAAGAGAAAGAGCAGCTCGTTAAGCGTGCAATGGAAAGCCACGGTATGGTCATCAACCGTATTGCGGCTCTAGACAACGTAAGCAGCGTATTGAAGCTAATTAAGCAAAAAAGCGCCGCAACCGTGCTACTTGAATATCAGGCGCCAATTGATGGATATAAATTTATAAGAGTGCCAGAGCATTTTTACCCAGATGGCTGGCCAAAAGTGGTTGTACAGGTGAAGCAAAGCTTAAGACATGATGCAATGCACCAGCTGTTAATCGGTGCTATTGCAAAATACATGAGCGCTTAGCGGCAAAACTCAATGTTTTCTGACTGAGGAATAGTATGCAGAAGTTCAATCAACGTGTCCGCATGGTACTTTTTCAGAATACGCGTTTTGTAGGTGCTGATTGTTTTAGCGCTGAGTGAAAGTTGTTCAGAAATCTTCTTATTAGAGTAGCCTTGTACAAGATAATGGAACACCATGGCTTCGCGATTTGAAAGTGTTACGTTACCCGACGATGGTGTGTGAGTCGACTTAAACATTGAGTAACCGCGTGAAACACTCACAATTGCGTCGATAATGGTCTCTCTTGTTTCATGCTTGCTTAAGAAGCCGTTTGCGCCCATTTCGTACGCTGCTTTAGAAAGACTCGAGTAGTCGCGTGAAGAAACAAATAACAGTCGGCCACGATATCCCGTCGCTAAAATGTTTTTGGCTAAACGCATACCATCGCGGTCGCCAAGCACTACGTCTAGAATAATCAAATCAATCTTTTGGCCTCGAACAAGATCCATCACTTCCGCACTGTCAGTGGTTTGAATCACTTCAGCTGTGTTGACTACAGATTCAACTAGAGAAGCAAGAGCTTCGCTATACAATGGTTGAGCGTCGATAATAAGAACATTATTCAAAGTTAACCTCACCTAATACATCAACTAGTGTGCTGTCAGGCGACAGCGCAATTGGATGAATAGGATTGTAGGAAAAACCTTGCTAAGAGGAAGGAAAATGACTCTTTCCAAAAGTGAAAATCAGTGTCTTGATTATGGGAATAGCGATGTCAGGTATTGAAATACCTAGTGATAGGATGATTGCTTAAAACTTACGCTGACAGAAAACTAACAAACTGAAAGTGTTCTTTCAGTGTTCTATGCCTTCAGATTTTCTTGCGATGCCTCTAGCGCTTCGATTTAAACCCGTGTGTTCACAAGCGCAGTTTTATACCATGCCACTTGAAGAGAGCTTGTTATACACCAGGCATGAGCACAGTAGCCAACTTTGTACTGATATCTGTTAGATAGGTTTGGCTATTGACGCTGAACATCACTTCAAATTATTTCTAAACTTTTCATTGACTCTGCCGCTAAAAATGGAGGTGTTAATTCGCACTTTGGCCACTCATAATGTCGTATTCAAAAATGAGACAATTTTACATGGTTTGGTATGGAAATGTGCGTTAGCCGTCCTTTTGATGGTTTACAAATTTTGTTGTAACGACTAAAAAGGACTTTTGGATTTTTAGCCAGAGAACGGCTTCTCATGGCTTTTGCATCAAACTTTTCTGATGCGTATTTTTGGTTGGATAATTGGCTTTATGAGTAACGTAACCAGCACCATTTTGACAGAAAGTGGTACCAATGAGCTTGAAATCATCGAGTTTCATTTAGAAAAAACATTGCCAGATGGCAGCACAAAAACTTGTTATTACGGCATTAACGTTGCGAAAGTACGAGAAGTGATTCGCGTGCCAGAAACAACCGATTATCCAAACGCACAACCTCATATGATTGGTGTGTTCTCATCCAGAGATGTACTGACGCCTTTAGTGGATTTAGCTGGTTGGTTAGGTGTGCCAACACGACAAGATCTGGAGCGCAAGTTTGTAATCGTTACGGATTTCAACAAAATGACCAATGGCTTCTTAATTGACAGCATTTCGCGTATTCATCGTATCTCTTGGAATGATGTGGAATCACCAAGTCAGTTTTTGGAAGCGGGCGAACAAGATTGTGTAGTAGCCGTTGTCCGTAAAGAAGGCAACCTGATCATGATTCTCGACTTTGAAAAAATCATCGCAGACATCAACCCAGAATTGAGTATGGAAAAATACGATGTGAAAGGGGACAAGTCGGTGGATCTCAACCAGAGAATGGTCGGTAAGCGTAATGCTAAAACGATCATGGTGGTGGATGACTCAGCATTTATTCGCTCTTTGATCCAAGATACATTAGCTTCTTCAGGCTACAATGTGATCACATGTAAAGACGGTGGTGAGGCGCATGAGAAGTTGATGAGCTTGATCGAGGTTGCGAAAGAAGAAAACTTGCCAGTTAAAGAGCTATTAGATGCGGTGGTTACGGACGTAGAAATGCCTCGAATGGATGGTATGCACTTAGTGAAGAGACTACGCGATACCGAAGCGTTTCATGAAATGCCGATCATTATGTTCTCGTCATTGATGAGTGAGGATAACCGAGCGAAAGCACTATCTCTTGGCGCAAATGATACGATTACCAAGCCAGAGATTGGCCGCATGGTGAATATGATGGATAAATACGTGTTTAACTTTGCGTAAAAAACCGATCAGATGAAACAAATAAGGCTGCCGATTGGCAGCCTTATTTTTATTGAGGGCAGGGAAGAATATCTAAGGTGTAACTCTTGTTTGGAGTCTGCGGTGGCCCATATAAAATTCCACATTGTGTAAGGCTAGCTCTTTTTTCGTCGGCTGCAGCAATGACCATTTCGCGAGTTGTTGAACCAGCCGGGTGATGAAATGTTTTCCAATCCGAGTCTTCTTCGTTCAGTCCTTGCACGAGTAACTTCATCGATTCGCTATCAGAATCAGGATATCCATATAAAAAAACACAGCGCTTTGAACCACCAATATTACAGCCGTCAAATGGTAAATCTGCCATTAAAGCACTGTCTACGAAGTTTGAAACGTAAGGCTTGCTTTCCAATCCCGCAATCGCCATTTTCCCATAACCGACGCCTAATGCTGACGCAATAGCGCCTTTCATTCCTTCCAAACGAGCTTCACGTGCATCACTTTGAAGGTTTAAAAAGCGTGGCGCGGCAGTGACAGCAAGAATACCGAGCACGACAATAACTACGACTAACTCTATTAGAGTAAATCCCGTTTGTTTTTTCATATTATTTTCACAGCAAGTTAAAGGTAGAAAAACACTGACCGTACACTTGTTTATTGTGTAAATAAGTACGGTAATGATAAATCGATCAGTAGTATAAGGAGGTGAGTTGTAAAGTGCTATACCGACGCCGCACTAATTGACTGAATCCATTAAATGCAATGGAGAATTCACGGGTCTAATTCTGCTAGATTTTAAGAGGTCATTAATTCCGTTGAAGAAATGCTGCGTGAACAGGCGAGCATGAATCCTCTTCGATGTAAGCAAACATGTACATCAGCGGAATGAAATACAAAATGCAAATGAGGGCGAACCGCACAAATGGATTGTCTTTTTATTCACTTTGATGAATGCTACGCGGAATTCATATCGCAGTGTGCCTGAGGCATTCATCATGCGAATGTGCTTTGGTTTTGTGTTTATTTTTCAAATATAAGAATAATCTAAATGGAATTCGATTCGATAAACTTCCTTGCAATAGGTTTGATATTTCTTGGCTCTTATGTCCAGACCGCAATCGGTTTTGGCTTGGCTATTGTTGCCGCACCTTTACTGATTCTTTGGGCGCCAGAATATGTTCCTGCGCCAATCTGTTTAGTCGCGTTATTTATTTCGTTGATGAATGCGATGAAGCACCGCAGTAGTGTTGAGATCGGCGGCTTAAAGATGGCGTTGATTGGGCGAGTGCCGGGATCAATTGCTGGTGGCTTGCTACTCTTTTTTGTATCTACACAAACTCTCACGCTTTGGATTGGTTTGTTGGTGCTGTTTGCAGTCTTGGTGAGTGTTTTACCGTTTCGGGTTGAGCCTACGCCTTCGCGTATGACATGTGCTGGTTTCTTTTCTGGGTTGTTTGGTACCAGTTCTGCGATTGGAGGCCCTCCGATGGCGTTATTGTTGCAGCATCAAGAAGCGAATCAGTTACGCGGTAATTTATCGGCTTTTTTTGTTTTCAGTTCGATTATTTCACTAATAGTACAAATCCCAGTGGGCTTCTTCACATTGCATCATTTGGTCATTACTATTCCTCTATTACCTGCTGCGGCGCTTGGTTACTGGCTAGCAATGAAAACTACCCAGTCGTTACCAAAA
This sequence comes from Vibrio sp. 2134-1, assembly GCF_033339495.1. Lineage (NCBI taxonomy): Bacteria > Pseudomonadati > Pseudomonadota > Gammaproteobacteria > Vibrionales > Vibrionaceae > Vibrio > Vibrio sp. 2134-1. The sequence continues at coordinate 252,577 of NZ_JAWOUS010000002.1, forward strand.
GAAAAGATTCGGTTTGGGGCACTTATGTTGTGTTTTGTGAGTGGCTTTACCGCCGTCGTACAAGCGTTGAGCCAATAATGCCATCTGCATCATAAAGTCACTGCGGGATTGCATTCCTTTTTATGTATGGCGGACTTGTTTACTTACGCCAAATTGGTCGTTTAGATGGGCGATAGTTTTATGAATAACACTCGTTATGGCACTTTTATGGCAGCATTCTCCTTTGTGATCTGGGGATTGCTACCAATTTATTATCGTTATTTACCGAATGCTTCTATGGATGAGTTGCTAGCATGGCGAATCATTGGGTCTGTACCTGTCGGGTTTCTAATTGTACTTGGGATAACCCGTCGAGGGCTGAATTGGAAAGAAATCTGGCTTGATAAAAAATCCTTGTGGTACACGTTTGTGGCGAGCAGTTTGATGTGTATTTCTTGGAGTGCGTTCACTTGGGCTTTGACCCATCATCGGGTCATCGATGCCAGCTTAGGCTTCTTTATTGGACCATTAGTATCTGTTGCGCTGGGCGTATTTATTCTTGGGGATAGGCTCTCAAAAGGCAAACTTATTGCAATAGTGTTGGCAACAATTGGTGTTATGTATCAAGTGATTCACTATGGTCAGCTACCCGTTATCGCACTAACGATGGGGTTGTTCTTTGCTTTGTATGGGCTGTACAAGAAGAAGATAAATTATGACTGGAGTACAACCTTGTTTGTTGAGGCGTTGTTACTGACTCCAGTTGCACTCGCATATTTGCTCTATAAACAATGGGCAACTGGTGAACTGGCTTCGGGCACAGATACCACAACATTGCTTTTGTATTTTGGCAGTGCACCTATCACACTTTTACCACTCGTATTTTATTCTATCGCAATACGTATAACTAATTTATCAACCGTCGGTCTAATGCAATACATCGAACCAAGCTTGCAGTTTGTGTTGGCAGTTATGTTTTTTGGCGAGTTGTTTGACGAAGTGAAAGCGGTGACCTTTGCATTTATTTGGGCAGGGCTGTTGTTCACAATTTTTGAAAGTATTATCAAAGGGCATCGGCGCAAAAAGCTGGTCAAACACCCCTTATAGTGGTTTCAATATTCTCACATATTAGCTTCTTTATTCTTACGCCCTCCATTCGAGGGCATTTTTAATGTCATGAAGCATTGGCTTTCGTTTTTTCCGAGTAGAAATCATAACTTGAGATTATTTGACGCATTATCATAATGATACCGCTATAGTTATAGCCAAGTGACACGCTTATATAAGTGAAAACCAGATCAAGAAGGACGACATATGATCACAGCTCTGTATGCCAACATTCTCGCAATACTCATTATTTGGTTGGCTGTTCAAGTAATTAAGCAACGTCGCTTAAATCAAATTGCTTATGCAGATGGTGGGGTAGAGGCACTACAAATTGCTCGTAGTGCCCAGAGTAATGCGACAGAATATATCCCCATCACCCTGATTTTAATGGCACTTTTAGAATTCAATAGTGCTTACCCAACATGGATACATCTCACCGGTATTATTTTTGTAATTGGTCGAGTTATTCATGCTAAAGGCATATTGAAAAAAGACTTGAAAAAGCGCATTAGAGGGATGCAGGTGACATTTCTGGTGATACTTTCATTGGTTGTGTTAAATATGATTTACCTGCCATACGATAAGTTATGGTAAGTCTGCGACGTTACATTCCACCACCTTGGGTACTCGTTCTGATTGGATTAGTACTGAATATTGGCGCGATCATCGTTACTAGCTTAGTCCTTGATAAGTTGGGTAAACAGCAATCGCAGCTCGCAGAGCAAACAGCAAAAAACTTGTATTCCATCCAACTCGCATGGAACAGTGTGGAAACCCTAGAAAGGAAAAGAGAAGCTTTACTGCTGCATGTGCACATAAGTCAGAGCGTAGCGATACCTTTAGAGCTAGAAGAGGTATTAGCAGGGCATTTATCTTCTTGGGTTCTCAACGAGTCGGATGAAATAAAAATTGATCAACTTCCTCAACTGATGTCAAAGATAAATCAGGCACAAGCTTCGTATAGAGACCGCATCGATAATTACTACATTGAGAATGTAGAGCTCAATGAGGTAATGGCAAAGCAGGATGAAAAGATCGCTTGGTACAAGAATATCGGACTCTTCTTGCAAGTATTCGGACTTGCGTTAATCCTTGCACGCGACTTAGCTAGGAAACAATAAAAGCAAGAGCTAAAGATCAGGCTTATTGCGAAATGCCAATGGTAGTTTGCAAATTGCAATTTATTCGGTGAGCAAACAGTAGCTATTGGTTAAGTTTTAATGAAAGTGATTAAATAACAACCTGTTTTTGTGCGCTGAAAAGTTGGCACGCCTCATGCTTTAGTATGAGTGACCCTTTCTAAGCCGAGGGTCACCTAGCCAACTGACGTTGTTAGTGAACCATCTTGTTCACAAATATATACAGCCAATCACGACTCCTTGTGGTTGGCTTTTTTTTATGCAGTCTAGAACTGTGCTTTAATCCAGATCATGCGATGGTCGGAAGATACATCCTTACCATCACCATACTTACCGATACGTGCATCGTTAAATAGTTTACGGCCTTCTTCATAAGACGCTGACCAGTACACACCAGAGTCTATTACATTCAAATTTGCTGAAGGCAAGGCATAGTCTACCCCTAAGCCAAACGTTGAAGTGATGCGATTCGGATATGGGTGAGTTGAACTGCGGTCAACAGCGTGTTCAGCTGCACCAAAGCTTGTTGGGTAAAGCTCACCATTCATCACGGTTTGGTTAACCAATGGATCGTTGTGCAGCTCTTGCATTACAGAGCTAATACCGTCACCAGCCACTGGATCAAGGTTTTGATCACCCATCATTACGAATTTAGCGCCGTTCGTTAAGCCACCTGTTTTACCCACATCGTCGTAAAAATAGTCTTTGCCTTGAATGTAATGATGCCAAAACTCCACTTCTGCTGCGTTTTGCGCTTTGTTTTTACCGGTGTCGAATACTGGTGGAGTAGGATGAGACATCAACAAGTGTACAACTTCCTCGCCATTGCGAGTTGGAATGATGATTGGTGCGTCAACGTGGTTTTTCGAAGATAGACGCACTTGATCCCATTCTTCCGCTGAGTACCATTCATCACCACACTTCATGCCGTCTGGAATCTTTTGCGAACCATCGCAGATAGTAATGGTTGGAATTTTCGCACCTTCCATATCTTTCCATTTAAATGCTTGGAATGTACGTGTGTTTGCTGTGTCAATTTTATACTTAGACATAAGGGCAAATGCATATTGACCATGGTACATGCCAAAGCCCCATGCATCACCTGGCATTTGACCTGCGGTTCCGTTGTTGTCGAGATCAAACTCACTCAACAACCCTGTATTAGTTGAGTAAGATTCAGCATAAGGGTATTCAATAGGCTCAAGGTTTGCTTCACCGCCCGCGCCATTGATGCTTTGCGCGACAGACAAGTAGTTCTTCTGGAATCCTTCAATGGCTGCTTCGTTTTCGCCTGTTCCGTCGTTGTTGTATTCCGCCATCATAAGAACATCAGGACGATTCTTTTGAATGATTGCTGCAACGTTACGAATTTGAATGACTTTTTCCGCAGTGGTTTTGTCTTCGGCTGCGATTGAACCGTCTAAATAAGAGGTGACCAACGCAGTTTGCTGCGTTGGTTCAATTTGCATTTCATCTACCAAAGTTTCGAAGGTAGCGCGGTCAAAAGAGAGGTTGTAAGTCGCTATTTTTACTTCTTTAGGCTGAACATTGACGTATTCAGTATCGTCATTACATCCAGATAGTAGAGCGGCGCCAACAAGGACAGCGATAGAGGTTTTGATTGCTTTCATGGGTACGTCATACCTTATAATTAATTCGGCTGAATATTAAAGTCATCAGTCATTGTTTTAAGCGATATTAGTCACACAAACGTTTTCATATTTACATGTTCAATTAGTTTTTGTGTGATTTGTGCAATAAATGCAACACTTTCAACACCAGAAGGTTATATGTAAATTGTTAAAAAACGGTGTCGTTATTGATGCGAAATAGAGAGTCCGCCACCGTTAAAAAGAAAAGCGTAGAATTTAAGCGTACATGAGATGTTTGAGTTGTATGCTTATCGCCGTGTTTTATTTTTTATGTTTAAATTTCTGTATATAATAAGCAGTCAATCAGAAGTGAGGACGACCTCACCGCTCTATCTTTTCTCGGGGACGACCCCATCTCGTTGGGAAATGTGACATGGCTTGGGGAATTCTCTTCATTGCGGGCTTGTGTGAAATCGCATGGGCTGTCGGTCTTAAATATTCACAAGGGTTTACCAAATTCGGTGCTTCGGCATTCACTATTGTCTTTATGTTATTGAGCTTTTGGTTGCTTGGCATTGCGTTAAGAACCTTGCCTTTAGGCATTGCTTATGGCGTATGGGTAGGGATTGGCGCAATAGGCACGGCAGTCGTGAGTATTTATCTGTTCAATGAGCCAGCAACACTGATCAAAGCCTTAAGCTTGCTAATGATTGTCGCTGGTATCGCAGGGTTAAAAATATCAGCTTAACGTTAGGCTAAACACAAAACAGCCAGAGTCACTCTGGCTGTTTTTCTAAATGTCGTGTTTACGGTTCTGGGTAGGTATATCAAGCGTTGCGCTTAATAAAAGGTAACCGTAAGTGATGACCAAACGCATTAATTAATGCGCCTGTAACAATCAGACCGCCACCGACGTACGTCCAAATGATCGGAACCTCGCCAAAGAAAATGATGCCTAACAACACAGAAAATACGATCTGGATATACGAATAAGCGGAGGCTTTACCCGCTTGTTGAGTTTGCATCGCTTTGGTTAACCCCAATTGCCCAATTTGGGTAAAGACACCAACTAGAACCAACATGAAAGTCAGATATAGATCGGGCATTACAAAATCGTCGCCAATCAGTAAGAGTGAAGCGGGGAGAGCAACCAACGGGAAATAGAAAATGATCACTGAGCTGTCTTCTGTCTGACTCAGTTTTCTGACAATGACGTAGGCAATTGAGCTACCAAATGCGCCTAAGATCGCAATCATGACGCTAAACATTGGTAAAGCGCTATCTGAGCCTTGCCCCGTTTCTGGGCTTACCATGATATAGATGCCGAGTAAGCACAACGCAATACAAAGGAAAGTTGACGGCTGGATGCGCTCTTTCAAGAAAAATACGGCGAGTAGTGCAGTAAACACCGGATGAATATATTGGAATATCGTCGCTTCTGCCAAAGGTAAGGTGGTCACTGAATAATATACACACATCAGAGCCATCGTACCCACAGCACCGCGTGCAAATAGTAATGGCTTATTATTGCCCCATACAGAAATTCGTTTTCGCTTTACATCGAAATAACTAATGATAAGTGAAACGAGCGCTCTTGCTGCAACGATTTCAAAAACGGGGATACCGTAGTTGCCGACGTGCTTTACTGTAGCCGACATCAGAGCAAAGCCGAACGCGGAAAGCACCATAAAGCGCACACCGATGGGAATCATAGTGTTGAATGAATTGGACATTTTACTGCTCATTTGTTGCGACAGATCTCACTTTAGCATACTTAGTTAGCGATTAAATCCTCTCAACTCAAACACTTCTGTCGACAAGATGAATAAACAGTAGAATACGTAGCAATTAATCTGCCTCTCTTCAGCGTAACAATAAAAACTCGATATTTAAGGAGCTTACATGATCCCGATAAAAGCAACGCATGTTTCAGGCGTTGTCATTTCAAAAATTGATGGCATAGAAAAAATGCTGTTACTCAAACGCGTAAAAGGTGGCTATTGGTGCCATGTTGCAGGTGGTATCGAAGCGGGTGAAGCCGGGTGGCAAACCATTTTAAGAGAGTTAAAAGAAGAGACACTAATTGACCAAGTTGAGTTACATACAGCAGACTTCCTAGAGCAGTTCTACGAAGCAAAAAATAACCGTATCATGGTTATCCCATGTTTTGTGCTATTTTGTCCGCCTAACCAATCAGTTGTTCTTAACGAAGAGCATACAGAGTATCGCTGGTGTACGCTTGAAGAAGCTAAGCAGCTGGCTCCGTTTGCCAATCAGCATCACCTATATGAACATGTATGGAAACATTATGTAGATGTGGCATCACTAACGCCATTTACGCTGATCGATCAAAAGGGCTAAATGAACGGCAACGGCTTTGATTAGTTTTTATAGAGAGGTTTGTTCTCATAAAATGAAGCGTTAGGATTTGCGCTGAGCGTTCACAATAAAAAGGAATAACATCTATGGATGAAGTCACATGCCAAGAGACGTATCAAGGAAATCACTTACAGAAGCGTTTTTCCGTCTCGCAAAGGGTCTCAATTGAGCCCCTCAACACGAAACACGCGTCCGCTTTACTAGAGGTTGTGAACACTCACCGAGAGAGCCTTGAGGGCTATCTACCTTGGACGGATTCTGTCACGAATCATAGAGAGGCCGTGAACTACATTTCCCAGCGAGTGAACAGTAACGCGCTGGATTCCCACTGGTGTGCAATTTATTTTGATGAGCAGCTTACGGGTGTTATTGGCATTAAAGGTGTAGATTCACATACGCGTGTTACTGAAATTGGCTACTGGCTTGCCAACAATGGGCGAGGCCATCGTGTGATTGATCAAGTGCTCGCAGTATTGATCCCTTTTTTGAAGCAGAAAGGGCACGCACAATTCATTCAGTTCCATTGTATGGAAGATAACATCGCTAGCATCAATATTGCTGAGCGTGCAGGCGCCACATTAAAAGAATACGTTGATCATGAGTTCGATATGCTTGACCGCTCTCAACGACTAGGCATTTATGAACTACGTTTGATGTAGTATCCACCCCAGAAATATTTTAATCAGAGTTCGAACTCTAACTTCACGAGCGCTACAATAGTAACATTGTTGCGCTCGTGTTAACTTGGGGCGTCATTGGCAGAAACTAGGCTAGGAGAAGCATCATGAACGCAATCACAGAGGTTGAAGTAGATAACTTGTTACAGCAAAGCCTCGAACGCTTAAAAGCGGCATATGCAGCCGAGCCTTATCCTAGTTTGGATGAACGTAAACAGCGCCTCGTTTTGTTAAAAAAATCGCTGCTTGAGAACAAACAAGCTTTGGTTGAAGCGTTAAGTGACGATTTTGGCTATCGCTCAGAATTTGATACCGCCATGACCGACGTTTTGCCAACGGTCTCGCATATTAATTATACCCTCAAACGACTAAAAAAATGGTGCAAACCCAGCAAGCGCGAATCCGGCTTATTGCTCGCACCTTCTAAAGTCACCGTTCAGTATCAACCGTTAGGTGTCGTCGGGATCATTTCACCGTGGAACTTTCCTGTGATTTTGAGCCTTGCGCCTTTAGTGACAGCATTGGCTGCTGGCAACCGCGTGATGATGAAGCTCAGCGAATTTACGCCAAAAACCAATAAAGTCATCGTCGATATTTGCCGTGGGTTGTCTGAGTATGTCGAAGTTTTTGAGGGTGAAGCAGACGTCGCACAAGCATTCAGCCAACTGCCATTCGATCACCTTTTGTTCACGGGTTCTACGAGTGTTGGTCGCGCAGTGGCAAAAGCGGCAGCGGAAAACCTTACCCCGGTGACGTTAGAGTTGGGTGGAAAGTCCCCGGTGATCATTGCAAAAGATGCAGACATGAAGAAAGCCGTTGATGCTGTCTTGTTTGGTAAATGCATTAATGCAGGCCAGATTTGTGTCGCGCCTGACTACGCGTTTGTACCGCAAGAACGTGTCGAAGAGTTCATTTCGCTATTCTTAAAACGTTTTGAAAAGCTCTATTTAAAATCCAACAAGAATCAAAAGCTGACCCATATTGTCAACCAACGACAATATGATCGTTTGACTGCGCTACTTGAGGATGCAAAAGCGCAAGGTGCTAACCTTCACACTGTTGAGGCGTCGCCCCAAGAGGAACGACTTCTGTATCCTCATTTGGTCACGGATGTGTCGCCGAATATGCGAATCATGCAAGAGGAGATCTTCGGGCCATTTCTACCTGTTAAGCCCTACAATGCCGTTGATGAAGCGATTGACTACATTAATCAGCACCAAAGACCACTTGCGCTGTATGTTATGTCGGACGACAAATCGACCATCAAACATATTGTACGCAACACCCACAGTGGTGGCGTCGGCGTTAATGATACGGTTTTACATGTTGGCGCTGAAGATGCGCCTTTTGGTGGCGTTGGTGAATCGGGTATTGGGCATTATCACGGAGAGGAAGGATTCAGAACTTTTAGTCATGCGAAAACCATTCTTCACACACCGAAATGGTTGCCAAGAACGAGCGTATTAATGCGCCGTAGGGCTATGGCGATAAAAGCGATCCAAAAGATCTTTGTTCGATAATAATTATGATTTGATTGATAAAAAACCGCCCGAATAGGCGGTTTTTTGTTTCTATATGCTCTGAAACGCTGGGCACCAAAGTCCGAGAAACTTCCATCGCGTGCTACCAACAAAACAAAGAAAGGCTCTTGTTGATAGAGCCTTGTTCAGGAAGTGTCGAGAGATCTTGGCAAGTTTAATGCAGAACTTCACTGCTGAATCTTAGATATCTACAGTCGTTCATCAGTTCTTTAAACGCCTTTCGGTCCAGCTTAATCAGAGTTTCATGATCGCCAGCTTCAAGGTAGACATGTTCCAAGTTTGCTAGTCTTTCATCGCAAACTGTCGACATGTGGTAAGGGCTACCAATCGGTGGAATAGCGCCGTGTTCACAATCGGTGAAGAGTCGGTAAACCATACGCTCTTTCACCAAGTGGAAGGTGGCATTAAATTCGTCGTTTAATCTCGACAAACTGATTTTGTTGTTGGCAGGTAAGACCGCCATCATATGACGCCCTTCATGATCCTCTAGAATCACACCTTTTGCGATATTCATTAAAGGCACACCTGCTGCAACACCACTTTGTAGCGAGCTATGACTGTGGCTGTGATTCACGGTTTGAAAGTGAATGTTATGCTCAGTCAAATATTCATCTAATCGGGTTGCAATCGTCATATAGCCTCCACGTGTATGAGACCCATAAAAAGTATAGGTTAGTCGGGCGACAATCGCGCATTTTACTCGGCTACACTGACGCTCTTTACGCTCCTGTTCTACGCTTATTGCAAGCCAGCGAGAAAGCATGGTTAACAATAATAAATAGGGGGCAACATGAGCAAGCCAATCATCGCTGATAACAAGCCGATCAAAGTAGAGTTGAAAGCTGGGCAAGAATACTACTTCTGCCGATGTGGGCGTTCTAAAAATCAACCTTACTGCGATGGGTCTCATTCGGGAACCGGCTTAAAGCCAATGAGCTTTAGTGCGGAAAAAGACGAAGATGCCTATCTCTGCCAATGTAAGCATACCGCCAATGCTCCTTTTTGTGATGGTACACACAAGCGATTTACCGCAGAGCAAGTCGGTAAAGAGGGACCGGAACAAAAGCGAGAGAAAAGAGACAAACCAACGGCGTCTGCTACTCAAGAAGAACCAACCCTCGAGTTTATCCACCAATTAGCGAGAGAAGGACTCTCTAAACTCGGTCATCATGGTCCGATGGCTGCAATGGGGGTTCCTAGGCATTTGCTACCACATTGGGATGCTATACAAATCATGGTGGCGCAAATGGCGACACAACCGTTGTTGGAAGACGTTCCTGTGTCTACCGAGTTGATTGTGGGACCAAACGCGCGTAAGCCGCTCAGACTCGCCATTCCTTTGTTGGTGTCGGACATGAGTTTTGGCGCACTTTCTGAAGAGGCGAAAATTGCACTAGCAAAAGGTGCAGAGTTGGCAGGGACTGGGATTTGCTCTGGTGAGGGTGGCATGTTACCGGAAGAACAAGCCGCTAATTCACGGTATTTCTATGAGCTTGCTAGTGCTCAATTTGGCTACGACGAATCTAAGCTTCTTAATGTTCAGGCGTTTCACTTTAAAGGTGGGCAAGGAGCAAAAACGGGCACGGGTGGTCATCTGCCTGCAAATAAAAATGTAGGTAAGATCTCTCAGGTGAGAGGCATCCCCGAGGGACAACCAGCGATATCACCACCAACGTTCAAAGATCTTCACACTACTCACGATTTCAGAAAGTTTGCTGACAGAGTTCGTGGCATCACAGGCGGCATTCCAATTGGATTTAAACTCAGTGCCAACCATATTGAGCAAGACATTCAGTTTGCGCTTGATGCTGGGGCTGATTACATCATCTTAGATGGTCGCGGTGGTGGCACGGGTGCGGCGCCAACTATGTTCCGTGACCATATTAGTGTGCCCACCATTCCTGCGTTAGCTCGTGCACGTAAATACTTAGATGAAAAAGGTGCAAGTGACCGCGTCACATTAATCATCACCGGTGGGTTGCGAGTTCCTACGGATTTTGTCAAAGCGTTGGCACTTGGAGCAGACGGAGTAGCGATAGCAAACAGTGCGATGCAATCGATCGGTTGTGTCGCCGCTCGCATCTGCAACACCAATAATTGCCCGGCAGGCATTGCGACACAAAATGCCGATTTGAGGCAGCGTCTCGACGTTGAAAAGTCATCCCAGCAACTGAAAAATTTCTTCGAATCCTCGGTCGAGCTCATGCAAGTTATGGCAAGGGCGTGTGGTCATCACGCTCTGAATGAATTTAGTCATCATGATTTAGCGACCTGGGATCACAACATGGCGAGGCTGTCTGGGATTAAGTATTCAGGTATGGACTTAAACTGATCTCTATCCATATTTTCTACATATAGGTACATGTTTGATAACAATTATTTATTCGCTGAAATGTTTGAAATTTTGACTTGGCGTTAACTAAAAAAACAGTGTATGAACTACGCTGTTTGAGGTGGATATTCGATTTATTGAATAACAAAGAGTGGTTACCACAACCACGACACGAAGGAGCATTATATGAGCAAAGCAAACGGCGGTTCGGTAGGTAAATGTCCAGTTATGCATGGTGGGCAAACATCTACAGATAAGTCGGTGATGGATTGGTGGCCGAATGCCTTGAACTTAGACATCCTGCATCAACACGACTCCAAAACCAACCCATTTGGTCAGGACTTTAATTACAAAGAAGAACTGAAAAAGCTAGATGTCGAAGCACTTAAAAAAGATTTAAAAGATTTAATGACTGATAGCCAAGACTGGTGGCCTGCCGACTGGGGACACTACGGTGGTTTAATGATCCGAATGGCATGGCATGCAGCGGGCAGTTATCGTATTGCGGATGGCCGTGGCGGTGCTGCTACAGGCAACCAACGCTTTGCTCCTCTCAACTCTTGGCCAGATAACGCCAACCTCGATAAGGCTCGACGCCTTTTATGGCCAATCAAGAAAAAATATGGCAACAAACTAAGTTGGGCAGACCTGATTGTCCTTGCCGGTAACATGGCGTACGAATCCATGGGTTTTAAGACCTTTGGCTTTGCGTTTGGACGAGAGGACATTTGGCACCCAGAAAAAGACACTTACTGGGGCTCTGAGCAAGAATGGTTAGCCACAAGTGACGCTGATAACAGCCGCTACTCTGGTGAGCGAGATTTAGAAAACCCGCTTGCTGCGGTAATGATGGGTCTTATCTATGTGAACCCTGAAGGGGTAGACGGTAACCCAGATCCTCTCAAAACAGCACATGACATGCGAGTGACCTTTGCGCGAATGGCAATGAACGATGAAGAAACCGTCGCGCTCACAGCTGGTGGTCACACGGTGGGTAAGTGTCATGGTAATGGTGATGCCGCAAACCTTGGCCCAGAGCCCGAAGCAGCAGACGTTCATGAGCAAGGTCTTGGCTGGATTAATCACAAAACACGTGGCATTGGCCGTGACACGGTAACGAGTGGTATTGAAGGTGCTTGGACAACACACCCTACACAATGGGATTACGGATACTTCCACCTACTATTTAAGTATGACTGGGAACTGAAAAAGAGCCCAGCTGGCGCATGGCAATGGGAGCCAATCGACATTGAAGAACAAGACAAGCCTGTCGATGTTGAAGATGGTTCTAAGCGCTACAATCCAATCATGACCGACGCCGATATGGCGCTCAAAATGGACCCTGAATATCGTAAGATTGCAGAAAAGTTCCAACATGACCCTGCGTACTTTGATGACGTTTTTGCTCGTGCCTGGTTTAAGTTGACACACCGCGATCTAGGACCAAAATCATGTTATTTCGGCCCTGATGTGCCAAGCGAAGATCTTATTTGGCAAGACCCAACGCCCGCAGGTAAGACAGACTACGATGTTGATTTAGTAAAAACAAAAATCGAAGCAAGTGGCCTATCCATTAGTGAGTTAGTAAGTACGGCGTGGGATAGTGCGCGTACTTACCGTGGCTCTGACCGCCGAGGCGGTGCAAATGGCGCGAGAATTCGCTTGGCTCCGCAAAAAGATTGGCAAGGGAACGAACCTGAACGTCTAAGCCGCGTTCTTGCTGTGCTAGAAAAAATAGCAGCAGAAGAGGGCTGTAGTGTTGCAGACGCTATCGTGCTTGCTGGGAACGTAGGTATTGAACTGGCTGCGCGTGCCGCAGGTCATAATGTTTCCGTACCATTCGCGCCAGGCCGAGGTGATGCCACCCAAGAGATGACGGATGTGGAATCGTTCGAAGTACTTGAGCCTGTTGCTGACGGTTTCCGAAATTGGTTGAAGAAAGACTACGCGGTTAAGCCAGAAGAGCTTTTATTAGATCGTGCTCAGCTTATGGGGCTAACGGCGCCAGAAATGACGGTACTTATCGGTGGTATGCGCGTTCTAGGCAGTAACTACGGCGGTGGAAAAGAGGGCGTATTTACTGACCGAGTAGGCACTTTGTCGAATGATTTCTTCGTGAACCTTACTGACATGGCATATACGTGGAAACCAGTGAGTGCTAATCAATATGAAATCCGTGATCGTAAAACCGACGCTGTGAAGTGGACGGCTACTCGAGTGGATCTTGTCTTTGGTTCAAACTCGATCCTGCGTTCGTATGCGGAAGTGTATGCGCAAGATGATAATCAGGAAAAATTCATCCATGACTTCATCGCCGCATGGACGAAAGTCATGAACGCGGATCGTTTTGACTTGCAATAAGTGAAACGATGCCCGTCGGTAGATGGGTTGATGAATAAGTAAGAGAGGCGGGCGAAAAGCTCGCCTTTTTCTTTACCTATCTTTTTACTTTGATTGTTACTTTGATTGAAAGTTAAGCTCATTTGAACCATAATAACTGGACCATATGAACCATAGGAGCTTGATATGGCAACTGCAGCATTAAAAAGCTTCAAACCGAAACAACCTCATAAAGCCAATTTCTGGTTTATGTTGGGTATTGAAGACGCTGAAACAGGTCGCACTGATGCGGTTCACAAAGGCTTTGAGCCAAAGGTGTATCGCAATATTGTTGAGCGTGTGAAGCTTTCTCAGAGTGAGTTTCAAAACGTCACATTGATACCTGTTAGCACGATCAAGCGTCGTCTAAAAAACGATGAACGCTTCAATACGCAAGAAAGTGATGCAATCTATCGATTAGCGATGTTATTGAAACTCGCGACAGAACTGTTTGACGACGAAGAGCGCGCGTTAAAATGGATGAGAGAGAATGTGTATGGCTTAGGTGGAAAACGTCCACTTGATATGGTCTCGACCACGGTGGATTTTGAAATCGTAAAAGATTTGATCGGCCGTTTAGAGCACGGGGTATTCTCGTAATATGAAGCTCTATCGTCTCACACAAAAGAAATTCGCTGACACGCCATTCAGCCCCGTTGGCGCAAAGTTGTTTGGAGGGCGATGGAATTCAAAAGGAACCGAAGCCCTCTACTTCTCTGAATCGGAATCCCTTTGCTCGTTGGAAGTATTTGTTCACGTAAACAACGACCCTGCTATCACCAAACTTTACGATTTATATCGTATTGAAATGCCAGAATACCTCATCGCCACCTTAGATGAAGAAGATCTCCCGGTGACGTGGCGAGCAATACCGGCGAGCGAGTCTACGCAGTACATTGGTGATCAGTTTCTCAATGATCCTCATCCAGAGTTTGCCGCGCTGCAAGTGCCTTCAACGATTTCACCTCGTGATAAAAACTACGTGGTGAATCCAAATCATCCCAAAATGAAAGAGATCATCAAGAAAGCCGAAAAGCTCGATTTCGCGTTTGATCCGCGCATTTTCAAATAGACGCCTAGCTTTGTCTTGCTTTAAAGCATTCAGCGCTTACCTGAGATAAGCGCTGAAGCATAAAAGTTTCTTCCCTTGGTTATTGTCGGTTGTAAGTGAACTTTTGCGCTTCATTTGTAGTGTTGTGGTAATGCCCAAGCACCAACTCAGCACCTTTGTAAGATAAATGGCTGTCATCCGTATACATCGCATTGTTTGCTCCAACTTTCATTCGACATACGCCATTTCTGCAAATGGCATCGGTCAAGTCGACAAACTCAACGTGCTCAAATTGCTCAAAGTAGTTCACTAACTTCGCCACGTTTCGAGGGTGATGTTGTTTGGGAGAAAAGTCGCAGGCAGACTCTTCTGTCTCGCCAAACAAACGCGCTTTCCAAAGGCATTCTCCTACCGCAAACGGTGCAGAAGGGGTTGGACCGAAAACGACCACTTCCTTTCCTTTCAGTTCATTCAATAATTTGGTTAATGATGCTTCATAATCGGCTTGTGAAAGCTCTTTATTGAAATTAGAAGAGATAACAACGCGACGAATGGAAGGGGTACTTAGAATGGTATCGACAGCCTCATTGAAGAACTGTCGGCAAGAAACTGAGCCAGCAGCTTCTAGGATGTCGACATAACCGACCGCACAGGAATCTTGAGTAAGTTGCACCACGCCAGTTGGTGTTACTTCAGATAGACGCTTCACGTAAACCATGCTGTGACTATTGCCTAACACAGCAATGGCGGGCTGCGGCGCAGACGAGCACACATCGTTAACGTTGGTGTTGCCGTTGCAATCTAAACCATAACCGTTGTTAACGCGCATGGCCTCGAAAAATGCGCTTCTTTCTGGAAAACCACCGTTTTGATGACCGATAACGCCGAGCGTTAGCAAGGGCAACGTCAACAACACAATAACCGCGGACACAGTGCGCATGCTCATGGCTTTTCGGCTACGGAACGGCTTTTCAATAAAGCGCCAAGTGAAGTAAGACAGTACAAAAAGAGCGATAACGTAAAGCGGGATATTGATGTCTTGTGTTGTGTCCAACACGTAGCGGTAAAAGACAAATAATGGAATGTGCCACAAGTATAAGCTGTAGCTGATTAAGCCGACGAACACGACCCACTTTAGGCTCAGTAATCTACAGCAGACATTGTCTTTAGAGGCAAACAAAATCACCAACGCGCTACCGATGACCGGCACCAGCAGCGTAATGCCCGCGCCATCTTGCGATTTTTCAAACAAAAGCGCGGAAGCCAATATCAAAACGATGCCAATGGTTGCTAGAGTATCGTTAGATTGAACTTGGACTTTTCTCATCACTAATGCGAGTAATGAACCGGTTGCCAGCTCCCAAGCGCGAGAGAAGATCATGTAAAAAGCGAAATCAGGATCGTTGCTCGCGTAGACAATAGTCATCAAACTCAGCACAAATACCGTGATAAAAAAAGTCAGGTAAAACGCGTTTTTGCCACGAGCGAGTAGCATGAGTAGCAAAGGAATGACAATGTAGTATTGTTCTTCAACGCCCAAGCTCCATGTGTGGAACAGCGGGTTGGCTTGATCTTCTAAACCGAAGTAATTGTGGCCTTTCAAATACAGAAGAATGTTGGATGAGGAAAGAATGGAAGATACTGCAAACTGACCAACGTCTTTGTGTGCTTGCGGCAAAAATAGCCACCAAGACATCAAATAGCTGACGGTGATCACCACCAGTAAGAGGGGGAGTATGCGACGAATGCGTCGCTCATAAAAATCACCAAGGCTGAACTTCTGGTTTTCTAAGTCGTTAATCACGATGGTGGTGATCAAATAGCCGCTGATCACAAAAAACACGTCGACGCCAATAAAGCCACCAGCGAATTGCTCAACTCCTGCATGAAACAAAATCACCAACGTGACAGCAATCGCCCTTAATCCGTCTACTTCTGCTCTGTAAGTCATATCGTGTTGCTCCAACATTCCGTTTAATGAAGTAGAGCAAAATATGAACCAGAAATAATATTTATTTAAATCAGTACCTTAAATTGATTGTCAAAATGAAGATGCTAGGTGGGTTAACGAATTCCCAAATTGAATTTCAATATGGAAACCCCATAAAGAATGATCTTAAGAAGCGCTAAATCAAAGAACGTAAAGCGCGAGGCACTTAGACTTCATTGAAAATGATTACGCTAAAGAAACGATGACAGAGAATACGATTCAGGAAAAAATTGCCAGCTTTACTTGTATCGAAGAGGCTTTGAATTACTTCGACATCGAGTTTGATAGCCGATTTATCGAAAACAATCGAACCGAGTTGGTTAAGAGGTTTCACGGCTACTTAATCCTCACTAAACCGGATGATTGGTTTTCAGGTCGTCGTGCTTTAAAGAATGCTTACTGTAAAGTACAACGCAGTTTGCTCAGTAAAACGACGCGCTCTGCGTGCCGAGGTTGTACATCTTGTCAAAGACGTTAATTCTGGTGGCTTGCCTAAAAAGAACCCTGCATCTTGGTGTCACAGGGGGAAGAGCAAGGTTCTTTTGGTTTCGCTATTGGTTTGTCGCGAGTTACGAATCAGCTTTACGTAGATGAATTAACCCGCGTGATACGCAGGGTAGTCCACCAAGCCTTTTTCACCGCCGCCGAACAATGTGGCAGGGTCATGTTCTGCCAGCGGATAGCCATGCTTGATGCGGCTTGGTAAGTCGGGGTTTGCAACAAACGGACGGCCAAAGCCAATCATGTCGGCTAAACCACTTTCAATCGCGTGTTGCGCCTTTTCTGCGTTGTAACGACCGGCATAGATCAGTGTGCCTTTATACGCCTCACGAACTGCGGTTTTAAAGTCGTGCGGAGTGTCTGGCGCGTCGTCCCAATCTACTTCTGCAATGTGAATGTAAACCACATTGAGTTTATCAAGCAGCGCTGCAGCGGCGGTGTAGGTTTCTACTGGCGTACTATCAACGGTGCCATTTAACGAAGTGAATGGTGCAAGACGAACACCAACACGCTCAGCGCCAATAGCTTGCGTCATCGCTTCTATCACTTCACCAAGAAAACGCAGACGGTTTTCAATAGAGCCACCGTATTCATCGGTGCGATTATTCGCTTCAGAATCGATAAACTGGTTAACCAAGTAGCCATTCGCTGCATGAAGCTCGATACCATCGAATCCGGCTTCTATCGCGTTTAGTGCGGCTTGGCGGTACTCTTCAATAACGTTCTTGATGTCTTGTTTGGTCATTTCACGTGGCTCAACCACGTCGACAAAGCCCGGTTCGTCTGTGCCGTTATCGACAAATACTTTCACGTTTTCTGCTTTTAGCGCAGAAGAAGAAATAGGTTGCTCACCGCCAATGTTATCAGGGTGAGTCACACGACCAACGTGCCACAATTGCGCGAAGATAGTGCCGCCTTTCTCGTGCACTGCATCAGTTACTTTTTTCCAGCCAGCAATTTGCTCTGGGCTGTAAATGCCTGGTGTCCATGCATAGCCTTGACCCATTGGCGAAATTTGTGTGCCTTCAGCAACGATTAGGCCCGCTTCAGCACGTTGAGCATAGTAGGTCGCCATCATGTCGTTAGCGATATTACCTGGTTGAGAAGCACGAGAACGCGTCATCGGAGGCATAACGATACGGTTTTTTAATGAGAGAGAGCCAAGTTGAATGGGTTGAAATAATGCGTCTGTCATAGGAAACCTCGTTATTTTTGAGTTTGGATGAGCTCGATTTGGTAACCATCGGGATCTTTAATGAACGCGATGTGAGTTTCTCCGCCTTTCATTGGACCTGGCTCGCGAGTAACGTTGCCACCAAGCGCTTTAATTTTTTCGCAAGCGGCGTAAATATCTTCAGACCCCAGTGCCATGTGTCCGAATGCGTTACCCAAGTCGTAACTGTCGGTATCCCAGTTATAAGTTAGCTCGATGGTCGCGCCATCTGGTTGATCAGGGTTACCAACAAACACCAGTGAGTAACGGTATTCTTGGTTTTCAAAACGATCCAAAACACTCATTCCCAGAACTTTTGTATAAAATTCGATAGATTTGTCTAGGTCAGCTACACGGATCATCGTGTGGAGAAACTTCATAAGTCGCCTTTTTATAACGTTGCGTAATCACTATGCAAACCATATCGCCACTCTAAATAAACTGGAAATTATCGTTAATTATTAAAATGATTATTTAGTGTTATGAAAAGCGAGGTTGCTGGCCCTGCAACATGCAAACAAAGATTACTCGCCGTTTCTTTTTAATTGTTGGCATATGCTAATTACTCTTTTGAGAAACCGAGTAACTATCATGTCTACAAACAGCTATTGTCATTACACTCACGAATCTCATCATCAATGTGCGGTTTGTTCTTCAATTAATGTGAATCCGAACTCTTTGGCCGTGAACTACCAATACCTAGCCGATGGTTCTGTTGTCGGAGAGTTTCACGTTTTATCGCGTCATCAAGGTTACACAGACCTGTTGCATGGTGGTATTGCCAGTTCGCTTCTCGATGGTGCAATGACGCATTGTTTGTTATCTAGAGACATTCAAGCCCTTACGGCGCAGTTGGATGTGCGCTACCATGCACCTATTCAGTTAGATGATCGAGTCACGATTACTGCACACTGTGAAGGTGAACGACGCGGTATATATCAACTGGTGGCTCAATTGCGGGTCGAAAGCGAAGTTAGAGTGACGGCTAAAGGGAAGTTTATTCGTCCTAAAAAGGCATAAATAAAAACGTGTTCTACGGAGAGGCAATGAAGAAATTTGATGAGCTGTATGCAATTGCGACGAGAAAATCTCAATATGACCAAACCAACACTTGGTTTAAAGGCGTAGAGACTTATCTGGAGGCCATTGGCAAAGAAGTTGATGAAGTCCGCGAAGAGATTCGTGAGGATCGCCTTTGTCATTTGGAAGACGAGTTAGGCGATGTGTTGTGGAACTATCTTAACGTATTAAAAGCGCTGGAAAGAGAAAAGGGCATAGATCCTGAGAAAGTACTCGAAAGAGCCTGCAACAAATACGATCAGCGTGTATCTGCGATTGAGTCGGGACGCAGTTGGGATGAGATAAAACAGCAGCAGAAACAAGCCTTGAACGCAGAGCATGAAGCCGCGCAGTTAGAAGATGTAAAGAGCCAATAACTGCGCTTGGTATTGAAAGGATAGGTTAATAGAGAATACCTAGTCAGCCCTTGGAGTTGTTGACCAACAGTAGGTCACAAGGTGGTTGATCAAGTAACGTGTCTACAGTGCTGCCAGACCAAAATTGAGATGACATGCTTCGTTTACATGCCCCCATAATCAAAATCGCTGCTTGTGATTGCTTAACTGCTTTTGGTAACGCCGTTTCAGGGTTTCCTTCCGGTAATAGTAATGGAACTCGCGTTAACTTTTGCGCAGTAATAAAATCTGTAATGCCTGCTTTTTGATTGCTTAATATCTCTGCACGATAGCGAGAGAGGTATGGCGCGACGTATCGGCAGTAAACGAGCGTCATTTTCCCGCTTAAGGTTTGTTCTAATTTTGAGCCTCGCGAGACGATGGCTTTATCTACTATCGACTTTTCATCCCCTCGATGAAGTGGGTCGATTGCACAAAGCATGTTGGCGTGAGAAGGCCATGAACGCTCACTCAGTAGCAACAAGTCGCAATCTTGTTGTGCTAGTCCTGTGAGCATCGTTTGAATCTCGTGTTTGTTAAAGTGTCCCACGAGCAGTAAGTCAGTGTGGTCAACAAGTCGTTTCGCAACTTGCTCAACCCAATGGCTCCAAGCTAAAGTCGATCAGTTTGCAAATAAGCTGCCACAGAACGGTCAGCCAATTTGGGAAAACTACAAAGTTGTAAACGGTACTAAGTGGTTCTCAGTTTTATACGGAGACTACGCAACAAGCGCAGAAGCCAAGCAAGCGATTTCGACTTTGCCAGCTCAATTTCAGCAGTTAAGGCCATTTGTTAAAAGCATTGATGCAATCAAAAACTCAGCTTACCCAACGCTTAACAAATTAAATTAACACATCAAATAAGGGAGCGAATAGCTCCCTTATTTATTTGCTCAAATCCTATTCGAACAAAATTCCTCACACTAAAATTACTGTACGTCACACTTCAAAGGTTTATCATAATAAATAGTATCTTTTGTAGGTCACGGAAAGATGGATTCATGATTAAAAATATTCTTTTACTATGCGGCGGTGGCTCTTCTGAGCACGAGATTTCATTATTGTCTGCAAACTTTGTCGAACAACAACTAAATCTTATTGAAGACGTTCACGTTACACGCGTAGAAATAAAAAACGAAGGTTGGATGACCAACCAAGGTGAGTTGGTTTACTTGGATCTCAATACCAAGCAGTTGTGCTCAAGTGAATCTAATCAAACCATTGATTTCATCGTGCCTTGTATACATGGTTTTCCTGGCGAAACAGGCGACATTCAATCTCTGTTTGAAATCGCAGGTATTCCTTATCTTGGCTGCGGGCCAGAAGCGAGTAGCAATAGTTTCAATAAGATCACATCTAAGCTTTGGTACGACGCTATCGGCATACCCAATACGCCATACTTATTCTTAACGCGAAACGATGAAGAAGCTCACGTTCAAGCTCATAAAGCCTTTGAAAAATGGGGAAAAGTTTTTGTTAAAGCCGCTCGCCAAGGCTCTTCCGTTGGTTGTTACAGTGTCACAGAAAAAGACAAGCTTTCTAATGCAGTAAATGATGCTTTTGGGTTTTCTGACCAAGTGTTGGTTGAGAAAGCAGTAAAACCTCGAGAACTTGAAGTTGCTGCATATGAGATGAATGGCCAACTACATATCACTAAGCCAGGCGAGGTCATCGCGCCTGATGGTGCTTTTTACTCGTACGATGAAAAGTACAGCAGTTCAAGTCACTCGCTCACAGAAGTTGAGGCGAAGAATCTAACTCAAGTACAATTAGATTCCATCCAACACGCGTCAGAGACGGTATTTAGACAAATGAATCTTCGTCATTTATCTCGTATCGACTTTTTCCTAACGGAAGATGATGAGATTTACTTAAACGAAGTAAACACATTTCCAGGAATGACTCCGATCTCAATGTTCCCTAAAATGCTTCAAAACAACGGGCACAAATTTCATGAGTTCTTGGAAGATTGTATAAACAGTGCAAAGTGATTAACGTTATCGAGACGCGTTTTATGATACAAGTTGTTTTCTAGAGCAAGGATTATTCAAGCCGTATTTGAATATTGCTCAGTAGCAATTATGATTATATCAACGCATTAAACAGATGACTCAGTGGTATGGCGATTTCAAATTATAGAGGTTTTAACCTGCAGTCAGTCGGATCAGATGGCAGTGTTTGGAAGGTTAAAATCAAGAACCACGTTTTACAGGGCAGTTTGACGGCGGTAAAGAAAAGCATTGATTGGTGGTGTGACACCGCATCGATTATTGATCCCAAAGAGTTTGCTTCACTCGGGCAAAGAGTGCAGCAAACTGGTGTTGCAAAATCAGAGGTCTTTAACGGCTATACTATTCAAAACGATACAGGCCAACCTAACTCTTGGTACTGTATGTTTAATGGTAAACTGATTAAGGGCAGTAAAGCCGCTATTCAACGCCATATCGAAGCTTATTTGGTTGCAAAGCAAAAAGCGATGCAAGCTCAACAACAAAAGAAACAATAGAATGACTCTGGTATATTCAACAGAAACCGGTCGAATTAAACCGGAAGAAGAAAAAGTATCTCGCCCTAAAGGCGATGGTGTTGTTCGGATTCAGCGCCAAACGAAAGGCCGTAAAGGTAAAGGCGTATGCATTGTTACAGGTTTAGACTTGGATGATGCACCTTTAAAGTTATTAGCGGCAGAACTCAAAAAAGTCTGTGGCTGTGGTGGCTCTGTAAAAGATGGCAATATCGAGATTCAAGGTGATGCTAGAGACAAGATCAAGGCACATCTTGAAAAGAAAGGCATGACAGTCAAATTAGCCGGTGGCTAATTTAATATTTCCAGTAAACAAAAATGGCGTCTAAAGAAATAGACGCCATTTTTTATAAGTTGCTAATTGAAGAGCAAGCAATCGTAGATTGATAGATCGATATTAGCTATTTTATGGTAAATAACCATTATGTTTAATGCTCACAGTAAGGCCCTTAAATTTAAAATCTGCAGGGGAATAGGAGCATACTCAGACAACATTTAGCGTACGGCGATATACAATTTAACATAATATACATAATACGCACTTTAGAGTTAGAAGATTAGCATTGGCGATGATAGCTTAGTTACACCGTATTTGGCTATTGCGGCCTTGCAAGCTTCATCAGCTGTCTTGTATGGGCCGTGAACTTCGATTTCACCACAGCGGCCACTTGATAAGAACCAGTCATCAACTTTAAAACCGTGTAGCTGATTAAGTTCCTGCACTGTATCTTGGGTTACGTTCGACACCATACACGTTGGTTCTGCATCTTGCTCATTCAAGTAACCGAACAACTGGATTGGATATTCCATTATTTCTCTCCAACTTTCTGAGCTAACAAGATCTTTGAACCGCAACTGACTTTATTTATCAGTTCAAGCTGGCGTTCTTGAAGCTCTGATACTAACTCTGCTGGACATGAGCCAGTGTTTAAGAACACGGTTATATCAGATAAGCAACCTAACGATTCCTTCAAGTCTTGGTCTGTAAAGTTCATAGCTCAACCTCCATTTGAGTCAGCTTCATGCCGTACTTTTTAAGTTCCAACTTGCCATAGTTGTTCACAATGAAGCTTGAACTATCAACTGTATAGATACCTACTTTGTATGGACTTTCATCTTTTTCAAGTGACAACTTCATTTCCACTGGGAACTTACCACCTAGATATGCATAAGCGATTTGTTCGTAAATAGTTCTTGATGGTTTGTCTTCTTTGCCTGGTATTGTGCGTGTTTCTATTTGCTCGTGTTCTGGGAAGATTTCTACTTTTAACATGCGTTGTTTTCCTTAAGCTGCGTATGTTTTGAACGGTAATATGTTTGATTGTGCTGGTTTTGGTAGTTGATACCATGACGGTGCTGTTAGTGATTGAACATCTATTACTTTTGAACGTCTCAGTGTCGGGCACATACGTGTTACATCGAACTGTTGCCCCACATCGATGCCGATTTTTTTCAAGCGAGCCTTGTGTTCGTAGAACTGAGAACGATTTAAAGTACTGCGTAAGTCGACGCCGTTTTGCCAGAGAGTAAAGTAATTCATTGTAGTATTAGCTTTTCTGACTGTATCGACTGCTCCTGATTGGAGAAGCTGTTGAGCAACACTTAGATGCTCATCATGTGAGATTGTGATCGTATCCATAGCTTCCTCGAAGTGCTTAATGTGCGTGAAGAAGTCTTGTTCCTCAGTCAGCCCATAAAACTGTAAGTTATGTCTTTTCAATAACTTCTGCCTTAAGCTGTACTCTAAGCGAACAACTCCATTGTTCTCGCAATAAGTGATTAGTTTGTCTATGTAACGTTGCGTGTCTTCATCTACGTTGTGAGCTTTCTTTCTATGGCGCTGTAGCTCAACAGCTTTTGTATAGAGTTTGATAAGTAACCATTCAGAACCTTCTCCCCAGTAGCAGCTGTAACCATCGGGATAAAGTTTCGGTTGTAGTGCTCGACCAAGGTTCATCGAAGACATGCCCCTGATAAATGACTGTTCACTGCCCTTGCCTACTGCCAGATTTTGAGTCCAGTCGATGCTTGTGATTTCAGCACCATTACCAACGAGAGATGATCCTTTTCCATCAGGAGTTTGACGGTGTTTCAGACGGGTGTTTTTAGTGAACGGAGGTAAGTCATATTTGGCTAGAACATGGTTGTATATCTCTACACATTCATCGATCGTTTCTAGTCCAAAGAGGTTATCTTGTCTTTGCCAGCGAGACGGATTTCCTTCAACTCTTACCCGATAGCCATCGCAGCGGATGGTTAACTTAGTACTATGTGACCCCTCTAAGATCTTCTGATTCACAGATGGTGGTAATGACTCTCCTGTTTCTAAATCTACTCGCTCGATAACATGACGCCCCACGAGAGGTAAACCTCCTTCGTGGTAGTCTTGTTGTATGAATAAGCGGTCGATGAAGAACAAGCCAAAACCCTGTCAATAGCCTTAATGGTACATATTTACTTACCATACAGGTAATTTATCGTTACCTCAAGATTATGGTATAAAAAACTAGGTGTATAGTTAAAGGTATACGTACCTTTTGGAGATTATTGATGATTGGTTCTGTACTAAAAGAAGCTAGAGCACTAAAGAACTTATCCCAGCCAGAGGTCGCGAACTTGGTCGGAGTGACCAAGCAGACTTACCTAAAATGGGAAAATAATGCGACCGAGCCTAAGGCATCTCAGATAAGTAAACTAGCAAAGGTTCTAGACATTACTGCCGATGAGATTTGTAACGGTGAGTTAAAAGAGAAGATGAGTTTGGACAGCTTTATTCTTAACATCGCTAAGATCAGGCCTAACACTGAGTTGATTGCGCTCAGAGCTTGGGAACAGATTTCGGATCATAAGGCCTTCATTCATAGCCTGAGAATGGGAGAGATCGAAGGTTATGAAGATCATGAGGTATTTAATGTTCTGTGATAATCCGGTATTCCGGACTTAGTTCGGGTGTAACAGAACCCGAACCTTTCAACGGCGCACTTTGTGGTGCGCCTGCTCAGGCTTCGCATGTCTCACCCCACAGTTGCGCCTGCCAAAAATGCGAAATCCGCACAAGAGTACCCTATTAAATGTTGTCTTACAGTGTGAGACAAGGAATTAAAATACCCTATAGATAACAGCAAACTGCCGCGCGAACTTACTCGTACGATAACTTAAAAGTGGTGGGCGCTTGGCTACTCATTTCCACTCTACAAGCAAGCTTATAGCAGTGAAAATCGAGCTTTGGTCTTAGACCAATAGATCACCGAGTCGTCAAATTTGCAAAGATTTTAAAAGCGTGTAATTATCGGTGCAGTTCTTATGAAACAAGAACGAAAAAAGCCGCACTAAAGCGGCATTCTTTCAATCTGATGTAGAGTGACGTGAATTAGGCCTCTCATTACTCGACATCATACAAAAAGTATTCAAGGGGGTACTGATGGTTTTACTCATCATCCTTGAGCTCATAAAGCTACTTCGCGTAGTTCTTGAGCTTGTCATCCAACTATCATAATCAGTTGGTAACTACAGTTTGATGTGGAAGTTGCAGCTTTCACATCAAACAACATTAGGACTAAACGTCCTGTCGTTAACAATACTATATTCAGAAAAAATTTGTAAAGTTATTTTGAAAATTCTCTTTGCAATTTTCATAGAAACCGCAAACCATATTTTGCACATTATGCGTATTATGCAAATTATATTACGGGCTATCCCTTCAAAGCGATTCTCTCTCCTAGCCATCACGGCAAGCCGGATTTGGTCAAGTCGCACCGCCCACCCTTTGTTCACTCTAGGCTTTCAGCAAACCGCTCAACATAATTCAAACCCATAATACGCACTTTAGAGTTAGAAGATTAGCATTGGCGATGATAGCTTAGTTACACCGTATTTGGCTATTGCGGCCTTGCAAGCTTCATCAGCTGTCTTGTATGGGCCGTGAACTTCGATTTCACCACAGCGGCCACTTGATAAGAACCAGTCATCAACTTTAAAACCGTGTAGCTGATTAAGTTCCTGCACTGTATCTTGGGTTACGTTCGACACCATACACGTTGGTTCTGCATCTTGCTCATTCAAGTAACCGAACAACTGGATTGGATATTCCATTATTTCTCTCCAACTTTCTGAGCTAACAAGATCTTTGAACCGCAACTGACTTTATTTATCAGTTCAAGCTGGCGTTCTTGAAGCTCTGATACTAACTCTGCTGGACATGAGCCAGTGTTTAAGAACACGGTTATATCAGATAAGCAACCTAACGATTCCTTCAAGTCTTGGTCTGTAAAGTTCATAGCTCAACCTCCATTTGAGTCAGCTTCATGCCGTACTTTTTAAGTTCCAACTTGCCATAGTTGTTCACAATGAAGCTTGAACTATCAACTGTATAGATACCTACTTTGTATGGACTTTCATCTTTTTCAAGTGACAACTTCATTTCCACTGGGAACTTACCACCTAGATATGCATAAGCGATTTGTTCGTAAATAGTTCTTGATGGTTTGTCTTCTTTGCCTGGTATTGTGCGTGTTTCTATTTGCTCGTGTTCTGGGAAGATTTCTACTTTTAACATGCGTTGTTTTCCTTAAGCTGCGTATGTTTTGAACGGTAATATGTTTGATTGTGCTGGTTTTGGTAGTTGATACCATGACGGTGCTGTTAGTGATTGAACATCTATTACTTTTGAACGTCTCAGTGTCGGGCACATACGTGTTACATCGAACTGTTGCCCCACATCGATGCCGATTTTTTTCAAGCGAGCCTTGTGTTCGTAGAACTGAGAACGATTTAAAGTACTGCGTAAGTCGACGCCGTTTTGCCAGAGAGTAAAGTAATTCATTGTAGTATTAGCTTTTCTGACTGTATCGACTGCTCCTGATTGGAGAAGCTGTTGAGCAACACTTAGATGCTCATCATGTGAGATTGTGATCGTATCCATAGCTTCCTCGAAGTGCTTAATGTGCGTGAAGAAGTCTTGTTCCTCAGTCAGCCCATAAAACTGTAAGTTATGTCTTTTCAATAACTTCTGCCTTAAGCTGTACTCTAAGCGAACAACTCCATTGTTCTCGCAATAAGTGATTAGTTTGTCTATGTAACGTTGCGTGTCTTCATCTACGTTGTGAGCTTTCTTTCTATGGCGCTGTAGCTCAACAGCTTTTGTA
This sequence comes from Vibrio sp. 2134-1, assembly GCF_033339495.1. Taxonomy (NCBI): domain Bacteria; kingdom Pseudomonadati; phylum Pseudomonadota; class Gammaproteobacteria; order Vibrionales; family Vibrionaceae; genus Vibrio; species Vibrio sp. 2134-1. The sequence goes on from NZ_JAWOUS010000002.1 coordinate 279,578, forward strand.
TAGAGTTTGATAAGTAACCATTCAGAACCTTCTCCCCAGTAGCAGCTGTAACCATCGGGATAAAGTTTCGGTTGTAGTGCTCGACCAAGGTTCATCGAAGACATGCCCCTGATAAATGACTGTTCACTGCCCTTGCCTACTGCCAGATTTTGAGTCCAGTCGATGCTTGTGATTTCAGCACCATTACCAACGAGAGATGATCCTTTTCCATCAGGAGTTTGACGGTGTTTCAGACGGGTGTTTTTAGTGAACGGAGGTAAGTCATATTTGGCTAGAACATGGTTGTATATCTCTACACATTCATCGATCGTTTCTAGTCCAAAGAGGTTATCTTGTCTTTGCCAGCGAGACGGATTTCCTTCAACTCTTACCCGATAGCCATCGCAGCGGATGGTTAACTTAGTACTATGTGACCCCTCTAAGATCTTCTGATTCACAGATGGTGGTAATGACTCTCCTGTTTCTAAATCTACTCGCTCGATAACATGACGCCCCACGAGAGGTAAACCTCCTTCGTGGTAGTCTTGTTGTATGAATAAGCGGTCGATGAAGAACAAGCCAAAACCCTGTCAATAGCCTTAATGGTACATATTTACTTACCATACAGGTAATTTATCGTTACCTCAAGATTATGGTATAAAAAACTAGGTGTATAGTTAAAGGTATACGTACCTTTTGGAGATTATTGATGATTGGTTCTGTACTAAAAGAAGCTAGAGCACTAAAGAACTTATCCCAGCCAGAGGTCGCGAACTTGGTCGGAGTGACCAAGCAGACTTACCTAAAATGGGAAAATAATGCGACCGAGCCTAAGGCATCTCAGATAAGTAAACTAGCAAAGGTTCTAGACATTACTGCCGATGAGATTTGTAACGGTGAGTTAAAAGAGAAGATGAGTTTGGACAGCTTTATTCTTAACATCGCTAAGATCAGGCCTAACACTGAGTTGATTGCGCTCAGAGCTTGGGAACAGATTTCGGATCATAAGGCCTTCATTCATAGCCTGAGAATGGGAGAGATCGAAGGTTATGAAGATCATGAGGTATTTAATGTTCTGTGATAATCCGGTATTCCGGACTTAGTTCGGGTGTAACAGAACCCGAACCTTTCAACGGCGCACTTTGTGGTGCGCCTGCTCAGGCTTCGCATGTCTCACCCCACAGTTGCGCCTGCCAAAAATGCGAAATCCGCACAAGAGTACCCTATTAAATGTTGTCTTACAGTGTGAGACAAGGAATTAAAATACCCTATAGATAACAGCAAACTGCCGCGCGAACTTACTCGTACGATAACTTAAAAGTGGTGGGCGCTTGGCTACTCATTTCCACTCTACAAGCAAGCTTATAGCAGTGAAAATCGAGCTTTGGTCTTAGACCAATAGATCACCGAGTCGTCAAATTTGCAAAGATTTTAAAAGCGTGTAATTATCGGTGCAGTTCTTATGAAACAAGAACGAAAAAAGCCGCACTAAAGCGGCATTCTTTCAATCTGATGTAGAGTGACGTGAATTAGGCCTCTCATTACTCGACATCATACAAAAAGTATTCAAGGGGGTACTGATGGTTTTACTCATCATCCTTGAGCTCATAAAGCTACTTCGCGTAGTTCTTGAGCTTGTCATCCAACTATCATAATCAGTTGGTAACTACAGTTTGATGTGGAAGTTGCAGCTTTCACATCAAACAACATTAGGACTAAACGTCCTGTCGTTAACAATACTATATTCAGAAAAAATTTGTAAAGTTATTTTGAAAATTCTCTTTGCAATTTTCATAGAAACCGCAAACCATATTTTGCACATTATGCGTATTATGCAAATTATATTACGGGCTATCCCTTCAAAGCGATTCTCTCTCCTAGCCATCACGGCAAGCCGGATTTGGTCAAGTCGCACCGCCCACCCTTTGTTCACTCTAGGCTTTCAGCAAACCGCTCAACATAATTCAAACCCATAATGCGAACTTAAGGGTTAGAAGATTAGCATTGGTGAAGTCAGTTTAGTTACACCGTATTTGGCTGTTGCTGCTTGTCTTGTATGGATCGTGAACTTCGATTTCACCACAGCGACAACTTGATAATAACCAGTCATCAACTTTAAAACCGTGTGGCTGATTAAGTTCCTTCATTGTATCTTGGGTTACGTTCAACACAGTACACGTTGGTTCTGCGTCTTGCTCATTCAATATGAGTCAACATGGACACGCATTTGCTTAACCCAAACGTATAAGTACTAGATTACCTTTATAGGAACAAGGAATCTAACAGATGTAAACTCTCTACTTTTCAATCTATACCTAGATCTTTCTTCATATGCTCACTCAACTCGTTAGTGGTTCTTACATTAATCTTATGTTTGCAATGATGGATTCTCAACTCTTCACCAAATAATTTTACTAGTGATTTGGTATACAAAGCACAAATATTATTTATTATTCTATACAATGTATCTTTCTGATAAACAGATCTTTTCGAATTTTGTATTGCAGTCTTCATATTTAAATATCCTCACACGTTTAACTTTATAATTTAAAGAGTCAATTTCAACTTTTATTATTACTTTTTCCGATATAGAATGAGTCATTATCAATGATGCACAATCAAGAATTAAATCACCCGAATCCAACTTAGTAATTTCACGAGACAAATTTTTTATTTTTAAATCTTTATTTTCTATATTTAATCCGATTGAGTTAATTTCTTCAGGATATTGGTTTAACTTAATATCCAATATGGTTTTATTAAGATAGTAGTCTGCCATTATTTCATGGCGGCTTTTAAATATCATTGTCCCCCTCCGATGATGCAAGTTATACTTTCCCACCAGTTAAAAGACAACGTGACTCAGAGTTGCAAAAAGGTAACAATCATGGAATTGATGAACAATGAGCTGATCTGCTTTGCAGCCATTTGTAAACACCTCTCTCTTACATCGGCATCAAAAGAACTTGGAAAGTCTAAAGCTCAAGTCAGCAGGCAGCTAGCAGCATTAGAAAAACAACTTGGCGTAACACTCGTCCACAGAACAACAAGGAAACTCGTTTTAACTGATCATGGCGAAAGCATTAGAGAGCTTGCTATCAAGACGTTAGAGAGTTTGCACGAGTTAAATTACAGAGCTAGCTCGTTGAGTGAATGCATTGATGGAAAGTTTAAAATCACAATGCCCAACTCTATAGCCTCTTCTATTTTTGGTTCTGTTCTTAAAGACTTAAAAGAACGATATCCAAAAGTTGATTTTGAAATATCGTCAAGTAACAATGTAGAAAATTTATTAGAAAGCAATGTAGATTTAGCGATTAGGATTAATAATGTTATTGATGACACTCTTATTGCACATAAAATTGGTGATTATAGTGATGTTTTGATATCTAGGGTAAGTAATGCCAACAACAAAACACTATTAATCTACAAACATCATTCGAATAAGGAATCAATTAAAAATCAATATACTGATGTTATCGAAGTTGATAACACCTCTATTTTAATAAACTTTGTTTCTGAGGGAGTTGGGGTTGGTGTCATTCCAAACTATCTTATTAAAAGTAACTATATAGACAAAAACATCCGAATATCGCAAACTTTTGATATAGAACGTTCTATGTATATTGCCTACCCTTATCAAAACCCTTTGCCAAGAAAGCTAGCTGAGATATCTACTTTTATTAGGTCTGAGTTATCACAAGTATTGAAGAGTGAGTCATTTTAGGGCGGTTGTTCAGATTTAGAATTTTGCGTTGTCTACTCAACTAGGCCTAACGCTAATCTTTGTAACATATTGTTTCAGCGGTATTTATTAACACCCCCATCTTTATGCTTGCTATCACAATGTGAGATGCTCTGCCGTCTTGTTATCAAGGTTTTGCGTGGAATAAATCACGTGGGGTAAACGTTAGATTGACTTACATTAAAATTTTCATCAAAAGCAACTTTATATAAAATTGATTTCATACCAATCTATGTGTATCTTCTACCCATATCCCCACAATAACCAAGGAGAATGCCATGGATAAGCTACTCGCGTCTGCATTAGAAATTAAGCAGCGAACTATGGTGACTGGCTTTTTTGCTAGAAATGGATTCAAAATCGCTATGACCGATTTTGATGATGTCACTTTTGAGCGAGAAGGCGTGCAAGTTAACGTACATTTTGATCTGCAGTCAAACGCGGAGTCTGCATCTGTTTTATCTCATGAGGCATCAATCATTCCTGGCTAAAAACTTTTATTATCACCGATACACCAAGCCGAACATAAACGTTCGGCTTTTTAGTGACAAAAAATGATGAGTGCGAACAAGAGTTGTCGATCACTCGTCTAAATAGACGATTAATAAATCAGCTTCAACTTCGTTCACAACCTTTGGTATCGATGAAAAAAAGCGACTCAATAAGTTGTGATGATGACCACAGACAACTAAATCTATCCCCTCTTTTTTGACGATTCCCGATAGTTTTATATGAAGATCGCCTATTACTACCATGGTCTCGTTGACTGGGTATAAGCATTTATCAGCGAGCTCTTGCAGCCTTCTTTCCAATTCTTGCTCTTCCTTCGCTTCCATGACTATGCGATCAACATCTACGTAAACAAATGAGAGTTTGCTGCTTGAGTTATCTGCTTGCATTATTGCTTTTTCGATAACGGCTTGGCTAGATTGAGATAAGTCGACAGCAACCAAAACGTGCTTATAACCCATCATTCCTCCCTAGGTTAGTTTTTGTTCTCATATTAAGTCTAGTCCACATAGAGCGAACACAACATCAAAACTACTGCTACATGATAGTTAAAGGAGTTTAGTGTAAAACAGGCAAATAGTTTTCATTGCAACCTTGTTGCTTCCTCTCATCCAAAGATCAACGATGTTTTTCCAATTTCTTCTCTAATTATCGGACTATTTAACAGGAAGGATGCCAGAAAACATTACGTTGTAACACGCGTTACTACTCTTGATTTCTACTACTCTTGAGGTTTTATATTACCCACTTCAACGTCGCCTAGTTTAGTAAAACTACTTTAGATTAAGCATGCTCAATATGTAACGCTCCGCTCAAATCCAGGAGACGTATTTCGGCTAAAAAAAGCAGCTCAATAAGATGAATTTCGCTTCATCTATTACATATGTCTGCGAGTGCTTACTGTTCTTATATCGCTTATTTAATAACTCTAGTTGAATTATCGTTATAAGTTACGGTGTCTCTTTTTTCTTTTTTTAGCATAATCTTCTGCCTGAGAACGAGGCTCTCTTGGGCTTTGTAATTAAATTACAAGATCAATCGCGACCAATATGGTTGGCAGATTAAAATACCAAGGTAAATAATTGATATAATTAAGTTTAATTTATAAGTTCTTTAAAAACCGCCTAATTACCTGCACTATGCAAACCAAGGTTAACATAATGAGGTAAAATTTTACCAACTCACTATTTAGTCTTAAAGGTAATTGAACAAGATTAAAATCATATAGGTATAGTAAATTGTAGTTACAGCGTAACCAGGGTGGTATTTGGGAATGTAGAGGAATAGAAAATAGAAAGGCAAAAAAAACAGGGCGTATGCCCTGTCCATGAATTGATTAGTTTTGTTGCTGTTGTTTTTCTGCGTACTCAGATCGAATCCGTTCGGCAACAATTTTGATAGCTTCTGCAGTACTTGTGCCCTTCGCCATCAATTCTTGAATTCTCTCTACAGCTTGTTGTTGCTCTTGGTGAGATAGAGGGGGTAAATCGTCAAACATAAAAAGCTCCTCATTTTGAGGAGCTGACTATAACGATTCGATTAATAGGTAGCAAGGAAATTAATGGATGCACCCATAGCGTTCTCGTTTGTGTACTGAGCTGCGATATCCAATTCGAACAACTTAAGTGGAGACAACCCGATACCAGCAGTAATGGTTCCTTCGTCATTACTTCGAGCTAAGTTCTTCATATACCCTGCTCGTAATGCCATTTGACGCAAAATATCAAATTCAATACCGGCTCGAATCATTTGCGTATTATCATCAAAGGATGAAAAACGTTTTTCTTCGTTAAGATCGTAGTCAACACTCATCGTAAAGTAATCGGCAACAATCCCTGCCCCAACGGTGTATACAGGACGCATGCTATATTCGTATGATTTTATCGTATCGCTGCCATATTGGAATGATTTTGTTTTAACGTCTCTTCCGATCAAATTTTTCGCTGAAATACCGAGACGATATGGGCCAAAGAACCAAAGTGCGCCGGCGTCTAAGTTAAACATCGTTTCCGCGGTCTCATTTTCACGTAAGTCTTTAGTATCAAAATTCTGAAAACTCGTGGCGTATGAGTATGTGTATATACGCTGAAGTTTAGGAGTAACACCAAAAGAAAGGTGTTGGTTCATGAAATTAGTGTATTTAGCAAGTGAAATACCAGCTTCAGCCACGCCAATAGAAACACCTTGTACATAGCTATCATCTAATGGATTAGTACCTGAGGTATCAACATTTGGTTGTACGAATGACTCAGTGTATAGCTTACCGTATGCAGTTGCAGATAAGAATTTGTTGGGAATACCAATGGCAACGACACCACCAAGATCAAAGTCTGTCTTTTTCCCATCGATAGCATCCATCGATTTTTTGATTTCATCGACGTCTGTCAATTTGCTGATGCGTTCGATCTCATCAACTAGATCATATTGATCATCGTAGCTGCCACCAAAACTTGGCACGATCATGCCTGCATCGTCATTTCGGCGATAAATCGCAGTAAGAGCAGGGTTGAAAAAAGGCGCAGTTAGATAAGTTGCTGATACGGTACCAACGCCACCCATTGCATCACTACGAGCCTCTATCGCATAAGTAGCAGCAGAAGCAGCATTAGCGAAAAGAATAGTAGCAACAGAAGTGGCAAGAATTTTATATTTGTTTTTCATACTACACTTGTGATTTTAGTTCGTCCTGAACCTTTATCGGCACAAGTAGTATTTCTTTAACTATTCTTCCTGGGAAAGATCATAGGTTCGGCTAATAGTTTGAGCCTGCTCAACAATTATATCGCCCTGCCAACGGCGACTATTGATACTTACCGCCAATACGTATCTATCGTTTGGGACACCCGCTAGCTCCAATGAATTTGGATAGTTAGACTCGTAAGTCTTTTTCCACATTTGCTCGTACTGGCCATCAATGTAGTCATACAAACCGACTTCAAGTTGCGGTAATGGACAATGGGGATTACGAAGTGCGCTCTTTTCTACTTTCCAATTCTCTTTAGATGTCCAACGAACATATTGAGAAGAGTTTGAATCTCCAAGTATTACCCAAGTTCGATACTCTTGTTTATCAGTAGAAACAACGGTTAAGTGATATAAACCAGCTTCAAGCTTACCGGTTAAGTTATAGCGTTTCGAGTAACTACGCTCGTTGGCAAGTTCTGTCCCGTTCGGCTGTTGTTCATAGCTGAATGAACTGTCCGCGGATATAGAATCATCCACCCATCGATTAAATGAAATATTTTCGATGTCAGTTGTAGCTCTTAGCTTGATTACCAATCTAAATGTATCTCGCCCAGGGCTTTGAATAGTCTGACGAATAACGTTCACACCACTTATCCAATCAGGCAGCGTTACACCAGTGAGAGCCTTGCCACAGTTTTTAGATAGTGACTGACCAAGAAGATCATTAAGGTGAGGAGTCAAATCTTTACTTGGTTCCGTTTGCCAGAGTTCAACAAGAGAGTTGAACATGCCCGCAAGATCATCTTCAAGTAAGTGTTGATGTGCCTGTGTTAAAGGCGTGTTAGTTTGAAACCAGTCCATTGCATGGACTGGTTTCACTAACGCTAATGAGAGAACTACAGGGAGTAGTATTTTCATTACGACTTATGCTTTCATCTTGTAGCCAACACCACGAAGTGTTTCAATTTCCAGTCCTGGCAGTTTTTGACGAAGCTGTAGTACATGTGTATCAACCGTACGTGTTGTCGGGAAGTGATTGTAACCCCAAACGTGGTCAAGTAGCTCATCACGAGTAAACACGCGACCTAAGTTTGACGCCAAAAATAGCAGCAAATCAAACTCTGTTCGAGTAAGCGTAATTAGCTCGTCTTTATAAGTCACTTCACGAGTCGAGCGGTCAATCTCTAAGTCTTTTGTAATCACTTTATCAGCGTTGCTTTGTTCTGCTGAATCCGGTGCTCGTAGCTGTGCACGGATTCTCGCAAAAAGCTCCGCCTCAGCAAAAGGCTTTGTTAAGTAGTCGTTCGCGCCGGAATCAAGGCCTGCAACTTTATCTTTTACGGTAACAAGTGCCGTTAACAAGATAACTGGTACGTCTTTAATCTGTTTCCATTCTGGGAGACATTGTACAGAGTCACCATCTGGGAGTTGGCGATCGAGAATTACCAAGTCAGCTTTTTTCCATTGTGGCTCTACGTCTGCAATACGCTCCACATGTAAACACTCATATCCTGCTTGTTCCAGGCTTACTAACAGGCCGTCAGCCAAGTTTTTATCGTCCTCAACGAGAAGCAGTGTCTGTTTCACAAGGTATCTCCAATATAAAAGTTGTAGGTGGTCCCATTAAGGACATTTTTCCGCCCATGCGGCCTACCATAGATTCAACGATTGTTAATCCAAGTCCTAACCCGCTCTTACTTACGAACGGTTTCTTCAAATTTGCCCAATCTTTAGCCGTTAGGCCTCCTGCATCTCGGACTTGGAATACTATTTTTTCTTCACTAGTTGAGACATCCAATTCAACCGGTGCGACACCGTACTTAAGCGCATTACGAAGCAAGTTATCGATACAAGTTCCTAACCAGTACACATTAACTTTAGCAGCCACATCTTCATTGATGTTAAAAAGCACGGCACTATCAAATTCTTCTTCGATCTTAAATTCTAACCAATCTGCAACGGATGGTACCCAGTCTGTTGCAAGCATTTGGTTATCAGATTGCAAATAATCTTTACTCGCTTCTGCCAATTGACGCAGGCGGCGCGTATCTTCACACAATCTGCGGAATTCGTCATACACACTTTCAGGCAAATGCTCGAACTCTCGACGAAAGCCCTCAACCGTTAGTGACAGAGATGCAATCGGTGTTCTGAGCTCATGCGTTAAAATTTGCAACACGAGCATTCTACTACGTAGTTCTTCTCGCTTGCTATTCCAACGGTACACCGCCCAACCAATCACCAAAAGAATATTGGCGATTACCAGTATGATCATACTGATCCGCAAAACTTGCGAGTGATCTTCTACATCCCAACAAATATTACCTCGTTTAACAAAGCAACTTTTGCTTTGAGACGCTAGAGCGTATGACAGACCCGCATTCGCTACGTTCTCTTGCCAGATATCTTTCTCGAAAACAAAGTAACGGTCACCACGTCTTAACCAAAGTTCGTTACCTTCAATAAACATGCTCGCGCCTGCAATCAAAGCATTAATGGCGTCGTCATCCATGTTTTTCAAGCTTTCTAGCAACTCATCCCCTTCCTCGTTATCACGCTCTTTTATATGCATGTACTGAGATAGTTTGGGTTTGAGTTCTGGATACTTATCCACATAACGTGCCGCATACGTCCCACCACCAGGGTGAATGAGACCACTACGCGAGAACCAACGAGGTGTCAGCTGCGTCCCTTTACAAATCGCCCTTGTAAATACTAAAGGCTCAGTAATTAAAGGACTTAATGGTAATTTGCCACGACAAGTATTCGCCAAGCTGTAAAGCTGTTGGATATCTTTTAACGGATAGTCAGACGTTTGCGGCAGAAGCGAATCTGGCGCAAGTAACTTGGTAGGATAATTTGATTGCAGAATACGAATATCGTACGACTTAAGAGCTACTTCATAGTTAAATAGCTCTGTAAACGTATCTATTCTTTCTGGTAGTGAATCGGAAAATGCAGGTGCCGAAAAAATCGGCAATACAGTTGCAAAACCGAGCAAAAACTTTTTAATCAAACTGTTACCGTCACTTGTTACATTAGCCAAAACTATACATCAATCTACAAGCAATTGACATCTGCTAACAAAAGGATTTGCATTACTATAACATTGAAACGGAACAAAAAAGGGCCAGCGATTGCTGACCCTGTATAGTTTTAAATCAAGAATGGTTAAAGTGCTTTAAAAATAGACTCAACACTTTCTTTCGCATCACCAAATAGCATTGATGTATTTTCTTTGAAGAACAGTGGGTTCTGTACTCCTGCGTAACCAGTATTCATTGAGCGCTTGAATACCACTACGTTTTTCGCGTTCCATACCTCCAATACGGGCATACCAGCGATTGGGCTGTTCGGATCTTCCAGTGCGGCTGGGTTGACCGTATCGTTAGCACCGATAACCAATACGGTATCGGTTTCTGCAAAGTCATCATTGATTTCATCCATTTCAAGAACGATATCATACGGTACTTTTGCTTCAGCGAGTAACACATTCATATGCCCCGGTAGACGACCCGCTACTGGGTGAATCCCAAAGCGAACTTCAATACCTTGTGAACGAAGTACATCAGTAATTTCATGAACAGGGTATTGTGCCTGAGCTACTGCCATGCCATATCCTGGAGTGATGATTACTGATTTTGAGTTCTTCAACATCTCTGCAACTTCTTCAGCCGTTGTTTCACGATATTCGCCCTGCTCTTCGTCACCTGAAATCACTATCTCTTGACCAAAACCACCGGCAATAACACTGATAAACGAACGGTTCATTGCTTTACACATGATGTAAGAAAGAATCGCACCTGATGAACCTACCAAAGCACCTGTTACAATCAATAGATCATTTGCTAGCATGAAACCTGCTGCCGCTGCTGCCCAACCTGAGTATGAGTTCAACATAGAGACAACAACTGGCATATCAGCACCACCGATTGAAGCGACTAAATGGTAGCCGAATGCGAACGCGATCAAAGTCATCACAATAAGAGCGAACATGCTGCCATCTGCTTTTACGAAGTAGATCATAAGAAGCGTAGAAATAACAACCGCTGCGAGGTTCATTTTGTGCTTATGAGGCAGGTTAAGTGGCGACGAAGAAATCACACCACGCAGCTTACCAAATGCGACAATTGAGCCGGTGAAAGTTACGGCACCGATGAACACACCCAAGAATACTTCTACAAGGTGGATAACATGCTCAGCATGTGTTGCTGCTTCTGGCGCATCTAGGTAGCTGTTGTAGCCAACTAAAACCGCAGCTAAACCTACAAAGCTGTGTAGAATCGCAACCAGTTCTGGCATCTCGGTCATTTCTACTTTCTTCGCATAGAAAATACCGATCGCACCACCTATCGCCATCGCGATAATGATCCAACCAAAACCTTGCGCATCTGGGCTAAAGATCGTCGCTATTAGCGCGATCGTCATACCAGCGATACCGTAGTAGTTACCATTACGAGCAGACTCTTGCTTTGAAAGCCCCGCCAAACTCATGATGAAAAATAATGCAGCAACAATGTAAGCTGCTTGTACTAATCCTGCAGACATTGTGACTCCTATTTATCTTTGCGGAACATTTCAAGCATACGCTTGGTGACGGTGAAACCACCGAAGATATTGATACTCGCGATCAATACGGCAATAAAAGATAGGAATGAAACGACGCCATTACCTTGTCCAATTTGCAGTAATGCACCAACGACAATAATGCCAGAGATAGCATTCGTTACTGACATTAGTGGAGTATGAAGTGCATGGGTAACATTCCATACTACGTAGTATCCGACAACACACGCTAGAACAAATACAGTAAAGTGAGAAAGAAACGCTGCCGGAGCAACCGATGCAACCCATGCAAAGGCTCCAACAGCCGCTGCCACACCAATAATTTTCTTCGTTGGAGACGTAGGTTCTTCTACTTTAGGCTCTGGCTTCACAGGCTGTTCTTGTTTCACTTGCGGCTGAACTGAAACCTGAATTGGTGGCGCTGGCCAAGTAACTTCACCTTCTTTCACCACGGTAACGCCACGGATAACAACATCTTCAAAATCAATATTGATGTTGCCATCTTTCTCTTTACACAGCAGTTTTAGAAGATTGACAAGGTTTGTCGCGTAAAGCTGAGAAGATTGTGTTGGCAAACGACCAACCATGTCAGTGTAACCAACAATTTTTACGCCGTTATCCGTCATGATAACTTGGTCTTTCACTGTATATTCACAGTTACCGCCATTAGCAGCTGCCAAATCGACAATAACACTGCCCGCTTTCATGCTGTCGACCATTTCTTTGGTGATCAACTTCGGCGCAGGTTTACCAGGGATGAGCGCGGTCGTAATAATGATATCAACATCTTTAGCTTGCTCTGCGTATAACTCTGCCGCTTTTTTGTTGAAGTCATCAGACATTTCTTTTGCGTAGCCATCCCCGGAGCCTGACTCTTCTTGAAAGTCAACGGTCAGGAACTCAGCGCCCATCGATTCAACTTGCTCTTTTACTTCTGGGCGGACGTCAAACGCACGGACAATGGCACCTAAGCTACCTGCAGCACCGATAGCCGCCAAGCCAGCGACGCCAGCACCCGCAACCAATACTTTCGCTGGAGGTACTTTACCGGCAGCCGTAATTTGACCTGTAAAGAAACGACCAAACTCATGAGCTGCCTCAACCACTGCACGATAACCAGCGATATTAGCCATCGAAGATAGCGCGTCTAAGGCTTGTGCACGTGAGATACGAGGAACGGAATCCATGGCAAGAACGTTAATGTTCTTACTTGAAAGTTGTTCCATCAACTCAGCATTTTGAGCCGGCCAAATAAAGCTAACCAGTGTTGCTCCATCTTGCAGTAACGCAATTTCGTCAATGCTTTGCTCATCATCCACAATTGGCGCATTAACTTTTAAAATAAGGCCAGATGCCCAAACTTCTTCACTAGAAACGATTTTCGCACCAGCTGCTTCATAAGCGGCATCATCGAAACTCGCTAGCACCCCCGCTTGGGATTCAATCGCGACATCGAATCCCAATTTTATTAACTGCTCAACCGACTTCGGCGATGCAGCCACTCGCGATTCACCCGCGAGTATCTCTTTAGGTACACCGATTTGCAAAACGCATACTCCTTGTATACATATCAATAAATTAGTCCCAAAACAGAGCGTCGCTCTACTCTAATTCTTTTTTATTTCTATCTGTTTACCACGCAAGACAATTGCAAACGAAAGATGATGTTTGGGGACACCCATTTGCACAATAACACCTTGACTAACAGCCCTGTTATTATTCTGTTTGTATCGAACGCGTCTCATTACTTCAAGTCTTTTGTAATTTAAATACTAAATTTCATTACATATAACGCTAAGTAATGAATGATTGTCGCTCTGTGCTCGAAAAATAACAACGCAACACCGTACTAGACTGAGGTCTAACCAGGTAACGATTAAATACTGACTTAACAGAGATTTATGCGTTAAAAAGAAAGAGCCACTAGCATATACACTAATGGCTCTTTTTAAGATGACTGGAATCAAATTGCAGTAAATTGCTAGTCGAAGATTTTATCGCCCATTTGATCAATAAACATTTGAGATTTCTTCAACATAAGGTCATTGGCATCTTGCTCTGAGCCAAGTAAATCGGAGCGAATAAACCGATGTGTTTTCACTTCATCATTGTCATGCTTTTCTATTCGACCAGCGATGCGATATTGTCCGCCCTCTGAAAGGCTCTCTGGGTAAATAAGGAAACCTTTATACTCAACTGGTTCGATATTTTTGGCTTCAACCGTTTTCTCACTACCACCAAACAAACGCGAAAAAAATCCCACGATTCCTCCTTGGGTCAACTCACTAGTCAACTGAGCGACTCTTACTTGATATTAACGTTAAGGATCGGTTTTTCATACCAATCCAACTCTTTGTCATCATCATAACTAGTATGGGAAAAAATTACAGGCACATCATACTCTCGGTTCTTACGCCTGTCTTCTTTCACCATTTCTGCGGCGTTTTTCACCGCTATATCCGCGCTTTGCTTAAACTGGCTTAATTTTTGTTCAGGAAGTGAAGACAAAAAATCAATATCATGACGGATATAGACAGGCTTGAGCTGGATAAGCGCAAGGCAAGCAATATCGGCTAACTGTTCGTTGTCATACTGTTCTAAAAATTCGGGCAAACTGAGAACCTGGCCTACTAATGTTTCCATGTAATTGTGTACATCTGAGCTTATCTGCATCTGTAAATCTCCTTTTTCCTATGAAATGAGTATAGCAACGACTTGTTTATAACAACTTATTGATTGCTCTTAATTTAATCAATCTCTCTCTTTTTGCCGTAATGTCTTCCAAAATACTTGGGAAAAGGAACAAATAGACGTATTCTTGCTAGTTCTCAAAGTTCGAAATTCAATAACGGATAAATATCCATATTGATAAAACGATTTACCTAACCAATTATATAGTCAACTATTTTCAGGCAGTTTGTAATAGATGTCCTCATCGTCAATGACTTCATCAGGCTTCAGATTCTTATTCCCTTTTTTGCTACTGGGCATAGTGAGTTCGGGCATGGACAGCATTATTCAGATGACTCAGGCAAACTGGGGCATTGCCGCAAACTTGCCGTACATACTATTAGGTTGTGCGCTACTCCTTTGTTATTCATTTAAGCAAGGCAGAGAATCCATGGTGTGCTTGGCAATGTTGCTAGCCTACTTCGTGATACAGCACCGCCTACAAGTCCCGCTTCAAAGTGGTACCGCTTTACTTGAGCTAACCATTTTAGCCACGTTACTTCCTGTCTCGTTTCTTACGGTATTTTTGTTTAGTAAAGAAGGTTTTGACTCTAGAGCCATGTTGACTTACATCTTGATGTTAGCAATGTTCGTTCTTTGGTCTTATCTAACGCTAGCATATTACGTTGAAGGAGGGTTTGAACAATGGACAAGCGGTATTTTATTTATTGTACCGACGGTCTCTAAACTGCCTTTCATTCTTGTTTTATATTGCGTGGGTATTGTCTGTTTTCTTGGAATCCTTGTTTTAAAGAAGAATGAAATTATCCATGCGATGACCTACTCTGCCATGGTATTGGCGTCTGCGACGTTCATTTTCTTTGATGTGCAATACATATCAAGCACCATGTTTACGCTAACAGGGCTGCTTATCATTATTTATGCCGCTTCCGCTAGCCATCAACTAGCTTTCACCGATAGCCTAACGCTGATTCCGAGCAGACGTGCACTTGATCTCGATCTAAAACACATGGGTAAGAAGTTCACGATCGCAATGCTTGATGTTGACCATTTTAAAAAGTTTAACGACACCTACGGTCACGATACTGGTGATGACGTTCTAAAAATGGTCGCTTCGCGCCTCACTAAAACCCCAGGCGGCGCAAAAGTTTATCGATTTGGCGGAGAAGAATTTACCATCGTTTTTAAAGGCAAATACGCTGACGAATGTAAGAACTTTTTGGAAGAAGCTCGCAAATCGATTGCAGAATATGAGATGATATTACGCGATGAAGAATCTCGCCCTGAGAACCATAAACAAGGACAAAAACGTCGTGGTAGCAACAGTTCGAAAAGAAAGTCGGTTTTTGTTACCGCAAGTTTCGGAGTTGCAGATAGCCGGAATGGGCAAGCTCCTCTGGACGTCATTAAATTAGCGGACGAAGCACTTTACAAAGCGAAAAAGGCCGGACGTAACTGCATAAAGCTTCGTTAGACCCTCACCAATCGTGAAAGTTAACAAGCTTGTCCGGGTTTAAAACAAAACCGAACTTCCCCATCAGCATAACAACTGCACTCATCGTTGCCACTATCCCGATGTTATCTATCTAATCATAGGTATAAGGTATACGCCCGATTGCGACATTCCGTTCGCACTGTTTGCCTATCTTACTTTGAGTTAGCTTTAAAATAACCACCAAAACGTGACAACGCAACAAAAAGAGTGGCATTCATAAGATTTTGTTTTTAAAAAGAATTAACTACAGTATGTGTGTTTCTTCCCAAAGACTTCGAGGTATATAGCGCTTTATCAACGGTTGCATACAAGTCTGATTGCACTTCTTTCCCTGTCGGTTGAAAAACAAAAACACCCTGTGACACTGTCACCCTATTTGACACACTAGAATACTCATGTGGGTAATCGAGAAAATACATAGCCTCTTGTATACGCTCGGCTTCTCTTTCTGCTGTTTGAGTGTCGGTACACCCTAGCAACACGACAAACTCTTCTCCACCATATCGACCTACATATTCCCCAGAGCGACAAAAAGTAGCCTTGAGTTGATTCGCAATCGCTTGCAAGCAACGGTCGCCCTCAATATGACCGTAATTATCATTAAACGGTTTAAAAAAATCGACGTCCAATAGAATCAAAGCCATTGGCATATTGTGACGGCCATGCCATGCAACCATCGATTCCAACTTATGGTCGATATAACGGCGGTTATAGAGTTTGGTTAGGCCATCTTCATTCGCTTGTTGAGTCAAAAGTTGATTAACTTGCTCTAATTGAGCTGTCGCTTGCTTAAGCTCTCGTCTCATATGAGCAATACGCTGCATTGCGATAAGTTTAGAGTTCAGTACCAGTTTATCTACCGGCTTAATTAAATAGTCATCACCGCCCGCGTCTATGGCTTTAGCAATCATTTCTGGCTCTTCGTGACTACTCAAGAAAATAATTGGGATCCAATCCGGAAACGTTTCTCTTATATGAAGAGAGACTTCAAAACCGTTCATATCTGGCATTGATATATCGAGCAACACCAGTTCCGGGTCAAAACTCTCGTAGGTAGTTAACGCCTCTAGTCCACTACCTACGGCTTTTACAATATGTCCAAGTTGCTTTAGACGAATAGCCAACTGCATCCTGTCTAGCTGAACATCGTCAACCAGAAGGATTCGCATCGATGTCCCTGTCGGTTGCATAACGCGTTCCATTTTTAATTATGTCTTTATTAAACATATACCATACTCATAGAGTTGTTGCATTTGACTCATAATTAAGTGCTATATTTTTGTTTGAATATCACGGAATCCATTGCATAAAGCAGTTAGACTGAACGTTACCCTATCTAATCATGGCCTGTGAGCAGAAGTTCAACAAACTCATTCACTTTGGTCATCTTGCGGACTAATGGGTATAGCTATTTGATGCATTTGGTATTAATATTCCCGCCTTTTTGTAATGAGAGACACACCATGTCAGAAGCAACTAACAGCGAAAGCAAAAAAATCGATCTAGCCAGCATTTCTCCAGAGCTACGTAAAGTTATCGAATTTGACGAAGTTCCAGAGCAAATGTTCGAAATGGTTACCTCTATCCATGAAGTGTCTGAAGAAGCGGTACGTGAATCATGGGACGAAATGCCAGCAAGTGCACAGAACATTCTAGACAACTTTGAACAGTTTCATGCTCTAGTTTCTGTAGGCCAAGCATTCGCTGGTATTAATGTGATGGAAGAGTTCCCTACTCTTAATCTGCCAGAAAACATGACAGATGAAGATAAAGAAGAATACCGTGCTCAACTACTTGATAATGTGCTTCACAACTGCGTGAAAGACATGGTTAAGCAACTGAAGAAAGCACGTCGTGACCCACTTCTTAAGCGTGAATTCAAAGAAGTATTCGCGAAGTAATTCCGTCATTCTTCTAGTAACAAAGGCCGCACTTTGCGGCCTTTTTTGATCATGAAGCGTAAATCAGTCTAAACGGTTAATGAGGCGCTAGTGCCATATCTTTTTGTGTCACACTGACACCTTTAATTTGTGCAAAAACACGACTACCAACTTTTAGGTTGAGATCATCAAGGGCCCACGGTGTGATCGTTGCCCACAAATAACATTTCTCGTCTAGCTTGAGTGATACATTAATACTCTGCTTGTCATCGGCTGCGTTAAGCGCCTCGATGGAATCGACAATAGCAGGCAAAATATTTCGAATCGACGTCGCCTTGGGTTGCTCGAGCGTGATAGAAACGTCGTTGGCACGCACTTGCAAGCGTATTGGCGTGTCTGGTGTTCCGTCAATCTTTTGCACCCACAGGAATACATTAGGTGCAAGGCTGATACAAGTCAGTGCATAACGTTCATGATGTTCAGCAATCCGGCCTTCAAATAAGCTGCTTTGATCTGAGAAAGATTGCCATGGACGCATAGCATGAGAAGCCCACACTTCCTCAAGCTTACCTGAACTCGAAATTTTACCTTGGTCAATAATTGCAAGGTGCTGAGCAAGCCTTAAAATTTCCTGGAGACTGTGTGTGACATAGATAATAGGGATATTTACCTTCTCCGACAACTCCTCAAGAAAAGGCATTACCTCACGCTTTCTTGGCATATCGAGTGAGGCAAGTGGCTCATCCATCAAAAGCAAATTGGGTTTAGATAGCAATGCGCGCGCAATCGCAACACGTTGCTTTTCACCACCAGAAAGTGATACCGGAAAGCGCTTTAGTAACGGTTTGATAGACAAGAGTTCGGTGACTGCATCAAAATACTCGTCATCTTTTTCTTTAACGCCATATAACAAATTGCCTTGAACCGAATAGTGAGGAAACAAACGTGAATCCTGAAACACATAACCAATACCACGCTTGTGCGTTGGTAGGTTGATTCCCTGTTCACTGTCAAACAAAACATGCTCACCAACCGCAACATACCCTTGCCTTGGAGTGACCAATCCGCTGATGATGTTAATCAACGTCGTTTTACCTGCACCAGATCGTCCAAACAAGGCACTAATTCCGTTACAGGGTAACTTAAGTTTGATGTCGAAGTCAGTCTCACCAAGCATTTGTTTAAATTGGACTTTAATCGTCATTGCTTCGCACCCAATCTGCTTGCCGCTTTACGATTTAGCCATTCAGAGATCATTAATGTAGACAAGGCTAACGCGATAGAAATGATACACAGACGAGCCGCCTGCATTTCTGAACCTGGCGTTTCAATAAAGTTGTACATTGCCAGCGGAATCGTTTGGGTCTCACCCGGAATGTTAGAGACGAAACTGATCGTCGCCCCGAATTCGCCAAGACTACGAGCAAATGACAGCATCGTGCCCGTAATAATTCCGGGAATGGTCAGTGGTAACGTGACGGTGAGAAACACTTTTAAAGGAGAAGCGCCTAACGTAGAGGCTGCGTGCTCCAATTTAGGGTCGACGCTATCTAAGCTTAAGCGTACTGAACGAACCATCAAAGGCAAAGCCACGACAATACAAGCGACTACTGCCCCTTTCCAATTAAAGCTAAATACTACCCCTAAGTTTTCATAGAGCCACTTTCCAAGGAACCCTTGTCGTCCTAAAGAAATCAACAATAAATAGCCGATTACCACTGGCGGCAATACCAGTGGTAAATGAATTAAGCTATCGAGAATCGATTTACCAAAGAACGTTTTTCGAGAAAGTAGCCAAGCAAGAAAAACGCCGAGAGGAATCAGCCAAAGTACTGCGTACGCGCCTACTTTGAGGCTTAACATTAAGGCTTGGTATTCCAGTTCTGTCACGCTTAGTTCCTATAATTGAGGGCCGGTCTATTGCTGAAAGCCATATTGAGCAAAAACGCGTGCGGCTTCGTCCGATTTTAGGTATTGGAAGAACTGCTCCGACTCAGTAGAATCATTCACAATTGCAGCCGGATACACAATAGCCGCATGCGTATCACTCGCAAATTCGCCGACAATTTTGACTTTACCAGTTAACTGAGCATCGGTTTTGTAGACCACACCTAAAGGCGCTTCTCCACGTTCAACCAACGCCAAAGCTAAGCGCACATTCTTTGCCGGTGCGACGTGAGTTTGAACCGCTTTCCATACACCCAGTGTAGTCAATGACTCTTTCGCGTACATACCAGCAGGTACTGATGTCGGATTGCCTAACGCAAGACGATTTCCATGCAATGCCTTCTCCCATGCCTTTGCATCAGAAAAGTTAAATGAGGTTAATTCTGAAGACTGAGGAGCAATCAAGACTAAGCTATTGCGCACTAGATTTGTGACATTGTCACGATAAATGACGTCTTTATCGACCAAATAATCCATCCATTTCGTGTTCGCAGAAATGAATACATCCGCTGGTGCGCCATTGATAATTTGTCGAGCGATAGCAGAAGAACCACCATAAACGGGAGTGATAGAAACGTCATACTTTTCTTCAAAGTTTTGCGCGATCTCGTTAATCGCATTCGTCATAGAAGAGGCTGCATACACTTTTAGGTTCGTTGCTGCGTTTGCTGAAAATGAAATGCTTAATACTGCCGCAAGGCAAGCATGCTGTTTCCATGCTTTCATAGAGATACTCCAATACAAGGCAAGCGAAAGAACAGGTTATTTGAATATAAAGTTCAATCAGTTAATGTGCTATTTAAACAAAAAATCAAGGCGCATATGTTGTTCTATCGCATCTGCGATGCGATTAATGCCTTGCTCCTTTAACTCTTCAAAGTCTTGTTGTTTGATTTGGGTGCCGTTTACCCATTCTGATACCAGGCTTAAGACATCTGCCTCGTCAAAGAACCCGTGAAGGTAGGTTCCCATGATTTGGCCACACTCGCTGATCGCCCCTTCCGCTTCACCGGAACTGAATGTAAGAGGTTGCAGGCCCCGTACTTCACTTCGCCCTACGTGGATTTCATAACCCTTTACATTGGCTGTTTTGCCGTTAAGAGAAAGCTGTGCTTGTGTGTTTGTAAGCTGTTTGCTGTTAGTTAGCGTCGTAGTGATATCAAGCAACCCAAGTCCTTCGCTTTGACCTGGTTGGCCTTCGACGCCGTTTGGATCATCAATCAAGTTTCCAAGCATCTGGTAGCCGCCACAGATACCAATCACTTTTCCACCAAGACGAATATGACGCAAGATATCGTTATCCCACCCTTGGCTTCTTAGATACTCCAGATCGTCTCTCACTGATTTGGTCCCAGGCAAAATAACCAGGTCGGCTTTATCTATTTTTTCGCCTTTACCTACATAACGTAGATTGATGTCTGGATTCAATCGCAGCACATCAAAATCAGTATGATTACTAATCCGGGTTAAAACAGGCACAGCAACATTCAGTTTTACCTCAGAGTGCAACTCTTGCTGCGCAGTGATCGCGTCTTCTGCTTCTAAATTCAAACCATGGAGAAAAGGAAGTACACCAAGTACAGGTTTACCTGTTTTTTCTTCTAGCCAATCGAGGCCCGATTGCAATAAACGAATATCACCTCGAAAACGGTTAATAACAAATCCTTTTACTCGCGCTTGTTCAGATTCAGAAAGTAGCGCAAGTGTTCCGTACAAATGTGCAAACACTCCACCACGATCAATATCAGCAACAATGATCACTGGTACATCAGCGGCCTCAGCAAAACCCATGTTTGCAATATCGCCTTCTCGTAAATTGATTTCAGCAGGACTCCCCGCGCCCTCGATAATGATCGAATCAAATTCTTGAGTCAGACGAGAGAAGGAATCTAACACCGTGTCCATCGCCACTTTCTTGTAATCATGAAAGCCAGCCGCATCCATATTGGAAATCGCCTTACCCTGCAAAATGATCTGAGCACCTGTATCACTGTTAGGTTTAATCAAAACCGGATTCATATGTACGGTTGGCTCAATATTACACGCCTGTGCCTGAACGGCCTGTGCTCGACCTATTTCACCGCCATCTTTGGTTACCGCACTATTTAGTGCCATGTTTTGTGGCTTAAATGGGGCAACATTTATCCCTTTTCTTGCTAATACACGGCATAAACCTGCCACAAGGACACTTTTTCCGGCATCCGAAGTGGTGCCTTGAACCATTAAAGATGGGATCGCTGATTTCATGAACATTCGTAAGGAATAGAGGAAGATGAACAATCATAACGTCATCGTCCCCACTTACTCAAGCAAATGAATAGAATATGAATGTTGAAATCATCATTGGTTCAAACAAGCCCTGTTTTAATGACCCCATCAAAACAAACCGATGAGGATGTAACATGAAAAAGAATACAATTATCGCAACAATCGCCGCCTTAGCTATTGCTCCTTCTATCGCGTTCGCGAAAGATAACGCTCAAAACCAATCAAACTTGCAGTTTAACGGTCCTGTCACTGTGGAAAAATTGGATGCCTTGCTAAACGACTCCAATATGTTTACTGAAAAAGATGTGGTCGTTGAAGGTAACTTATTGCGTCAAGTTCGCGCGGATAAGTTTGTCTTTAGCGATGGTTCCGGTGAAGTGATGGTCGAACTCGATGACGATATTCAGCTAAATACTCCGATTGATCACACGACTAAAGTCCGTCTGTTTGGCGAATTTGAAGGCGGGAACAAACCAGAGATTGAAGTCGAACAACTCGTAGTCATGTAAAACAAACCCCGATTGCTGTGCATATCAACATGATGTAGTGACGATTACAGCTAAATAGTGACGGCAAGCACTTAAAATGATAGCTTTATCAATCTTGGTCTGCTTTTTGCAGACCATTTTTTTGTTCATTTTAATCATCTTGCCCGGAGACACCATGCTAGGTAAAGCTCTAAAGGTTGCAGCCTTTGGTTTGTGTGCTATTTTGCCACTTTCCGCACATGCAAATAATTTCAACTACAACACGATGGAATTTCGCATGGGCACTAGCCCTGGTACATTTGGTGGCGAGTTCAATACCTACTTTACAGAGAATACCCATTTCATTGCTCGCGCAGACAGTGAGTTTAGCGGAGACTGGGACATTGCTGGTGGTATAGGCTTTAATGGGCCAGCAGGCCAATTTGCAGATATTTATGGCCAAATGTTGGTACACAACATTAAAGAGAACGGCAGTGATAAAGTGGGTGACGAGTGGCGCACGGAAGTGAATATTGGCACTCGTATTTGGTTTATGCAAAATGTTGAGCTACATGGCCGTATCGGCCAAATCATAGATAATGACGATTCGAACACCATTTACAATCTGGGCGCACGATTCCACTCAACTCAACAACTATCGCTTGGTGCAGATTTCAAAAATAATGGTGTCTATGGCCAGCAAATTGTAATGTCTGCTCGTTTTGCATTTTAGTGGATATGACTACCAGGCATCACAAGCAAGCATATGATTCAATAAAAATAGCCTCCGATTTTGGAGGCCATTTTTTGCTAATCAAGAATTATTAGCTTGTAGCAGAAACTAGCTTTAATACATCAGTTTTTAGCGGTTTTTTTAGGTTTATCTTGCACATATTTTTTCGATACATCCACAACGGCAATATCTCTAAAAAAGCTTCGACCAAGCAAAATTGGAAACGTCATATGTCCGCGATCCGCTAACGTAAACTCTGTCTTTTCTTTGTGATCCCCAACGGTAATGTAGGCTTTTACCACCGCTCGTTTATCCACCTCTTCTGACGAAGACTGCTTAACTTTAGCCCAGCGCTCAACGGGTACTTTAAATTCTTTGGTGTCTTTGTCACCTAAATCTATCTTAAATTTAACCCAGTCTTTACCATCACGCTCAAACGGAACAATGTCAGTCGCACTAATTGATGATGTTGTCGCACCTGTATCGACTCTAGCCTTGAAAGTCTGGTCAATTTCAGGAACATAAACCCATTCTTCAGAACCAAGAATTAACATGCCATCGGGTGTTTTTGTGACCTTGACTGGCTTCTTAGGCTTTGGTTCCGGCTTTTTCTCAGGTTTCGCTTCTGGTTTGGGCTCCACCTCTGGCTTTGGATCTACATCAGGTTTCACTTCTGGCTCGACTTTAACGGGCGCTTCGACCTTTGGCGACTCTGGCTCAACAGGTTCCTGCGTCGTTTGAGTTGACGTACAAGCAATTAAACTGCCGCTCATCATAAGCGGCAGAATCAGTTTCCAGTTTTTCATCCACACTCCAATTAAGCTTGAGATACTTTCTTAATTGCGTCCGCTACGTATGGAATATGAGTTTCGGTAAGTCCGGCAATGTTAATTCGACCATCGCCAACACCATAAATGCCATAATCTTCACGCAGTTGCGCCATTTGGTTTCCACTAAAGCCTAGCACAGTAAACATGCCTTTGTGACCCTCAATGAAATCAAATTGATCTGTATTATGGTTGTTTCTCAACTCGTTACACAAACTTTGACGAAGGCTAACCAAACGATGTTGCATTTCACTCAATTCTTGCTTCCAAACGGAAGTGAGATTGTCATCTTGCAGAATGGTCTTGACTAAAGCTGCACCATGGTCGGGTGGCATCGTGTAAGTCGAGCGAGCTAGAGTGAGGAGTTTACCTTTTGCATTGGTTACATCATGCATGTTCTTACCAACCACAATCGCTGCACCAGTTCGTTCACGGTACAGACCAAAGTTCTTCGAACATGAAGTAGTAATCAACATCTCTTCAACGTTATCTGCCATAAAACGAAGACCTTTTGCGTCTTCTTCTAGGCCATCACCGAAGCCTTGGTAAGCAATGTCCACAAATGGGATGAAACCGTTCTTCTGCGACAATTCTGTAATGGCTTGCCAAGCAGAGAAGTCAATATCTGCACCAGTTGGGTTGTGGCAACAACCATGAAGAAGTACCACATCTGAAGGCCCAGCTTTCGCAAGATCATCCATCATTTTTGCGGTGTCTACTTGTTTCGTTTCCGAAGAGAAATAGTGGTAGAACTTAACTTTAAGGCCTGCTGCTTCCATCACTGGCTTGTGGTTTACGTAGCTTGGGTTGGAAATCCAAACCGTCGTATCTGGCTGTGCGATCTTCATTAGATCACCGAGCATACGCAGCGCACCACTTGCACCTGGCGTTTGAATAGCTGCAACACGATCCATTGCAGACGTTCCCGTCAGCAGCAAATCGATCATGCTTTTATTAAATTCTTCGCAACCCGCAAGACCAACATAAGACTTGGTTTTTTGAGTTTCAACAACGACATCCTGCGCCATTTGAATGGCTTTCATAATCGGCGTTTCGCCTGCGCTGTTTTTGTATACGCCAATGCCAAGGTCAACCTTGTTTGGACGTTCATCGTTACGGTATGCAACGGATAGAGATAAAATAGGATCTAATACGGGAGTTGGGAGATTAGAAAACATGAAAGTCATAACCCTTTGAAATTCAAGTACCGAACCTCACGTTAACACCATCGCAAAAAATGACGAAATGATTTTTCACTTATTTCATCAATTAGAGAACAAAATTCTGGATTGCGGTGAGTTTTGTGCGCTCTATCGTTCAGAAAAAGAACGATTCACTCCTCGTCGTACCAATCCACTCTACCGTTTTTTCTAAACTCTCTTGGTGTCATGGTCGACCACGCTTTAAAACGTGTACTAAAGTTAGCGCTGGTCGGATATCCGACTATTTCTCCAATATGCTGAATTGGCCATTCTGTTGAACGAAGTAACCTAGCAGCATATTCCATGCGCATACGCGTTAAATGTGCCATTGGGCTTCGACCAAACTGCTTTTGAGTCAGTCGATGCAAATGAGGCTCCGAACATGGATATAGAGCCGCCACCTGCTCAACGCTCCAATCCTTATGGAGCTGACGTTGGACAAGGTCAAATACACGCCGAAGCCTCAATTGGCTGCGTGATATCGACTCTGAGGGCGGCATGTTTAACATCAGCTCTAACTGAGCCACACTATGCTCACCTACCGCACCACCATAATCGATTGGAAGGTGAATGCTGCGTAGTAGTGTTTGGATACATGCATACATCACTTCAGGTGTAGATGAAAGCTGATAGCGAACATCACATTCTAATATCGGCCACTCTCTATCAGGAGCAAGAAAAAGCCACGCGATCTGCCAAGGTTCTTCTTCTATACCAAAACCGTTTTCAACACCTGCGGGTACTGTAATCAACGAGCCCGGTTCCAAATCGTATCGACAAGCCCCACTCTCTAGCCACCCTTTACCACGCACCGTATAGAGCAGCATGTGTTTCTTTTGGTTTTTACGATAAACAGAGAAGAAGTCACGACAAGTGGCAATGCCGCACTGCACAATGCCTCTCTCCTCAAGTGCTAATACTCGACTGTGATCAATAAACTCTTGATAAGTTTTTTCTGAAATCGCGTAGCGTTCTTGTTTATCTTCCATGATTTATTGGCTCACATGTGCGTTAGTAGAGAGTTTTACAAAGGTTTTGGATTCCTTTGAAAAATACACCGCCAAATCATGAGGATAAACTACTCGCATTAATCTTTAAGGAGAAATGCGATGCTCTTAACACGCGAATACATCGATAAAGCATTTTGGCAAAAGCTGATTACGATTGGCCTACCTGTTTCACTTCAGTCCATGCTTTTTGCTTTGCTCGGCGTCGTGGATATTTTCATGGTAAGCCTACTCGGAGAATCTGCAACGGCAGCAGTTGGAGTTGGAAATCGTATCTTTTTCTTCAACCTAGCGGTTGTCTTTGGCCTGTGCGGTGCAGTTACCGTACTTGCTTCTCAATACTACGGCTCAGGAAACCTAGCCGGAATTCGCAGAACGTTGGCGCAATCTTGGTTTATTTCCATTTTGGTGACGCTGCCGTTTATCGTTCTTTATGCGATTTTTGATGAAGAGATCGTCTCTTTTATGTCAGACGATCCTGAATACGTCACTTATGCACGTGATTATCTTGTGGTTACGGGCTTTAGCCTCATTGCTACGGCGATAGTAGTACCGATTGAAGCGGTATTGCGCTCCGTGGGCCAAACCAAACTGGCAACCAACGTTAGTATCTCCGCCATTGTCGTTAACGTCGCGCTTAATTATGTTTTGATTTTTGGTTTATTTGGTTTCCCTCAATGGGGCGTATTTGGTGCAGCCGTAGGTAGTTTTGTTTCTCGATTTTTCCAAACCGCTGTCTTGATTTATTTTTTCTACAAACGATATGCTTACCTAATTCCGACTAAGTTCGATTGGGTACAAGGCCGCTTAAAACAGTATCGAAAAAAGTACTTTAAGGTTTCTTTACCCATGTTGGTCCACGATGCGCTTTGGACTGGTGGATTGATCGTTTACAGCATCATCTATGGTCAATTGGGCGTTTCAGAACTGGCGATCATCTCATTCTTATCACCGATTGAAGGGGTACTGATTTCAACTTTTATGGGATTTGCGGTCGCTGCATCCGTTCTTCTTGGGAATGATATTGGTGCAAAACATTATGACCGAGTCGAGAAAACGGCGTGGTGGTATGTGTTAACCAGCGCAATCTTAGCCACCTTGCTGTTTTTCCTAGTGTGGTTGAGCTCGCCCATGATTCATCACCTATTGGTACTGAGCCCGTTAACCGATGCAGACATGGCACTTAACGTATGTTTAGTCATGGCGCTAGGTATGATTTTGAGGGTGTTTAACATGGTTGGGATTGGCGGCGTACTAAAGAGTGGCGCTGATATTCGCTATAGCATTTTCATCGACACGTTCGGTCAGTGGGCTATTGGCATCCCCCTTACTTATTACACAGGCATGGTGTTAGGGCTGCCTTTGCATTTTGTCTTGATGTCTCTGCTCGCGGAAGAGTTAGTGAAAGGCGTACTGACGACTTACCGTATTCAATCTAAACGTTGGATAAATAATATGGTTGAAGATGACCAATCGGTGACAGCGTAACCAAAAAGACATTAACGAACTCACACCATAAGGGCTCACCCGTTCTGCACGCGTGAGCTCTTTTTATGTGCGGAGAATGCTTGATTAGATGTCCGTAAATCGATGAATGATTTGGTTTGAACTGCCACGCCATTCGAGATTGAGGTCTTTCTTGTCTTGTTCAAACTTACCATCAATCAAAACATCGATGTATTGCACCACTTCCCTTTGCGCGTCATTCAGTTCCGTCAGCGTGTAGCCAGTCCAAACCCAAATGTCTTTACCTGGGCACTCCTCTCTCACCCTTTTCACTATCTTCAAAATATGAGACACATTAGCAGGGTGAAGCGGATCTCCACCCGACAACGACAAGCCACGGCGTTTGATACGCGTGTCGTTTAAGTCAGCGATGATTTTGTCTTCCGCTTCTTGCGTGAAAAGTACACCAGAATCCAAACGTTGCGTCGACTGGTTATAACAGCCACGGCACTGATGCACACAACCCGACACAAACAGCGTACAGCGCGTACCCGGTCCGTTAACAACGTCAATTGGATAGTATTGGTGGTAATTCATAATGCGTCTCTGTGTTATCGAGAAAGAGAAAATCAACCTGTTTAAAGTTGATTTTCAAAGTGTAAACGAGTGGTAGTTAACCTTACAGGTGTTTAACTCGGCGCTTCACTTCTTCTTGCTTACCGAAGTTAAACGGGCGTGCATCTGGGCTGCCTAGATAGCCACAAACTCGACGTGTTACTGATACTTTAGTTGAGTCATGGTTACCACAGCTTGGGCAAGTGAAGCCTTTGCTTGTACAGTCAAACTCGCCGTTGTAGCCACACTCGTAGCACTCATCAATTGGCGTGTTTGTACCGTAGTAAGGCACTCGGGTGTAACTGTAGTCCCATACGTTTTCTAGTGCTTCAACGTTACGTTGCATGTTCGGGAACTCGCCGTAACAGATAAAGCCGCCGCTTGAGATTTCTGGGTAAGGCATCTCAAAGTCGATCTTGTCGTATGGGTTCACCTTCTTCTCAACATCTAGGTGGAAGCTGTTGGTGTAGTAACCTTTGTCTGTTACGCCTTCAATTACGCCGAACTCTTTCGCATCGATGCGGCAGAAACGGCTACATAGGTTTTCACTTGGCGTTGCATATAAGCTGAAGCCATAACCTGTTTCGCCAGCCCATTGATTCACAGCATCTTTTAGATGCTTGATGATCGCGACCGCTTTTTCACGCAAAACAGCGTCATCATAAACGTGCGCTTCTGTACCGAATAGCGCGTTAATTGTCTCGTGTACACCGATGTAACCAAGAGAAATAGACGCACGACCGTTCTTGAAGATATCTGCGATTGAGTCGTCTGCTTTCAAGCGAACACCACATGCGCCTTCCATGTATAGGATTGGGGCCACACGTGCTTTCACGTTTTCAAGGCGAGAGATACGTGTCTCTAGTGCTTTACGAGCAAGACGTAGGCGGTCATTTAGAAGCTCGTAGAATTTCTCTTCGCTTCCGTTTGCACGGATAGCGATACGAGGAAGGTTCAAGCTCACGACGCCAAGGTTGTTACGACCTTCGTGAATCAGCTCACCGTTTTCTTCGTAAGTACCAAGAAAGCTACGGCAACCCATTGGCGTTTTGAATGAACCGGTTACTTCCACTACTTTGTCGTAGTTAAGAATGTCTGGGTACATACGCTTAGACGCACACTCAAGCGCAAGTTGCTTGATGTCGTAGTTGGGATCTTCTGATTTGTGGTTCAAACCATCTTTGATGCCGAATACAAGTTTAGGGAATACCGCTGTTTTACGGTTCTTGCCTAGACCTGCAATACGATTCTTCAGAATCGATTTCTGGATAAGGCGGGATGCCCAGCTTGTACCAAGACCAAAACCGAACGTAACGAATGGGGTTTGACCGTTCGCTGTATGCAGCGTGTTTACTTCGTATTCTAGAGATTGGAATGCGTCGTAACACTCTTTCTCAGTGCGCGCTTTTGCGAACTCTTCTGGCTCAGCAATGTTCCACTCTTTTGCGATCTCTAGGTGTTTCTCGTAGCTTGTGATTACGTACGGTTCTAGAACCTCATCAATACGGTTGATGGTTGTACCACCGTAAATGTGGCTCGCGACTTGAGCAATGATTTGCGCTGTTACCGCTGTTGCAGTCGAAATTGATTTTGGCGTATCAATCTCAGCGTTACCCATTTTAAAACCATGCGTCAGCATACCTTTAAGATCGATAAGCATACAGTTAAACATTGGGAAGAACGGTGCGTAGTCTAAATCGTGGTAGTGAATGTCACCCACTTCGTGCGCTTGAACCACATCGCGAGGAAGAATGTGCGTCTTCGCATAGTGTTTCGCTACGATACCAGCCAACAAGTCACGTTGAGTCGGAATTACTTTGCCGTCTTTGTTCGCGTTCTCGTTGATTAGATCCAGATTACTTTCTTCAATCAAACCTTCGATTTCGCGAGTTAGTGCACTTTGCTTCTCACGAGCGATGTCGCGATCGTGGCGGTATTCAATGTAAGAACGCGCTAGGGCTTTGTAAGGACCTTGCATGAGTTCATTTTCGACTAAGTCTTGAATCTCATGGATGTGAACTTCATCGTGTTCTCTTAACTGTAACTCGACAGCAAGAGCCACATTAAGAGCATAAATAGCGACATCTTTATCTTTGTTTTCCGCTGCTGCTTCAACTGCTGCTTGGATACGATCCCTGTTGAACGGAGCTCTTGATCCGTCGCGTTTGATTACGATTGGTTTCACCTTGTTCTCCTTACCCGAGCATACTCACAGAGTTATCCACAAACACACTATATGGGGTTATTTTTCATTCTAACAACACAATATATTGTGGCGTATTTAACGAGAAGCACCACTCGAAAACATTGATTTTGATCAATAAAGATTGGCTAGCGAACAAGAAGAAATCGATCTTATTGGCGTTGATCTCAGTTGCGAAGAAAACCATGAAAATTGCAAAATTGGTACTAAATCTACTTGCTATTTTTGGAGGTCTTGTAGGATAAAGGATGGAAAGGAATACGCTAAAAGATAGGAGTGCAACAGGCCAAAATGCGATCACTTTTTGTTACGTTAATATTACTTTTTAGTTCTCTTTCATTTGCTCAAAACTCCATCAATCTAACCAGTTGGAACATAGAATGGTTATCTATAGATGGTGGAAAAGTGTCGAGAACACCACAAGATTTTGAAAAACTGACCCACTATGTGGATAAAACACAAGCCGACATTCTTGCTTTTCAAGAAGTCGAAAGCGTCGCTGCAATGCAAAAAGCTGTTGGCAATGACTTCACTATTTATCTTTCCGATCGTTCAAACGCCTCCAACCGACACCTTCAGTTTAACGACACCAACCAATACACAGGCTTTGCCGTGCGCAATGGCGTAAGCGTATTAGACAAGCCAGACTTCTCTATCACACGAGGCAACAGCAAGCTGCGCTTCGCGAGCTACCTTGTTTTAAATCCAAACCAAGAAAACGAGACTCACCTACTCTCTGTACATCTGAAAGCGGGTTGCAGTGGCGCGTATAGTAATAACCGCGATTGTAAGATAGTGAAACAACAAGGACAGGCACTAGCTAAGTGGATAAAGGCGCGCGAGGACAACAAACAACATTATGTCGTGCTTGGCGACTTTAACCACAACTTGGGTTATCAAGGAGATTGGTTATGGGACGTGATATCGGACAATACTAGTGCAAAGCTAGTGACTAAAGACACTAAAGCGGAATGTAAAGTGCGTTCTAATCGTAATCCGAATAAAACCCATCAATTCCGCTCGGTGATAGACCACATTATTGTGAGTGGTGATTTAAAGGCGTCGTCTGGTGTTCAAACCGTTTTCAAAACACAAGATGTACTCGACTATAAACTGAGTGACCATTGCCCGGTTTCTACGACACTCACTTTTTAGCGTTTAAGTTCTCTGTTAACGTTGAGATACTCTTTTTGCGTTGAAGAACTCTTTAGCCACGAACCATTCTTTTAGCGGTGAATGACCCAACCAACATTGCCGCTATAAAGAGCAGAACTTGTGTGTTGCCAGTAATAAGGCTGGCAACCGCAGGACCAGGACACACACCCAGTAAGCCCCAACCAATACCAAACAGTACAGCACCACCGACTAACTTTTTGTCTATCGCTTTAGAAGTTGGGCATACAATCTCATCACCAAACACAGATTCGCTTCTTGGCTTTATTAATAAAAGATAAGCTGGAACGAACACCGCAAGTGCTCCGCCCATTACGAAGGCTAAGCTTGGATCCCATGCCCCAGTAATATCGAGAAAGCCAATCACTTTTGCCGGTTCAGCCATACCAGAGACCACCATACCAATACCAAAGAGCACACCAGAAAATGCAACAACGGACATTTGCTTAATACTTTTCATTACGTGAGTTTTCATAACGACACTATTCCTCACGATACTAGCAAGACGGTTAACATGGCTGTGGCCATAAAAGTACACGTCGCGACCACAGAACGGATTGAGAAACGCCCTATTCCACAAATGCCATGGCCACTAGTACAACCATTGCCGATACGCGTACCAACACCGACTAACAAGCCAGCAACGATAACTAAAATAAGAGAACCGCTGTACTGATCTGGTACATGCCCGCCAAGAACATAAACAGCAAACAAGCCACCTAATACCATCGCAATTAAAAAAACAATTCGCCAAACGCGGTCTGCGCTCTCAACGGCACCGTTTAAGATCCCACTGATCCCAGCAGTCTTGCCAGTAAATAGCATCAGTGTTATCGCTGATACGCCAACTATTATGCCGCCCAAAAGCGACATCCAAGGAACTTCAAACATAGCATCCGCCAAACTAATTACTTACAGAAAACTTGCTTAAACGCTTCAACCAGCGGACCAACTCTTTCATCAGAAATTGAATAAAATACCTGCTGAGAAACCTTCCTAGCTTTAATGATGTCGTGCTTTCTCAATACGGTGAGATGTTGTGAAAAAGCAGATTGGCTTAATGATGAACCTTCAAACAGTTCACCGACCCCTTTCTCACCTTCAATCAGCTTACACATCACGATTAGGCGCTCTGGATGAGCCATAATTTTAAGCAGCTCACTCGCTTCGGTCGCACTTTGTAGCATACTGTCGCCCATTCTTATGCCTCTTCATTACTACATTACATTTTATTAGATATTACTAATTAATATTATTAAGTCAATGCTAATGTAGATTAAATAACATTAGACTCAGCTAATTTATTTAAGTAAGGTGTAGGCGTTTTCGATCATTCAGCAGGAGAAATCCATGAGCAAAATCGTGATTATTGGTGGGGTTGCTGGCGGTGCATCTGCAGCAGCTCGCGCTCGTCGTCTTAGTGAAGACGCAGAAATCATTATGTTTGAACGCGGTCCATTTGTGTCATTTGCAAACTGTGGCTTGCCCTATCACATTGGTGGCGATATCCAAGAGCGCAGCAAACTGCTTCTTCAAACGCCTGAGAGCTTTTTAGCGCGTTTCAATGTTGATGTCCGTGTGATGAACGAAGTGGTTTCTATTAACCGTCAAGACAAAACGGTTACGGTTAACAATTTGCTTGATGGCTCTGAATACCAAGAGAGCTACGACTTTCTTCTACTCAGCCCTGGCGCAGGTCCAGCTGTGCCGCCTATTCCGGGTATTGATAACCCGTTAACGCACTCGCTGCGCAATATTCCAGATATGGATCGCATCATTAAAACGATCGAAACCAACAAAGTTGAACACGCTACGGTCGTTGGTGGTGGTTTTATCGGTTTGGAAATGATGGAAGCCTTCCACCAGCTAGGCATAAAAACCACATTAGTTGAAATGGCGGATCAAGTGATGACGCCCGTTGACCGTGAAATGGCTGGCTTCGCACATGCTGAAATTCGTGAGAAAGGCATCGACCTTAAACTTGGCGTCGCACTTGAGTCGGTGAAATTCGTACCTAACGAGCACGTGGCAAGTTTCGACTCTGGTGAGAGCGAAAAACACCAACATCTAGAAGGTGAATTGGAATTAACACTAAACAATGGTGAAAGACTCACCACCGATATTCTGATTATGGCAATTGGTGTTCGCCCCGAGACCAAATTAGCAAAAGAAGCTGGCTTAGAAATCGGCGCTCTTGGTGGTATTTATACCAATGAATACATGCAAACCAGCGATCCTTCGATCTACGCTGTCGGCGACGCGGTAGAAGAGAAAGACTTCGTGACTGGCGAGCAAACTCTAGTGCCACTTGCGGGCCCGGCAAACCGTCAAGGCCGAATGGCAGCAGACAACATGCTTGGCCGCCAAGAAACTTACCAAGGTACGCAAGGCACGGCGATCTGTAAGATCTTTGATTTAGCCGTCGCTTCTACTGGTAAAAACGAGAAACAGCTGAAACGTGAAAACATCGCTTATGAAAAAGTGTATGTGCATACAGCAAGTCACGCGAGTTACTACCCAGGTGCAGAAACCGTGTCATTCAAAATGCTGTTTGATCCAGTAACAGGTAAAATATTAGGTGCGCAAGCAGTAGGTAAAGACGGTGTTGATAAACGTATCGACGTAATGGCAGTTGCTCAGCGTGCTGGTATGACGGTAGAACAACTGCAACACCTTGAGCTAACTTACGCGCCACCTTATGGCTCTGCTAAAGATGTAATTAACCAAGCGGCGTTTGTGGCAAATAACATCATCAAAGGCGATGCGACCGCGATTCATTATGATGAAATGGATTCACTGACAGAAGACCAACTGTTACTTGATGTTCGTAATCCTGGTGAATTGGAGTCCGTTGGTTATCTTGAAGGTGCAATTAATATTCCTGTCGATCAACTACGTCGTCGCATGCACGAACTTCCTAAAGACAAAGAGATCGTGATTTATTGTCAGGTCGGTTTGCGCGGTAACGTCGCCTATCGTCAGCTGGTCAACTCAGGGTTTAAAGCACGTAACCTGCTTGGCGGCTATCGCACTTACAAGTTCGCCACTGCTTAAGGTAAACCAAACACTGCCCTTATCCTTTGGAGCACTCTGTGTGCGCCTTTTTTGTTTATGAAGCAAAGAAATAGGTAATGCTACTTTTTTCGCTGAACAAGCTTTACAACATTCTTTTTTAATTCAGCGTTGCTGAAGAGGAAACAGGTTTCTTTTTACTAACCTGCTTTGCTGCCAAATTAACAGCTTTTGCAAAGGATTCAGCTAACTCAGAAGTATAAGCTTTCCTAGCTCTGCGCTGTTTTACCTTACCATCCATAACCCCTCCACTTAGCACGCGACCTCAACTCGACAAGTTCGACGAAGTCGGCCAACATAATCAGCCTTAAGCATACTGGTATTTATTCTCCTACTCATTTAATTTGGTTCGAATCGTTAATTATTAACCTAATCAATCCAATACCCAAAATCACCACACGATACCTTTTAAAAAGTAATAAGTTGACTAACTATAAATTTATATTATGCGGGAATTAGTCCACTCTAATATACCCCCACTGTAAGTGATTTATCATTTATTAACTTATCAATACATAACTTACTTCATATGACAAAAACAAATTTTTTCCCAAATAACTCAAACTATACTCAATATTAAATTTCATGTCAGTTGAATAAATCGCACACATTGGATTAAAATAAAACATAGGAACACTATTTTAATTTACGCCCATGAATAATGGGAACGCACTCCATGAGTGCGGGCATAAGAATAACCACAGTGGTTCCACTAAATTACAAAACACGGAAACAAGCCAGTACTATTTATTTCTCGTTCCTCGAAATTAATTAGCAGCTTGTCCTGCGGAGCTTCCTTGCTAGTGCTGCGGTGCTCGAACCTTGCGGTTCTGCGCTCGTCGCTCCGCTCCTAGTACCACTAATAAAAATAATAAAGGTAACAAGTATGAATATTTTCGATCTAAGTATCAGAAAAAGACTAGAAAAAATGAGCAAAGCTGAACTTATTGAACAACGTCAGCTTGTGTTCGAAGAACGAGGCTTGTATCGCCATCTACGTGATTCTGAAGAAAAGCTTCAAGCCTTAGAGCTTATTGAACAATACCTCAATAAACCTAGCCGTGGTAGACCACGAAAACTAGCAGAAGCCAAATGCAGTGAACAAGTTAAAATAAATATAACCCCGCAAGAAAGAGCTGACCTTGAGTACCGTAGAACAAAGCTAGGCTACAAACACCTATCCACTTACATGCGTGATATCACTCTGAACCTTACACCAGCTCTGCAAGTCAGCCAGATTGAGAGGCCCAGCGTTGATGAATGTGTTCTTGAATCTATCAATGAAGATATCCAGTTCTCAAGCGTTCAACTGATGCATGCCCTGCAAGAGAATGTTTTAGATAAAGAAACAGTAAACCTTATCATCGAATACCTATCACTGATTCAACAAAAACTTGCTGAGCGAGAGCAACAAGAGCTGGGTGAATACAACTCAGATTTCGCTTTGATGCTTGCTAATAGGCATTTGACCCAAGAGCAGCTTCAAAAACTCGCTGACTTCAAAGAACTGCGCGAAGAAGCAACTTACATGTAACCAAGGGGCGACTATGTCGCTCCCTTCCGACCCCGTCGGGTCGAACCTACCGATTCTACTCACCACATTACAATTATAAAAAGGTGTAACGATGGCTATTCACAAGATTTTCAAGACGAAAACGCCAAACAAAAAACAATCCATCGAAGAGCAGTCTGCTGCACCACTAGCTACGCGGCAGGCACAACCAAAGATCTACAGCAATGTATCCTTGTCGAATACGCTTCTGGCAAGTTCAAGCCTCATGAAGAAGAAAACATCATTAGTGAAAAAACCGAATTCCTAATGGCTTACAACATCTCATCACCACTCCCTATCTTAAAAACGCCCAACTTCAAGGTTCACGAGATGAATTGGTCTGACATCGGTCGTGAGATAGCAAATTATAAAAGCAAGACTGGCCTGCAGAAACCCACCAGCCACCGAATGATATCTCTTCAGAAAGGTGAGCAGCTTAGCCATAAACAATAGCGCAAGCTCGTGAAGAAGTATATGCGTAGAATGGGACTTCAACACACAAAATATGTTGTGTTTATTCACCATGACACTGACCATAGCCATATCCACATCAACTGCGGAGCCATAGATGTCAAAACAAAGAAAGTCGTTAACGAATGGCAGAACCACCCTAAAGCCACGATGGTCATGCGTGAAATTGAAAAGGAATTTGGACTCGGTAGCGTCGCCAATCCAGGCGATAAGATTAACGAAAGGGATGAGAACTATAAACTAAAGCCCATTCGCATCACACCAAACCAAAAAGTTAAAGGGGGCGATAAAGCCCAAACACGACGCAAGCTAGACTTTGTTCTTGAACAAAACAGGCTTCTTAATGCAAAGCCAACCCTCCCAGTTTTTCTAGAGCAGTTAGAAGCCGTTGGTGTGCAAGCTAGGCTTAGTTACAAATCTCAAACAGACAAGCTACCCAACGGTATGTCCTATCGTTTAAGTAAGCCCAATAAATCACGAAACAAGACTAACAGGCCAGCCTTGTACTTTCCTTCTTCAAAGATGGGACACAGCAACGCATACTCCCTAAAAAACTGCTGAATAACGGTCGATTTACAATGACCGAAAGTGACAGTCAAAGCCTTAAACAGTTAAATATTCTTGAATCTAAGCGTGCTTATGCCATTGTTAAAGGCCCAACCCAGACCATAGAGAATGAGCACGGTCATCTTCTGAGTCATGATGACCGCCACTGCAATGTGGTGCTTCGCTTCAGAGCGAGAGATTTCACAAAAAACAATAAAGCTCTCAAGTACTCACGCCTCCGCACTTACCTTCAACTTTACAACGAGGGCGGTTCCAGGGAATACGACTCCAAGCTTCATGCCTTTGTTTTCAGGGTGAAAATCAATCAAAAATGGCATAAGGAACGCTACAGCAAATCTTGGTTCAATTCTCCCAAAATGACTCGTGATGAATTCTTTGCATTAGTCAATCAACATCTGGCAGAGCTATTGATTGAGTTCATTGAATCATTGCTGCATATGTTGGGCTTTTGTTCCCCTTACTATTGAGGCAGAAAGCCATCTGGGAGACTACAAAGAGCAACAAGACTTCCAGTTAAGGCGCGACGACGGACTACACACCGTCCACACCATCCCCCAGATTCTGAATGCTATACAAGATGCAAACGCAAGCGGACATATCGAACGCTACTTAGAGATGTGCGAGGAGCAAGGGCTAGCTCTAACCTTAAAGAGTAAACTCTAGCTTACTAATTTTAGTCAACTTATTATGGTTCTTAATCAGAATAATAAGTTGACTAAAAATATTTTTTAAATATA
Source organism: Vibrio sp. 2134-1 (assembly GCF_033339495.1). Lineage (NCBI taxonomy): Bacteria > Pseudomonadati > Pseudomonadota > Gammaproteobacteria > Vibrionales > Vibrionaceae > Vibrio > Vibrio sp. 2134-1. The sequence continues at coordinate 317,416 of NZ_JAWOUS010000002.1, forward strand.
AGTAAATTAATTACCAAACAAACTAATGCAAATAAATCACTAACTTAGCAATCCAAGTATGAAAAAAACCACGAATTAATATTTAATAGTAAAAATATGTAAAATAACTTTATATTGCTTGGAAAAACAAGAGCTTACTATTTAAATAACCTTACTAATAAATATAATAAAAAGGACAACTTATGATCAGTGTAATTGAAGCAAATAAAATCATTTCCGACATGAGAGAAGAAAACGCAAATACTGCAAACATTAAGGTATGGTATCAATTGCGTCTACCACGTGATAACGGTAAGTCTATATCAGTAAGAGGAACTGTTATTGATAGAGACTCTGTCGTCTCATTTGACGTTATCTTCCAGATCCCATTGGATACCGCTACTAAGATACCAAACTCAAAGTACGACATAGAGCGTAGATACGCCACAGAGCACTTTCAACCACACATCATGTCTCTAAAAGACAGCTACTTCGAGAAAATTCAGGTGTATCTCAAACTTGCAGTCAAAGAAAACCTCGAACGCGTGGCAAACATTGAACGAGGGACTGTTACTCTCGAAAACGGCGATACCATTCATCAGTTCGCTGCCCCGATCCACCATTTGTGTGAAACTATTGGTCAAATTGAACGTGCCGACGGCAGTCGCACAACTGATTCAAGAGGATTAGAGCTAAAAGAGTATGAAGCCGAGGACATTCAGCAGGCCTTGGCCCTTCTAGAGTCGATACTGTCTAACATGGGCTACGGCTATAGAAGCTTTAATGTAGAGAAGTACCAAAATGATGAGCTCGCCAAATTCATGGACAAAAAGTATGACATGGGTCGAACGATTGGAGGTCTGGGCAAGAAGGAGAAGCAATCTAAGTTCGAGCAAGACTGCATGGCCCGTTTCACTATCTGCGACGAAAGTTTATTGACGCCGCTTTCAGAAAACGCCACTTCCAACACCACATCTCGCGTTAGAGCAACCTTTGAAGCGTTAAGAGGAAGAGCCGTAAAGTAGGGACAAAGTCTAAGTCATGACAATGCTTGGGGCTCTTTCGAGCCCCTATTTCACACCGCGCGTAGCTTATTTTGGACAGAACCTTATTGGCTTAATTTGAATATTACGCCCTGTCAAGGTGTGAGAAACGCAACACCGATGCCGCCTTAACCACTAAAACCAGCGCATAGTAAAAAATGCCGCGCGTGCTGAAATCCCTCTTGAACAATTTGCTAGCCCGATACCCGACTAATACATATACCCTAACCAGTTTATATGACCAACAGCCCAAGTTTTACCGCTAATCGGTTTAACATACAAATCATCGACTTGATCAACTGCAACGCCATCATTCTTATGATCATGTATTCGCAACCAAGAGCTTAAAGAACTAAGACGAAGATAACCATTACCATAACAAAAGTATCTAAATCGGAGATTAAATTAATAAAGTCGATCTGTTTGCTTGAGGCATACTCGCTGAGTTGAGACAACATGGCAGTTCCAATACCATTTCTTTGAGGTGATTGTTCAACATAAAAGTCACTAACGCCCAATATTTGTAAATTTCATCGCCGACGCTAACAACTCTATAGTCCAGCCCCATGTCACCAACCAGTTGATCATCTCTGTACTTTAAAGCCCTCATATACGGGAGTTGCTTATAGTAAGAACGAGTTACTTGATGTTCAGGAAACGACTTGTTTCTGAGGACTTCAATTGAGTTATGCTACTCTTTAGATAACTCTATTTCTGGGGAAGTATCCATATTTTACTTTTGAGGGCTAACGCCGCGTTAAGTAATGAGCAACACTGCCACTGAGCCTAAACCACTATGGACGTAAACGCTAAATTTAAAAGAAACCTAAATGCCATGCATTGCGCATCTGCCTTAAATACTTTTTTAGTGCTTTGAACGGCGACCAAATGCCCACCTAAAACAATCAATCAATAGCAAAGGTATCGCTGTAATCAAGTTTGAATACGTGTATTCTTCTGATACATATAAAAAATTTGATCTATATTTCTCTACAGCCTCTTTTGGAGTAGCGGCAAAAATGACATCTCCTGAGACCTCAAACCCCTGCTTAAATAATATTTCTTTTTCATCGAGAAAACTGTTTGTGCCCATATCTAGAAATGTAAACGCTTTATCATTGGTATCGGGCTTACTATAAAACTGAAATTTTGACATTAAAAATCCTTATTCTTGATTTTTAGCGAGAGCACTAGCGCCGCTTAAGTGGTGAGCAACGCAATACCGAAGCTCACGTAACCACTTTAAACACTAAAATCGAGGCACAGTAAAAATACCACACGCTGGGAATCACTCTTAAATGCTTTGTTATACCTATGTTCAAGGGTGCTTCATAACCCTGTGGTCAACATTATCTTCTTGCAAGTTTTCAGCTAAACCCATTTCACCAACTACGAATAATACATTCCCTATAGCCGAGAAGGTTTCATTACCCGTTCTTTCTGGAAAGTCCCCTGCTTTACTAACACTTTTTTCTGCAATAATATTTTTACAAACAACACTGGAACAGCCTACTTCTTTTTCGTCAACAGGCGTGGTAATCCGAATATCGTTAGCTAAGCTACCTATAGAAAAACTGCTAATTAAACCGATAACTATAAACTCAGATTTCATGACAACAACCAATACATTCACAAGACCAATCAAATTAAAGCACTTATTAGCACGAATTGTTCAACGTGAAAAGGCAAAACTTCCTGTTAAGGTGTGAGCAATGTAATACAAAAGCCGCGGCACACCGCCTTAAACACTAAAACTGATTTAAACCAAAAATGTCGAGCGTTGCGAATCTATTTAAATTGTTTGTTATACAAATTTAGCTGACATCTTTTATGTAACTAATTTTACCATTTTGAAACTCAAAGTATGTTCGACCTTTTAACTCCAAAACCTGCCCCGCTTTGAGACCGTTAGGTAGGTCTATTGCCAAAGTCCCCATATACTCAATGTTGACCGTCGCTGCCATTTCCAACATCTCCGTAGCTAGCACAACTTGCTGATGAGCACTAAAAATCTTTGCCGACTCAGAAGCCAAGCTTTCAAACTCAACTTTGCCGTTTGAACGAGCGGTAATTTCTCCATTTGACTCATTCTCGAACACTACACCATCGTCAAGAAGATCGAGTAATCCAACCACATCAAAAGCATTGTAGCTACTGACATAAGATTCTATTAATTCGATTTTTTCACTATCTAACATGTTAATTCCCCTCATTTTCACAACGCCCTGTTAAGGTGTGAGCAACGCAATACCGATGCCCCCACATACAACCTAAACACCAAACGTAACGCATAGTAAAAATGCCACGCGTTGCGAATCCCTCTTGAACAGTTTGTTATGTTGCTAGTTGAAGAGCTCATTGAAGACATCTATTGATAATGCCCAACCCAGCTCTTTTTGAGGCATTCTATTAATTTTTGCGGTGATCTGCGCTACATCACAATGCTCAAAACCGCCATCTGAATATATGAAATCTTGGTACAACGACATTTTATCGTTAACGTGACCAAGTAACTTTCGACTGTCAGTTTTGGTAAAGCTAATATTCGGCTCTGCATTTCCAAACGAAGAAAGAATCTCATTTGGAGCATTTTCAAGCTCTAGTAAGGTCAACAACCCACTTTTGAAAGCTTCATTAAAATGCTTGAATTCTGACTTTTTGAAACCGATAAGCACAAAAGACATCAGAGTTTTCTCTTCCATGAAAAAGAGACATTTTCGACGCTCTTGAGTAAATGTATGCATATACCAATTACCGAGAATATGATGTTCGCTTTCAATATCTGACATGTCTTGGGGTCTAAGACCCAGCAAGTCTTGTGATTTCTTAGTGCAGCGCAATTGATACATGATTCGATTTCTCTCGGGATAATAACGATTTATGTAACATTAGATCATATCGAAAGCTCATTGCAGCATAACGCCGCGTTAAGGGGTGAACAACGCAAACCACCCTACCTAAAGCATTGTGCCGTAAACACTACTGCCGACTCAAACTGAAAATGCCAAGCGTTGAGAATCCCTCTTAAATGCTTTGTTATGCTCGTTCCAATGCATTTTATTGCTTTGATTTTTAGAGATTAATTTATTTTTGATTACGCAGGCTTACCAATTTATGATCTACGCACGCAATTCAGGGTGACTTAAAATGAAATATAAAAACGTAATCAAAATCTCAGCTACTGGTACACGTGGTAAAGTTAAAGGCTTAGAGTTTGTCGCAAAGCAGAACCTTGATGGTCATTATGTGCTAAATAAAAAGATTCATACGCCAACTGACTCAAACAGGACAAACAAGGCAAAAAATAAGGTTTGTGTTCCAACACTCACTGAGGCCGCCAACCTACTTTCAACAGGTGAATACTTAATCAACTTAACCTGTACTAATCCTATCGGTGGGCGAGCTCTACGCGAATACAACAAAGTAAAGATTATTGAAGCCTAGAGCTAATATCGGATAAGGATGTCATTATCCCCTCCAAAGAGCATAACGCTTTCTATGCGGCTTTTAGCCCATTTCATATTCCTATTATGTAACCTTTTTAATACCATACCAACAATCTAATCAATAGGTTAATGAAAGTTAAAAGAAATTAGATTGTATGATGCCTCATAGTTTCAGAATAATAGTGTTACCCTAACTCCTTCGGATAACTTTTGATAGGGGAAATTACTAGGCTCAAAGTCACGCTTTGATGTTTCCTACTTCAGCTTCACCACCCCGAAATGCCCTTAACCTCTTTCCTCGGGATCATTCGATAGTCTCCAAGCTTCCAATCGTCGACAAATACGTCGAATTCGTCTTTTCCTAGGTACTCAATAGGACGAGCGGTCAGATACTCACTCTGTCTAGCTTCTGCCGACACCAGTTCATAATGAGCTTTTAAGTCACCGAAACTCAAAGCTTTCTCGACCAACTAGTAAGACGTAACCGCCTTGCACATCAGCACGCTTTTCTCAGAAAAGCTCCCGTGAAGGACATCAACTTCATCTCGGCCTGCTCTTAAGTCATCAAGACGTCTCTTTAGTTAACCATATATTTCCATCTCTTCATCAAACTGAAACACTGGGTAAAGATGCCAATCGTTTATATCTATATACAGCCCTTTTCGACTCCCCTCTTCGACCACCTCATCAGTGCAAAACTCGATCTCAATAAGCAGGTTCTTAACCGCGGTAAGTCGCCTTTGATCTAATTCCATCACTACGTTTGTCCTCATATATTCTTGATTATCAGAAACATAGGAACAAACCTTCAAATCACATAATTAAATTTGCTGAGATATTAGGCCGACAGTTTACACCCACTTGCCAAAATGACTTTTCACACCAAATAATACTGTTCACTTACACAGTATTATTTATGAGAGTTATTCCAATTAGCGCACATGCTGGCATCACTGGATTTAGTCTCCAGCTACTGAATACATTCAACTCTCTAGATCTAGACGAACTGCTAGTAGAGCATCCCAATGCAACCTTCATCGGGCGAGCATGTGGTGATTCCATGCAAGGGCTAGGTATATTTGATCAGGATTTGCTGATCGTTTTCGACATATAGATGTTAAACAGAACGACGTTATTGTCACAAACCTCAATGGTGAATTCATATTCATCGCAAGCGGCTATTATCGGCACACAGTAAGTATCAACCAACCCTGATTACCGAATGTGACTCATTTTCGTTAGAAGGTGTAGTCATCAGATCCATACGTTGTCATCGACCAAGTAACCTGCTGAGAGCAAAAATAATGTATGCCTTAGTCGATTCGAACTCATTTTATTGTAGTGCTGAGCAAGTTTTCCGTCCCGACTGGCGAGGTAAGCCCGTCGTTGTTCTTTCCAATAGCGACGGGGGGCGTGGTGGCTGCAAATCGACAAGCCAAAGAAGCAGGCATTGAGAAGTTCAAATCATTCTTTCAAGTTAAAGCACTTTGTGAGCAGAAAGGAATCATTACCTTATCATCCAATTACGAATTGTACGCAGACCTGTCGTCCCAAATGATGCAAGTTATTAGTCGACTCGCTCCAGAACAACACATGTAAAGTATCGATGAATCTTTCCTATCATTAGAACGTTGTTACCCTGCCATTCCATCCTTGAAAACGCATGGAATGAACCTGAGGCGATCGATGTGGAGAGAATGTCGCTTACCCGTTTGTGTTGGCTTTTGCCCAACTCTTGCCTTGCTAACTGTGTCCATCCCTGGCACATCGGTGGCGACATCAAAGATAGCAGTAAATGATTGCTACAAACACCAGAAAGCTTTTTAGCTCGTTTCAGCGTTGATGTTCGTGTAATGAATGAAGTGGTATCGATAAATTGTCAAGACAAATACCTAGGACCAATGATTTATCATTCCCAAGGCGGTGGTACGCCAGACAGAGAACATATTTTCGACCTTGAGCAAATCCATCGAACTCGTACTGGTTTAGTGAGCTACGACGATTACAACTCTCTCACGCAAAAAATTCCGCAAGAAACAAACGCTGATGAAGGCCCAAACTTTGATTTGCGGTGCTACGACTATCTTAGTCGCTACACAACACCATAATTAGGGCAGCAACGTGTAACGGAGTGGATGTCTGAACACACGGCGGACAGCCATCAAATTGAAGCTGCGAGCGATGAGCCAACAACGGAGGAACGGGCATGTTTAAGTACCTAGACCATCGAGATGGTCAGAACAAAACGAAGACGTTGACGAAGGAAGATATGATATTACGGTTCGTGAGTCGTATCCCTCGGCACCATTTTAAAATGGTGCGTTACTACAGTTTTCTGTCCAATAGAAAAACTTCCTCTGGTGTATTTAGCCTTAGGAAAGAAGAGTACGAATCAAGCAGATCCTGCTCACGTATACCTTTTTGTCGCATGCAAACCCGTTAATTGAATTGCACATCCAAGTTATCAAAAAGCACCAAAGACACATCAAAATAGAACATGCTTTCTTTATGTCGGCAAGAACCGTGAGATTGCTTATACGAACAGACATTTTGCCAAGTGAATAACCCTAACCATCACGATATAATTGCTTTGTTTTTCAAGCAGGTCCGATACGCCCATTGATATTTCTAAGCTAACCGAATGGTTAAAGGCGTACTCTCCTCCCCTGAACAAGACGATATCGTTTGACCGCCACCTGTGCGGTTTGAAGTAAACTCAGTGGGAACGTTTTTCCTCATGAGTGAGCACAACTTATAGCAAACAAATACAGATGGAAGTGAATATGTGGACTGCTAACGAATTGGCATCATCTTTAAATGAAACTAAGTTCATCCCTACAGTGATCGGTGAATCTTCTCTTTCTGTTGTTTTAAAAGAGCATCAAGACTTAGCAATTGCTGTTGTCATAAACGGAGAATACATGACCGCTGAGGCAGTGCTGGCCTCGGTCGATCAGGTTAAGGATCCAGCAAAACTGAATTATTGCTTATTGAAAGCAGCAAAGCTGTTGCCTTTATCTAGTTTCGCCTTGGAAGAGATCGATGGCGAAGAATGCTATGTGATTTTAGGTGAGACATTGTCTAACACGCCTATCGAAGGCGTAGAGAAAGAGCTTAATAAACTGGCTATCAACGCGTTTGAAGTCGCGCAGCTGATTACTGAGCATAATCAGCAAAACTAATTTCAGGAGAAATACACCGTGAGTTTGTTTAAAAAATTATTTGGACTTGGCGAAGCCGTAGCCAAGAAAGCAGAAGAGGCTATCGATGACCGCTATGGCGTAGAAATTCATGAGTCGAATATTGCTCGTGCTCGTAAACGTCTAACTGGCGCAAAACAGAAAGTCGATGAGTGCGAGGCAAAAAACCGTGTCCAAAAACGAGACCTTGAAGCTTACGAGTCTCAAGTAGAAGGTTATGAAGCGAGTTTGGCAGACATCAAACAACGCCATGACAACGCTAAAGCAGCTGGTGATGAGCAAAAAGCAACAGAATTCCGAGCTTTAGGCCTAGAAATTCATAACGAGATCAAGTCACTAAAAGCGAAGTATACGCCACAGATTGAAGCATATGAGTTCACGCTAGATACAATTAAAGAAAATCGCACTTTGATTGTAGAGATGGAAAATGAAATCCAAGCAGAAGAGCAACTGATTGCAAACTATCGTGCGAATGCTGAGCTAATTAAAGTTCACAAAGCACAAACAGAGCTTGCAGCAGAGATTAAAGGCGTATCTGTAGCTGGCGGCGGTGCCGTGTCAAAACTCGCCCGACGTCAAGAAGAAGAAAGAGAACTCATTCGACTGCAACGTGAACGTAAGAACGCTTCATCAAATAGCCTACAAGATAAAATCGACGCAGCGACAACCGATGATGACGGTTTAGGTTGGTGATTCAATGTTTTTACATCGTCCATTGCTAGTGAGTTTCTTGCAAAGGATGGTGGGAAATACAACGTGGCGAGTACTCCTCGCCACCTATTTCATTCACTACCTTTTTACATGGGCAATGCTCGCCGCATTCAGTGAACCGCTGACCCAAAACTTTATTGATTATACCTATTGGTACAGTGTCTCAATGAGCACAGTTGGCTTCGGGGATATCTCACCAGTAACGCCTGGAGGCCGGTTGTTCTATGCATTGATTATCGCCCCTACTGGTATTTTGCTATTTGGCTCAGCGCTGGCGAAGTTAGGCGAATTGTACTTAACACTGAAAAAAAGATTTGTAGCAGGAACAATTGACGTGAGCGATCTCAGTAGACATATCATTGTCTTTGGTTGGATACCACAACGCACGGCTAAGCTGACAAAGCTTCTCCAAGCAAATAAGAAAAAATCGTCATCGTTTCTGATGAAAAAGGTTTAGAGCATCCTCTGATGAACACCGATATTCTCTATGTAAATGTTGAGAACTATGTTTCTGTTAAAGAGCTAAAACGACTGGGTTTGGAAAAGTGCGATAGCATTATCGTAAACACGGGTATAGATGCAGTTAACTATTTAACTGCAGTTGCCGTCGATCACTACCTAGAGCGTATTGGATCCAACGCCCATATCGTAGTCTATTCAGAGTGTGAGGACATTCAAGCTCTGTTAGAAGGCGCGAGTGGCCGCACTGAGATTATCAATATTCATGACGAACACCTACTTTCACGCTCAGCAATGTTCCCTGGTAGCAGCTCTTGCACAGAGGCGCTGCTTAACCCTGCTTTTTTAGCAACACATTTCACACTTAAACTCCCCATTCAAATGCGAGAAATGGCTTTCTCTGAATTGTCGGCAATCCTTAAGCGAGAGCTAAAAGTCATCTCGATAGGCTTTTCCAAAAAGAGTGACAAGCTAGGGCGAAATTTGCAGCTCAACCCCGATGATGATGCCATGGTCAGCGGTGGTGATTTTATTCATTACATCGCAAACCAAGAGATCCAGAAAATTGAAACTCATTTGAAGAATTATTTATGTTAAGAAAACTCAAAACACTTTTTGAATTAAAAACTAATCCTGATCTCGTTGAAAACACGAAATGTGAAACAGCGACTTTAGGTATAGACCTCCAAAAACTTATCACTGTTGATTATCCGATGCTTCGTTTCACGCCTGAACTAAAGTTTCAGATTGGTTCTGAGACGAAAAAAGTGACCGGTAAATCTAGCCACAATGAAAGAGGTGAACATACGCATCGTTTCTATACCGAAGACGATTACTTCTTTCAGTTTAACTTTTTTGGCGAAAACAAAATTGACAACCTTATCGACATTATGCTGTTCAAATATCAATTAGATGCCGGAGACGAGTTTTGTTCGAAGAGTGATAAAGCAACAGAAAACTACTGGCGAAACATAATTGAAGAAAGTGAAATATTTTCTTTTGAAGGCGCTGAATATCACCGATTAACGGGTGTGCTTGGTGGCCTAGAAGTCGTGGAAGTCATCGGCGATGACTTAAACACTATTGACAATAACTTCGCTGTATTCTTTCGAGATATAACCGCGCAAATGCAAGAGATCGTCATTGTCAATGTCGAGCAAGAAGTCGTGGTTAACGACAACCACGATATTGTTCACCGAGGAAATTACATCTGCTCCATCGCACTTGGCGTTTCCATACCTCTCACACAGTTAACTATTAATCACCAACAAGGATAACTCTAGATGTTCAACTCCTATGAATTTAATGTAATGCAATCCCTTTCTGGGCTAATTCCTTTCATTGCATATTTTGGCCTTTCGTTACTGATGGTTATTGTTTTCGCTTTTGTATATACCAAATTTACACCTCACGACGAGTTTGCATTGATAAAACAAAACAATGAAGCAGCAGCGATTTCGTTTGGCGGTGCCCTTTTAGGTTTCATTTTAGCGTTGACTGCTGCCTCAAAAGTATCAGTAAACTTGATAGACTTTGCGATCTGGGGTGTGGTTGCAATGGTTGTTCAAATTTCCGTATTTGCTTTGGTTCGTCTCACTCTTCCCACTATTGTTGAGCGTATCAACGCAGGTGAAAAAGCTAAAGCTATTTTGCTTGCTAGCATTTCAATTAGTGCTGGTCTCATCAACGCAGCTTCAATGAGCAACTAACCAGCATAGGTGCAAACAATGAAAAAGTCTCAGATTGCGTTGGTGGGTGGCGCTGGTTTCATTACCGGCATGACTGTAATGGCCACAGTACATAGCTCCTCTCACCAATACGACAACACCATAACGCCCTCGCCTGATCAAATTCAAAATGCTGTTGATGACGTTCTTTTAACACTGAATAACGAAGATATCGAACTCAAAGAGTTTCTGGCTGAAATTCAAAAGATTCATCCCGAAGTTGTAGGTGCACGATACGGTTACCTCAATAACGTGAAGTATCTGTACGTCGCGGTACTGAACGTCAAAGGTGACACGAAGAGTGGCGTGACTGAATATATTATTCAACTGGATAAGACCCATTCCGGAAAAGCCAACTCACAACTCGCTCGAGAGTTGAGCAGTCAGTCAAATTGCGAACCCGGCTATCTTTTTGATGACGACGACAACGAGTGTTATCGCCACGTCTCGAATTATTCGAGTTGGAATAGCTACTCGCGTACGTCTTACTCAACGATGGATAGCTACAGCACGACAACGTCCAAAGAGAAACGGATCTACAGTGCGCAAACTGTTAAAAAAACATCTGCCGAGCGTGCCGCTGCAATCAAAGCAAAAGCATCATCCGACAAGACACTATCTCAACAACGTCAAGCGTTCTCAACAAAACGTTCTTCCAGCCGCAGTAGCTCGATGGGTTTCAGTTCATCTCGCTCGTGGGGTGGATAGTTTCATCTCAGGAAATAAGGGGGGGGGCTCCCCCTTCATGCACACAAATATGCGTAAAATACTATTACCCGTGACACCAGATTACTTCGCTCTGGAAGCAGAGTGCCCCCGCACATCTGCGATCGCATTGATTCATGGTGGCAATACTTCTTTAACGCCATTGGAAGACGAGTTTGTTTTTCCTGAGAATAAGGATGCCCAAACCCCTTTCTATCGCTTTACACGAGAGGAGGTTAAAGCCATCAACATTGCTTCCGAGCAGGTTTACAATCTACTCGTCAATTCTCTAGACTTTCTTTTTTCTGAAGCCTACAAATCCCTAATTCCAACCTTTTATGGAAGGGAATTCATCGAACAGTTTCCCGAGTTTGTTGAGTATGCCATCCATACCTATGAGCAAAATCATGAGGCAATCTACGGCAGATTTGATATCGCCTATGATTTTGAGAATGGTAAGGTTTTAAAGTTCTACGAAGGTAACTTAGACACTCCAACGATGTATTATGATTCTGTGATTATGCAGGATCATTTGGTTACTAAGCTCGATCAGGCAAACGACCAATACAATCTACATTATGAAAACTTGACTAAGACTTTAGACCGAGTGATAGGTAAATCGCCCAAGCGTGTGGCTTTCTTATGTGATACAAAGTTGACTGAAGACTGTATCACTACAGAACTGCTTTTCCATGCATTTAACGAGCAAACCGAACATTTGGTCCAGTTCTCCGACATCAATAGGCTGGTTTATGATTTCTCCCTAAATCGAAGTACGTGGTTACTTGACGATTTAGAGTTAGATTACATTTTCGCACTCTACCCTTGGGAAGACATGGTTCGGGACCTATATGCTGAAACGTCTAATCCCCTTTTAGAGTGGCACAAGTGGTCTAATAAAACACGTTTCATGGAGCCCGCTTGGCGATGGTTCGTCTCAAATAAGGGAGTCTGGGCATGGTTAACGTATTTAAAAGACGTGCTTGCTAAGGAAGATCGTGTAATAGAGGCTTTTGTTACTGCAAACGCTGAAGCATGGCAATACGTTATTCCATCATTCATGGAAAAGCCCCCCCACCTCTCACATTACGTAAAAAAGCCGCTCCAAGGCCGAATGAGCAACAACATTGAGTTCTATCATGATGACAAGCTCGTTCACGAAACCTCTGGATTTTACGCTGAAGATGATTTCATTTATCAAGAACTTTGCCCAACTACATCTGCAGATCAGGGCGAAACAAAAGCCATCGTTTGCTCTTGGCTCGCTCCGTGGGTAGATGGCGAAGCACTAGATATGGAATCTTCCGGTATCGCTGTGAGAGAGTTCACAGGTGAAGTACTCCAGCTTCATAAAGAACGTTTCATGCCACATATCGTTGAATAAGAAAAAGCGGCATTGTAGCTAATGCCGCTCACTGTGTACCGAGTCAACTGAAGGTGCGGGCTTGGTTCCTGAAAACGGTCATTAATTCGAGATGGCATTGTTGATCAAATCAGATAGAAGATCGACGACGCCAAGACAAGGCAGACTTACCTTTTTAATAAAAATAAATCACTAAATAGTGAGCGTAGTATGATAACTGAATCAGAACTAAATATTGCTAAAAAAATTGTTGAAGACAACGACTCTTTTTATGAAATAAAAGATGAATTGCGTGAGCACTTTGAAGATGGCGACCAATATAAGAATATACTGTGGGAACTGCACAAAAAGCAGATCCTCAATCTCGCGACTGAGATAAACTCATGGTATACACTCAGTGGGGCTTCTAATGGCTATACCATTGCTGATTGTATTGATTTATTTACTCAAGCCAGTAAAGAACCTGAAAACATCAATCGTTGGAATCAATATGGTAAAATGACCGACTACTCGGTGTCTTTGATAAAGAAGGCTCAAGGTGATGTTCAACCATTAATTGATGCGCTGCCTTCATTCTTAGAATCCATTTCTTTATCTCTCTACTTTGAATTTTTAAAAAATAAACAGATCAATGTCGATCAAACCCCTGCTTGCTTACTAACAAAAATTGCCGAGGACGTTGTTGATGATAGAGAGCAAAGCACACTAGAGGAGATGTTTGCATGCTGGCCACACCAAGACGTGTGTGACGCCATCAACATCGCTGCAACGCAAGCAAGATATATATATTCTCTGGATTTCTTAGCATTCACGTGTCACAGCATCACTCCAGAACAACTGTGCATAATTGCTGAGAATCATCGTGTCGATTATGATGACATTGCACCTTACTTCGACCAACACAGTGACGCAATTTGTCAAATAGCCTTAGCTTACCCTGTGCCACAAAATTATGATGGCCATTCACGAGCAATGGCGTTATTTCCTTGGCTTGCATTACATTTAAAAAAGCAAAATCAACAGATTGACGACGCTCGTGCGGATTACCTTGTTGAGCATTTAAGTGCTTACGACCTAAGAACAAACAGTGCTGTGTTGTCGGCATTATCAGACCAACACATGGAAAAATTCATACTTAAGCATCTGCATAAAGTAGAGCTTCTTAACCTTTTCTGTAATGAGAATGTGGCCACTCGCATGGTTCAACGTATTGTCGATTGGGGACGCTCAGAGCTTCGCATTGATAAGAAAGAGGAAAAAGGGCTGGCTGTTATTGGTACAGGTTTTCCACATGTGTTGATTTCTGCACTCCAAACCAAAAAAATCCCGCAGCGCTTTTTCCTTGTCAACGCCTTGAGTGTCTCGACGGATCCTGCTGCGATCCCTACCTTAATTGACTATCTTGATGATACCATTGAGAGCGTACGACAAGCGGCAACAAAAGGATTGCTTAAACAAGGTTCCACAGCAAGTGATGCATTATTGAATGCCTTATCTTCTCGTAAAAAAAATGTGCGCTTTCACGCGTGTGAAGCATTGCTTTCATTGGTGTCAGATCCAAGCCTGACCGACATCATCGTGAGCACAACGACGCCATTGTTCAAAAAAGAAAAAGTCGCTGAGATAAAATCATTGCTTGCCACTCTATCCGGACAAGAAAATGAGGTGAGTGTTGATACAAATCCAGCGAATACGGTGAAACAATTATTACAAGCCGTGTCTAATGATGATCATAAAACCGTTAAGCAAGCCATTAAATCCATCAAAGCCAATGCAAACTGTCGTGATCCTGAGTGTGGCTGTGACACCTCTGAAAATTGGGTGAAAAACTTCGATTCTTATGTCGAACAAATCGCCAATAACTTGCTGAGCCAACATGGTGAGCGTGCTTTAGTGGTGACACTGAGTGCCATAATTCATCACGTTTGTCCACACTATTATCAGCTAGCATTATTTAAAAAACTCATGGAACACCATGATAATAATGAGCAAAATGCACTGCTTTGCCTGACTTTTTGGGTTCAAGATATCGAGGCTGATGGCGGTTATACAGAAACCAATAAACACGCATTTCAGTTTTTCCTAGAGTATTACCAAGAGAATGCCATTAAGGCCGCGGAGATTATCTTATCCACAATGGATTCTCTGGCGATGGATCTGCTATGGTCACTCTATTTACCACTGCAATCCGCCAATACGTTAACCGTATTTAAAGCGTTCAGTCCCAATGCCTCAGCACGATCAATGGCATTAGCGCTTCAATGGTCGCCAAATGAGACGTACCCTATCATTATTGACCTATTGGCGCATAAAAAACTCGCGACTCGAAAGCAAGTGGCTGAAGCCTTATCTCAAGCCCCTATTCCAGAGGCGCTTCCGGCATTAAATAAAGCCCGAGTAAAAGAGAAAAACCATACATTAAGCCTATTGATGAACAACATCGCCATTACGATCACGCTAGCTCAGAGCGAGCTTGAAACGCAATTAGATGCCGATGCACCACTTTCAACGGATACCCTTACCCAGCTTGAAGCACTATTAAGTGAATTTGCTGGCGCACTACCAAAAGGCATCGAGCTTGAGAATTTACCATCACTTCATTGGACAACAGGTAACCCGTTACCACCAAAAGTCATGCAATGGGTGATCTCTAAATTATCAGAAGAGAGCGCGAAACAGCACTCAAGTTTATTGGTTAAGGTGATCGCACACTGTGATAACGCAGGCTTCAAACCGTTATGGGACGCCCTCTATCAACAAGCGGATGATAAATCGCGTCGCTTAGGATGGGTATTGTTCTCTGCGGCTTTACTGGGTGATGACACCTTGATGCAAGCCTACGGCAAAGATCTCGATGATGAATCACGCAACGGGGCGTCTGCCAGTGCCTTCTATAAAGTTGAAGTCTTAGCTTACCAAAGCTCTACCGTGGCACTCACTTGGCTGGATCACTGGTCACGCAAAGCCCGTAGCCAAGGATTGAAAGAGCGCTGCATTAAAGCCCTGAATCAACTGGCAAAAGAAAGAGGCATTTCTCGCGATGAGATTTCAGATCTTGTGTCTGCGGATCTCGGCTTTGACCAACAAGGAAACGCGGCTTTCCCATTTGGGGAGCGTACGCTAACGTTAACACTCTGCGATGAAGGTTCACTGATCACCAGCTTAGATGGCAAAGTGCTACAATCGGCACCAGCGACACGTAAAGACGATGATGCTGAGCTGTTAAAAGTACGCCGCGCAGAGCTGACTCAATTCCGTAAACACATCAAACAAGTGTACCGTAATGCGGTTGATCGTTTAGAGCAAGCGATGATCACCGGTCGTCTTTTCTCACCAAGCTTATTTAATCAAACATGGGGTCACAACCCACTACTCAGTTACATTGCACGTCGTGTGGTTTGGTCAATTCAGCACCAAGATAAGATCACGCTTGCTCGTCTAGACGAAAGCAACCAGTTTGTGGATATTGATGATGAAAACATTACGATAGACAACGAGAGCCTGTTCTCTGTCGTCCACCCATTAACGCTGGAAGAAGCAACGTGCATCGAGTGGAATAATCTATTGGATGATTATGAGATTGTGCCGCCTTTTGCTCAATTGTCACGCCCAACCTTTACGTTAGCCGAAGACGATCACGCGTATAAAACGATCACTCGCTATAAAAAAGAAAAATTCGGCACATCACGTATGCGCAGCTCGTTGGAAAAACGTGGATGGCGAACCGGTGAGCCTTTGGATGGCGGCTCGGTGCAATGGTTCGAAAAATACTTTGTTCAAGCCAACATCAGCGCCCTGATTTATATGGAAGAAGGCTTTTGTATGGGATCGTACGATTATGACGAGAATCAAACCATCCCACACGTTAAGTTTTTCACGGGTGATTATCATTATTATTCGGATCGCAACAATCACTTACTGGAGCTGGGTAACGTCTCCCCAATGGTCTACAGTGAAGTAATTAATGATATTGAATCAATAAAATAACCCTACATTAAACACGTTAATACATGCCATCAACTCCCTATTGGTGGCATGACTCACATGAAATGGATTAACCATGTTTGCAGTACAACGATTACCCGCAGAGCAACTGTACAAAGAACAATTAACAGCACTACAAGATGCGGATACATCATCAAAGCCCGCTCATTGGCAACTCAGTCCTAAAGCGGTACGCACCTTCATTCTTGGTAGCGACACGCCAATTTCAGGGCAAATCATCACACGTAAAATTTACGGTAACGATGCGGTGGTAGAGCGCGCCATCGTCACGCTGCTTGGTCAACAAGGCTTAATGCTTGTTGGTGAGCCTGGCACCGCAAAATCGTTACTGTCTGAACTGCTGAGCGCCGCTATCTGTGGTAACAGTACCTATACCGTTCAAGGCAGTGCTGGGTTATTTGAAGAAAACATTCGCTACAGTTGGAACTACGCTACCCTGCTAAAATCAGGCCCAACCATGGATGCCATGGTACCCGGCCCACTCTTTAATGCCATGAAACAAGGGGCCATCATGCGTTTTGAAGAGTTAACGCGCTGCCCAACAGAAGTGCAAGATAACCTGATCCCTATCTTATCGGATCGCATTTTGCACATTCCAGAGATTCAATCTGAGACCAACTACCTATTATCTCAGCCTGGATTCACCATCATTGCATCTACAAATTTAAACGACCGAGGCGTTAATCAAATGTCTTCTGCTCTCAAGCGTCGTTTTAATTTTGAAGTATTGAAACCCTTAGCTCAACGCCAGCAACGCATTGAATTAGTCATGACGCAAGTGAATGATCGACTCAAACATGAAAAAGTCGATTTACGTTTAGAGAATGACACCATTGATGTATTAGTCACGGTATTTGATGAATTGAAATCAGGCCAAGTGGCAGGAGTGAGCATCCCAACGCCTTCGACGTTACTCTCCATACCTGAAAGCATCAACTTAGCCTTTCATGCCGCCATGCAGTGCCACTACTTTGGGGATAATCACGTTACTCCTGTGCATTTGGCTCAATTTTTAATGGGCACCGTCATTAAAGACAATCAAAAAGATCATGAATCATTAAGCGATTACATCCGGGTGATCACTCGTCAGCGTGCGAATGACCCACAATGGGCCCTATTCTTAGATGGATGCAAACATGCAGGGATCTGATCTTCTTTCTCTTGCGGCTCAATTCCATCACGATAATAACCTCATTTGGGCTCCCATTCGTCATCACAGTCCAACATGCAGTTGGTACTTGTTGCAATTGATCAAACAAGCCAAACCTGATGTGATTCTCATTGAAACACCACATGATGCACAATCCTTGCTGCCCTACATGCAAGCCGATGAATGCCAAGCGCCAGTGGCGATTTATCTACACAAACAAGCACGCTTAACGAATGAGACCCAGAGTGACCCTTATGCTCAACGCGGGTTTATCCCATTTGCAGAGATGTCACCTGAATGGAACGCTCTAAAAGTCGCAAAGAAAAAGAACATTCCTTGCCAATTTATTGATTTGCCTTACGGTTATTGGAATGAGAGTAACGAGGAAGAGGAAAACGAAGAAGGAAATAACCCGTTAATTTACGCTTCCAGTGAAAAAAAGCATTTTCAACACCGTTACCTTGACGCGTTACTTCAACGCTCTGGGTGCGAACATTTTGATCAGTGGTGGGATCGCCATTTTGAAGCCAATGTGACCTTGTCACCTTCTGAGTTTTTTACACGCATGCACCTATTTGGACTGCAAATGCGGGAGGGGCGTGTCGAGACGGATCGTCACACTCAATACCGTGAACAGTACATGGCAAGCCACATTGCGCCTCATATCCAAGAGGGAAAACGCGTATTGGTGGTCTGTGGTGCGTTTCACTGCATGGGGATCTCGCACTATTTACAACAAGGCACCTCCGATTTTTTACCTCAAATAAAAGTGGAAACGTCTTATCAATACCTGATCCCTTATCCTTTATCACGATTAAGTCATCCCCAGTACGGCGCGCATTTATCGCAAAGTGGCTATTATGCGCATTGGTGGAAAAAACTAAAATCAAGCACGAAGAAAGAACGAGCAACACTAGCCACCCGCCTGCACACGGAACTGGCGACAGAGCTCATGTCATTCTTACAGCAAAAAGAGCACCCTGTTGCCATGCCGCAATTGGTCGATTTGGTGGTGGCCGCCGAGCATTTAGCTCAACTGCGCCAAGTGCCAGTCGGACGCAGTGAGTTTTGTGAGGCCGCGTGCTTAATCTTAGAAAAAGATCCGAGCTTAAGCGATCACATATCGCGTTTTTCATTATGGCTTGATGCTTTTTTTGTTGATTCACAATACGGAAAGGTGCCGAATACGCTGCCTTCTTCGCCGATCATCATTGACTTTCACCGTCAATGTGATGCTTTTGCATTACCAAAAACACTCAGTGATCTCACTATTACTAAAGAGCTGGCTATTTATCGAAGTCCCAAACACCTTGCGCTTTCTCAGTGTTTACATCGTTTGGCTTTTTTATCGATTCCTTACGCCACTCAGATCGCAGGCCCGAATTTTGTCACTCAAACGGATCTTTATCGCGTACGAGAAAAGTGGCTGATTCAATACGAACTTACTACAGAAACCACATTAATTGAGCTTGGCTACCAAGGCAGCACCATTGTAGAAGCGATCAACTATAAAATACAACAACACCTCGCTGATGAATACCTAAACAGCGAAAATCTTGTGGCGTTGCTATTGCGTTCTTTGCAGATGGGGCTGGAAAAATGGCTTACCCCATTCTTACATCGCCTCTCTGAGCAGGTGGATAAAGAAAGTGATCTGCATATTCTTAATCAAACACTGACGCTGTTATTTCGCTCTCAATGGAACAGTTCGTTGTTTGTGCAAGACACGAAAAACGAGATAGAACGCTTGATTTACCGTTGTTATGTTCGTCTTTGCACTCGGCTGCCTCGTGCCATTAATGGGCATTCCAGCACCGCTGAGGCAACCTTGCTTTCTGATCTTGGAAAGCTGATTAATCGAATGCCACAATTATGTCCGGCCTATTTTTTATTGGATGCGATTCATTCGCTGTCTGACATTGCCGTCCCTTTTGAGATACAAGGGGTATTTGCAGGATTGGCCTTATCGATTGCTCCCTCTTCAAACGAAGAAGATGAACAACAAAACGTGATATTAATGATGAGAAGTGCCGCCAGCCAATGCCATCTCACTCCGGATTCTCTGGGGGATTTCTGTTATGGGTTGGGCTTAGTCGACACGCAAATATACCAATATTATGATGCGATCCAACCGGCGTTAGATCAGATCATTTCTGAGTTTGATGAACACGATTTTCTGCACACGCTTCCCGCTTTGCGTCGCGCCTTTATGCTCATGACCCCTAATCAAATCGAAGAGTTTGGGCACTTATGTCACCAAGAGAGCGATACTTTATGGCTCAATTTAACGATACCAAGTCATGATACTTTACTTCAAGCGAATCAACTTCAACACCTAGCTGAAGAGTGGCTATCATTATGGGGGATCTCTCATGACTAATGAGCAAAATCGACGTTGGCGGTTAATCTTAGGCCAACGCTATTCACACACCCTTAATCAAGAAGACGCATTAAAAGATCAGTGTCTGGATCAACTGTATTCACAGGAATATAAAGACCGATTTACCGTGTCGTCTAAAGGTGGCATCAACAGCGGTTTACCTAGCCCAATAACATGGCTCTCAAGCGTAAAAAAAGCCTTTCCTAAATCCACCGTAGAGATTTTACAACAACACGGTTTAGCGCGCTATGGCTTAACATCGCTGCTACTCGATGAAGATACCCTCAAGCAACAAACGGCCGATTTGGATTTATTGCAACTGCTGTTATCGTTTCGCGAACAAATCCCAGCCTCTCTTCATTCTGAGCTAGAACGCATTATTCAAACCGTATGCAAAGAGTTAGAAGAGGTACTCGTACAACAAATTCGCAGTGTTTTTTCTCATCACAGAATACCGATGAGCCACGCACAACCGATGCCGTTATCCTATACGCATTGGCATCACACCATTAAACGAAATTTAAAGCACTACCAAATTGACACAGAGACGTTTATTTTAGAACGCCCTTTCTTTTATCAAACCCAACAAAATAAAGTGCCGTGGGACATTCATTTGGTGGTTGACCAAAGTGGTTCGATGTTAAATTCCTTGATCCATGCCGCTGTGGTAGCCACCATTTTTTGTCGATTGCCTATGCTCAATGTCAAACTTTATTTATTTGATACACGGGTTGTCGATGTCACCGATCATGCAGGGGATCCTCTGGCCATCTTGTTGAATTCTCAATTAGGTGGTGGGACAAACATCGGTTTAGCCATGCAATACACGCATGAACGCATCACGGATCCGGCTCGTAGCATGGTGGTATTGATCAGTGATTTCTATGAAGGTGGCTCACCCGCTTCGCTGTATCACTATACTGAAAAAATGCACCGCGATGGCGTAACCCTGCTTGGATTAACGGCATTAGATACGGCGGGCATTCCACAGTACGACAATCAAATCACCAACCAACTGTTACATAAGGGGATGGAGATAGCATCAATGACGCCCGAACATTTAAGTCAATGGGTTGCTGAGGTAATCAAATAATGACATTGCTACACTGGTCGCAACAATTAAGCGATGATTTCTTAGTTAACTGGACAAATCGCGGTTTATTACGTCGCGCCACCAAACAAAGCCAAGATATGGATATCAGTGAGTGGGACATCACCCCCTCTCACCTAAATGGCGTCATTGATCAACACCAATTAACGCTCAGTGAAAAGAGCATTGATGCCTTAACTTGCTCGTGTGGTGCCATCAATACCTGCTTTCATAAAGTGGCGTTTTTTATTGCATTACGTCAATGTGAAAGTCAAACTACTCCTGAAACCACCACAGACGTCGCCTCCTCTTTGGCGCCTTTTTCCCTTAACGATTGGTTTATACAGCACTGTGATGACCTCGCCCCTATTATGGGAAAGAGCACCGTCACCAAGGCCATTCAGCACTGGCGAAAAGGGATTACCCTTGATGTAGAAATCCATGATGAACACGCCATCGTTCAATGTCATTTCGCAAGCAGCAAATCCTTTCGTCTCTATTTCCCACGAGCGTCGCAATGGGAACTTGCCACCTGCTCATGCAAACAACACCCTTGCGTACACCAAGCGGCGGCACTGATTGCACTTTCCATACAAGGCAATACCTTAGCCATGGATGAGGCGATCTTCATTGAACAAATCAGCGATAAGCAACGCGCTCAATTACAGCAATTAGAACAATGGTTAGAAGAGACGCTCTCAGTGGGCGTGCAAAACATCGTTCCTGCACAACTGGCACAAGCGCATACTTTGGTACTTGAGTTAAACCAAGTGGATTTACCCTCTCTGTCAGCCCAACTCAATAGTGTATTGAATACGATTGAGTATTTAGTCGCTAACTATATTGATGTTGACTACGCCACCGTCATACCGCAGATCACGGCATTAAGCTTGCAACTTCATGCTTTACAACAAACGCCACTGCCTTGTCCACTGTATCTCTTAGCGGGTGAACACAAGCGCCGTTATCATCCAGTGAGTTATCACAACCTAATGGGGATAAGTGTGGAGTTTTGGCGTACCGATAAAGGCGCTCAAGGGTATCGTTTTTATCTTTATGATCATGTTCAGCACCAATGGACTACCATCACCGATGGTCGAAAAGCACAGCGAAATCAAGGCTGGAATAGTCAATTGGCGTTTGCGCATACTCAGTGCGATCTCAAAGCTCTGCCTTCATTGGCACTGATGTCGTTTTCGGCGCAATCAAAAATAACGCATCACAATGAGTTATCCATAAAAGATACTAAAATCACATCGTCTCCTACCGATATTGAATGGGAAACCTTGTTTGATCACCCAGAACTTCAGGTTCGTGCCCAATGGCAGCGTATGCAAACCCGTCGTTTATCAAACCGTTTTGCATCCAATACGGATCAATTAGGTTGGCTATGCTGCGAACAAGCATACCAGACGCAACACATGCCATATTGTCACTATCAAGAAGCGGAGATCGTTACCACATGCGATACAAGGGTGAATGTTCGTATCCCAAAAAATATAGACTTATCTATGAGTAATGAGCATCAGCAACTGCTCTTTGGTCGCTGGAACTGCAATGCAAAACAGAGTTATTTTGAGGTATTGGCGATGTTTACCAAAACCCCACTCTCTGATGAAAAATTCGGCTTAGTGCAAATAAAAACAAAGGACAAAAACTAAATGGAACGAAATCAACTCTCTGATTTTTTACTGAAATGGCAACAGTTATCTCACGCGATTCTACAGCAAGGGGCTCATAACTTACGCCCAAAAACCAAACAGCAACTTGAAGCGTGGCGACAGCAAGCGGCATTACTTGGTTTTCATCCACTTAATGATTATTGCTATGAATTATTACATCCTACACAGGCTGAGAGAGCACCAGCAAACGCCTTCCGCCACCTTCTGCATTACATGGAAGGGATAAATCGTACGGCGATTAGTTTATACATGCCTAATAATTGAGCATGAGCACAATTATCTTATCTTTATATATCTATGTCGCAGTTTTGGGTTGGCGACTCATGCTTTCAGTTCCAATATGCCATCGTGATCGCTAATAAAACAAGATCCTCCGTATTCTTGGTGACATAGACCAACCGACAACTTGCCGAGCGTAAAAATCCATTACAACCACCAAGAACAAAAATCCTTCGTGCGTGTGGATATAAATGATATCGCTCACCCACCACTGATTTGGCGCTAACACTTAAAACTCTCTATTGAGGCCATTATTAAAGACCGGAGTAATCCACTTTTGGACGCTTCTAACCTCGTAAAACTTTGAGGTTAGCGTTCTGCTTTAATCTCAGAACTCGATTTCTCCCACAGGCTATTTTCTCATCCTTTAAATCCAAGTGAAGATTGCGGTATCCATGTAAACCACCACCCTCAAGCCAAAGCTGTTTGATTTTGAGCAACAGCTTTTTTCTTCAATATACTGCTTACTTTGTGGCTCTTTCAGCCATGTGTAATAACCACTAGGGTGTAGCCCTAAGCAGCGACACATCGCTCGGATGGGGTAGTGATGACTGCGAGATTTTATGAACGCGTATCGTTCTTTGACTCGTTGGCAAACAACCTTGCGGCTTCCTTTAAAATATACCTTTCTTGCTCGGCTCGCTTGAGTTGCTTCTTCAAGCGCGCAATTTCAGTGAGAAGATCGCCATCTTGTTTACACTGAGTCGGTGGCTTAGAGAACTTTGATACCCAGTTATAAAGCGTCTTACTGGATATCACCAAGCGAGCAGCAACGTCGTTAACGGCATAGCCATGCTGAATCACTTGGTTGACCGCTTCAATTTTAAATTCTTCTGGATATCTTTTGCTGCTCATAAGCACCTCTCTTTTAGTCATTTTGCCTAACTAAAAGGTGTCTATCAAGTCGGTGGCTATTCACATACCACCTAGAAGGCCGATAGTTTTCATATAACTCTCCAATCGTTATACACCACCGTGCCAGGGGTGTTTTTAAAAAAAATCAGCCACTTAAATAAGCAGCATTCAAGCGTCTTCACTATTGAGTATTGGGTAACACGAAAATAAAATCATTCCCACAAGGACCGCTACGCGATTCTCATATATCCTCGCAATATCGTTACTGCATTTCCAGAAAGCTTAACGTGCTCAGTGCTTAACAACTCTGTATGGACGACCCCACTTCTCTTGGAGGCTTGGAAGCCTTTCAGTTGCTTTTTGTTGAGCTCTTTAGCCCAGTAAACACATAAAGCGCAATGTGCAGAGCCTGTAACTGGGTCCTCATTAACACCTACCCAAGGCGCGAAGTATCGAGAGACAAAATCGGCGTCAGTGCTTGATTGAGCAGTGATGACGACGCCACGGCCTTTTTGTTTAAGCAGCGCACCAAAATCAGGGTCGAGCTGTTCAAGCACAAATTCATCATTAATGACGACCAACTGCTTATTATCAAACTGACCGTAGGCGACTACATTGGCGGCATCTAGCCCCAAACCATGAAGTAAGTCTTTGTTAATACTAGCTCGCATATCTAAAGTTGGAGCAGGAAACACCAAATGAATTTCTTCATGATCGAGTTGTGCAGTTAAAACCCCAGATAGCGTAACGAACTCAATCGTATCTCCAGTATTATATAACCCCTGCTCTTTCAGAACGTGCGCCGTTGCAAGTGTGCCGTGTCCACACAAAGCAACTTCCGTCCTCGGTGTAAACCAACGAAGTTGCATTGTACTGAGTGACAGAAATGCCGTTTCAGATAACGACATCTCGGCCGCGATGGCCAACATCGTTTCCTCATCAAGGCTTGACTCTGTGATACAAACACCCGCGGGATTACCTTTGAAAACCTCTGATGTAAACGAGTCAACCTGAAAAATTTTAACTTCCACGAAATATCCTTAAGTTCTATCAAACACGTAATTCTGTATCACGTGATTTTTAATATCTGTTGTTTGAGCGAAAAAAAACCTATGAAATTTTCTACCAACCTTATAGGTCTTGTTGGAAGCGCTAACAAACAGGAGAATGTAGTTAATTATGCAAAACGTAAAAAGCCATCATCAATGTGACTCAATTGGATATTTTATCGGAGTTTTCGGCGTTTCTTTAGTTCTAATATGGATTGGTATTTATAAATTCACACCTACAGAGGCCAAGCTTATACAACCGCTCGTTGAAAATCATTTTCTGATGAGTTGGTTGTATGATGTGATGTCAGTTCAAGCCGTATCAAACATCATTGGCGCAACAGAAATCATTGTCGCTATTGGATTAATCGTTGGCCTTAAAAATACACGAGTCGCTTATTTTTCTGGCATAGCCGCCGCAATTATTTTTCTTGCGACACTCAGCTTTCTAATTACGACACCGAATACATGGAAAGTATCTGATGGGGTTTTGGTGACAAACTTCTTTTTAGTAAAAGATATTCTATTTTTAGCCATTGCGATTAGCGTCATCGAACGAAACAAGCCAAACAGAGAATAACTCTAAATAGTTCGAAATCTTGTTTTTCCAGAACGTAGCCTGAAAGGTGCAAACGACTTACAAGTCGAATGGTTCTGTCAATAACTCTAAACAAAGACTCTTAAATTTAGAATGTTTAAGCGTCTTTGCCTTCTAATGATGCGAAACAACATCCTAGCGTAAAGTGAAAAGAAAAGCCTTTTACTCTACTGCTAAGGTTTATTGATACTTTGCCGAAGTAATGAACTCACCGAATGTCTCGCACCATACAACAACCGTATTGTATTCAGAAATTGAAGTGCTTTGAGGAACCTCAACAACGAAGTTATCGAACGTTTTTACATCACCAATTAAGCTCATTTCAGATTTAAGGTCATTAAACTCTTGTTCCGTTTCGACAAACTTAGGAGATAGATAGAGTTTATAGTCTGGTCCGGGAGCGAGTTTTCCTACCAACGTAATGACTTCAGAACTCAAATGAATCTCTCCCTCTCCCCAATGAAAAGCATCGCTACCTTTGAGTTCCCTCTTAAACACTGCGCTGTATTCTGCACCTTGCTTGCTCTTAGCAACTTGTTCATCGGTCGGCGCAGGTGGTGCAATAAGGATCGGTAAAGTATAGATACCTATCGCAATGCCAATAGAAACTGACACTAAGTGACTGATTGTTAATTTAATTATATTTTTCAAGGTCATAAGCATCTTCTTATTAGTTTTACTACTTGAATTTAGATTCAAATCGGCCTTATCTGTCTATTATCGAGCAGCATAATGTCATTAACATTATACACAAGCTATGCGCACTAAATGCAGACTGAGCGTAATTAAAAACGGCTGATAATTAATATCAGCCGTTTGCTTATCGGAAATGTCGTTGTGCCGGTTTGGTCACTATTCCGCTTCCACCAAAGCGATCTTATCGGATGTAGATTTTTCCAATTTTATCGCAATAAACTTAGAGGTTGGCGTAAACGTCCTATCCCCATAACTGTCCAAAGGAACTAATGGGTTTGTTTCTGGATAGTAAGCCGCCGCCTGACCTGCTGGTACATCATAGGCAACAAGCGTAAATCCGCTCACACGGCGCTCAACGCCATCTTCCCACAATGACACCATGTCCACTTTGTCGCCCGATTCAAAACCGAGTTTACGAATATCCGCTTCATTGATAAACAGCACTTCGCGCATACCAAATACTCCACGATAACGGTCATTCAAGCCGTAAAGTGTCGTATTGTATTGGTCGTGCGAGCGCATGGTTTGCAAGATCAAATCTGGCTTTTGGCCTTTTTCGAGTATCGCTTCGCTGATCAACTGCTTCGGCAACTCGCTAGAGCTGAACTGTGCTTTGCCGCTTGGTGTATTCCATCGACGCTCGGCAGCTGGGTTTACCAAGTGGAATCCACCCGGTTGTTTAAGCTTATGGTTAAAGTCGGTAAAGCCCGGAATCGTGTCGGCAATCAAATCGCGAATACGGTCGTAATCTTCAATCGCCCACAACCAATCAATTGGTTTTGCGCCGAGTGTCGCATTGGCAATACCGGCAATAATCGCTGGTTCTGAACGCAAATACTCCGAACGCGGTTTTAGCTGACCAAATGAGATATGTACCATGCTGAAGGTATCTTCAACCGTCACACCTTGTGGGCCCGTCGCTTGCTGATCAATCTCGGTACGGCCTAAGCACGGAAGAATAAGCGCATCTTTACCTGTGACAAGGTGAGAACGATTTAACTTCGTCGAAATGTGTACGGTTAAATTACAGTTTCGCATCGCGTTGTGCGTACGTTCTGTGTCTGGCGTTGCTTGTGCAAAGTTACCGCCCAAACCGATAAATACTTTCGCTTGCCCTTCTTCCATCGCTTTAATGGCTTGCACAGTGTTGTGGCCTTCACCGCGCGGGACGGCAAAGTTAAATCGACTTTCAATACGATCCAACAACAGATCTGAAGGTTTTTCATCAATGCCCATCGTACGGTCGCCCTGAACGTTACTGTGACCACGCACTGGTGAAAGACCCGCGCCCGGCTTACCAACGTTACCTCGTAACATTTGCACGTTTGCGACTTCTTTAATCGTTGGTACAGAGTGACGATGCTGAGTCAACCCCATCGCCCAACACATGATCACACGTTCTGCACGTCGATACATGCTCGCCACCATCTCGATTTCACTTAAATCAAGACCCGATTGTTCCGTGATGTGTTCCCAAGCGGTTGCGTCCACTTCAGCCAAATAGTCATCTATACCTATCGTGTGCTGCTTGATGAATTCACGGTCAAATACCGCTTTGCCACCGTTTTGCAATGCCTCGCGCTCCCATTGCAACAAGAATTTCGCGATGCCACGAAACACTGCCATGTCTCCACCTAAAGCAGGGCGCAGGTACGCCGTGTTTGTAGGCTCTGAGCCGTTACTCAACATCTCAATCGGCATTTGTGGGTTTTGGAAACGCTCTAATCCGCGCTCTTTGAGCGGGTTTAGACAGATAACCTGTGCGCCACGTTTTACCGCTTCGCGCAGAGGTTCAAGCATTCGTGGGTGGTTCGTGCCCGGGTTTTGACCAATCACGAAAATCGCATCAGCTTCTTCAAAATCATCAAAGATCACTGTGCCTTTACCAACGCCAATGGTGTCTTTCATTCCTATTGCACTGGCTTCGTGACACATGTTGGAACAATCTGGAAAGTTATTGGTACCGAATGCGCGCACAAATAGCTGATACAAAAACGCCGCTTCGTTGCTTGCACGACCAGAGGTATAAAACTCCGCTTGGTGTGGTGAATCCAATTGATTGAGATGTTTCGCGACAAGTGCAAAAGCCTCATCCCAAGAGACTGGCACATAGTGATCGGATTCAGCATCGTATCGCATTGGGTGCGTGATACGGCCTTGGTATTCCAACCAGTAATCGGTTTGCGTTGAGAGAGATGAAACGCTGTGATTGGCAAAAAACTCAGGATCAACCAGACGATTGGTCGCCTCCCAGTTTACCGCTTTCGCGCCATTCTCACAGAAATTGACTTTACCACTATCTGGCGACTCACCCCATGCACATCCCGGGCAGTCGAAACCGCCATTTTGGTTGGTTTTGAGCATGGTGCGAATGTTTTTAACTGCATTTTCACTGCCCCACCAACTTCTGGTTACGGCTTTCAGTGCACCCCAACCACCAGCTGGACCTTTGTATGTTTTTATTTGTTCTTTTTGGCTCACGACTTTACTCCTCGCAGATATACCAGCAAGCAGGGTGCCCGTGAAAACAAGCGCGTTATTTATTGAGATAATGCGGAAGTATTGAAGGGCTTAGTTTCTAATCCATGTATTTTTTAATCCAAATAAGTAACCACTCAACATGCTCTCGCTTGTCCGAGCGTTTACTTATCTAGATTCTTGATATCGGATACCCGCCTACTGTTTCTAAGACTGGTAGATTCAATTCGCATTGTTGCGTCTTGATCTAAATCAAAGATTAAGTCGTTATTCAATATGCGTCCAATTGATAATCCTGACCGAGTGATAAACAAAATCTATGACGAATTTTTCCACTGACGGTCATCACATTTTTAATCAATACAATTTATGAGGTTAATCGTTTTCCCATCCGATTCCACCTAGTTCGCTTAACGAACTCAATAAAATCGGCACTCTTGATAATAGATAATATCTATCACACTATAGATACTTTAAATTTGACCCTAATTAATATCAGGAATAGCCTTGATTCAGATCAATTTTGAGTGTGGTTTTATTCTTGACTTGGTTTTGGTTTTCCATTTCCCAGTTAAAACGCTCCAGCGCTTAAAAAGTACGGTAGTGCTGTGCCCTTTTTAGGGAGTTCCCCGTACATGTGACTCACAACGCAAGGTTAACAAGCCATTATGGATATCAAACAACTTAAATATCTCATCGCACTTGAACAGACCAAACACTTTGGTCAAGCCGCC
Source organism: Vibrio sp. 2134-1 (assembly GCF_033339495.1). NCBI lineage: Bacteria > Pseudomonadati > Pseudomonadota > Gammaproteobacteria > Vibrionales > Vibrionaceae > Vibrio > Vibrio sp. 2134-1. The sequence goes on from NZ_JAWOUS010000002.1 coordinate 347,045, forward strand.
GCATTGTGCCACATTACGCAGCCTACCTTGTCCATGAGAATCCGGAGCTTAGAGGAAGAACTCGATCTCGAATTAATCCAAAGAAGTCAACGATTTGAAGGGTTTACTGAAGCAGGAGAACGCATTTTAGCTTGGGCGAAAACCGTCTTAGCCGCTCATGATGGATTGCAAGCCGAGGCTGCTAACTGCCGTGGTCAGTTGGTCGGTTCACTTCGGCTTGGAATGGTGCCACTCGCCAGCCAAAACCCGATGCAATTGCTCAAACCATTAGCTCACCAGTTCCCTGAGTTACGCTTTCAAATACTCTCCATGACGACCGAACAGATCATAGACCAACTCAATCGCAATCAGCTTGATTTGGGCATGTGTTATGTCGATCAAGTTAACACCGCTTACTTCGATGTTATCGAGCTCGACTCGACCAAACTTGGCGTTTTATTCGATGAGCGTCATTTTGATTTTGGCGAATCTGAAGTGTTGTGGGAGTCACTCAATAACATTCCGCTAGGGCTGCTTTCGAAGGGTATGCACTATCGCCACTCAATTGATCTTAGCTTTGTGAGTAAAGGGCTGGTTCCGCAAACCGTCATTGAAAGTAACTCCACCTTTCACTTGATCCAAGCAGTAACCAGTGGCCTTTGTTGCGCCATTATGCCGCTGAACTGTGGATTGGAAGAGTTGAACGATACGCTTCGCATTATCCCTATCGAAGAAGCCGCCGTTCACGCCCCGCTAGGTTTGTTAAAGCGAAAACAAGAACCCTTCTCCGCGCTAACCGATCAGTGCTTCGCAGAAGCAAAAAACATATTCAATCGATAACAACAACCCACATGTCAATTTTGGCATACATAACGGCTTATGAGGTGATTTCATGAGATGTACTACTCAATCTTATTTTGAACTGTCCGATTTCAATCAAGCACCACCTCAACCAAGTGCGTTCAATTACCGAGAATTGATTGATGGCCGCCCAGTGCAACAAATGTCGCTGGCGAGTGAATCCGCCTTAGCTATCAGCTATAACGGCATTAGCCAAGCGGTCATGATGGTGACGCCAGGCCATCTGGAAGACTTCGTGAAAGGATTTAGCCTAAGCACAGGCATCGTCCACGATTTCAAAGAGATTAAAGACATTGAAATTGGTGGCGATCACGAATCTCACTATGCGGAAGTGGAAATCAGCAACCGCGCTTTCTGGGCGTTAAAAACACAGCGCCGAAATCTTGCCGGCACAACCGGATGCGGCATTTGTGGTGTAGAGGCTCTGGAACAAGCTTTGCCTGATTTGGCGTCGCTGACACCGTCTCTTCCTCCGCGCTCCGATGTATTCGAAGGGCTGCGAGACAAAGTCGCACTGCATCAAGAAGCCGCACGTGAATCTGGCGCGTTACACGCCGCTTTATTTGCAGATTTACAAGGCAACATCAAGTTGTGTCGAGAGGACATCGGCCGTCACAACGCGCTAGATAAGTTGATTGGTGCATTGGCCAACAATCACATCGAGCCTCAAAGTGGCTTCGCTATCATGACAAGCCGTTGCAGCTTGGAGTTGATCCACAAAGCCGTTCGCGCGCGTATCCCCACTCTGGTTTGCTTATCTGCGCCTACAGCGTTAACCGTCGAATGGGCAAGAAGAAACCATTTGAACCTAATTCACTTACCAAAACACGGCTCGCCGCGTCTATACAGCCCAGCGCCTTAACACGTCAACTTAGCCGAATTCCTAATATTTCTAACAGAGACCTCTGGGCCTCTGTTGTTTGCTTCTGATTCCCAATTGATACTTAGCGACCAGCCACTATTCTTTCCAACCAAACGTGCTCACCCCTTGTCAGCACTAAGCTTGCGTATATTAACCTGCTTGCATTTGAACGCTTTCCAATCCGATAAGAACCCAGTCAAAAACCCATAGATTAGTAAGGATTTTGTGTGACTCTTTTCACGCTTTTCCGCCTTCCTAGGCATTTCTAGGAATTTTTCCTAGCCGATCTAGGCAACCATCTCATGTGCCTCACAAAACCACTCTCTAGAATTCCGCTCAGTCAAAGGTAACAAGAGCGCATAACGGTCTCCGTTGTGTTTCTAAAACAATTACAAGAGAGTTCATCATGTTAAAATTCCTCGAACAGGTGCGGAAGCCGACCCTCGATCTTCCTGTCGAAGTTAGAAGAAAGATGTGGTTTAAACCGTTCATCCAATCTTACTTGGTCGTATTCATCGGCTATCTAACCATGTACTTGATTCGTAAGAACTTCAATGTCGCGCAAAACGACATGATCTCAACTTACGGTTTGAGCATGACAGACCTAGGTCTTATTGGCCTTGGCTTCTCCATCACATACGGCATCGGTAAAACCGTTGTGTCTTACTACGCTGACGGTAAGAACACCAAGCAATTCCTCCCTTTTATGCTGATCCTTTCTGGTCTTGCAATGCTTGGTTTCAGCTTCAGCATGGGCGGCGGTAGTGCAAGCCTGTTCTTGATGGTGGCTTTCTACGCTCTGAGTGGTTTCTTCCAAAGTACTGGTGGCCCTTCTAGTTACTCAACCATTACAAAATGGACACCTCGTAACAAACGCGGCTCTTACCTAGGCTTGTGGAACATGTCACACAACGTTGGTGGTGCGGGCGCAGCGGGTGTTGCTCTTTTCGGTGCCAACTACCTATTCGACGGACACGTAATCGGCATGTTCGTGTTCCCTTCTATCATCGCGATCATCGTCGGCTTTATCGGTATGCGCTTTGGTAGCGACTCTCCAGAAGCTTACGGTCTAGGTAAAGTAGAAGAACTTTTCGATGAAGCAGTGAGTGAAGAAGACACCGCCGCTGAAGAAAACCAGATGACCAAAAAAGAAATCTTTGTTGAATACGTTCTTAAAAACAAAGTTATCTGGCTACTTTGCTTTGCCAACATCTTCCTTTACATCGTTCGTATCGGTATCGACCAATGGTCAACGGTATACGCGTACCAAGAACTTGGTCTGTCAAAAGAAACGGCAATCTCTGGCTTTACTCTGTTCGAAGTCGGTGCGCTTGTGGGTACTTTGATGTGGGGTTACCTGTCTGACCTAGCAAACGGTCGCCGCGCATTGGTTGCTTGTGTGTCTCTTGGCTTGATCATCGTATCGCTTGAGTTCTACCAGCACGCCACTAGCGAGTTCATGTACTTGGCCTCACTATTTGTATTGGGCTTCTTGGTGTTTGGTCCGCAACTTCTTATCGGTGTTGCCGCAGTTGGTTTTGTCCCTAAAAAAGCAATCAGTGTGGCTGACGGCGTAAAAGGTACATTCGCTTACCTAATCGGTGACAGCTTCGCGAAACTTGGTCTCGGTATGATTGCAGACGGTACACCTATCTTCGGCTTAACAGGTTGGAAAGGTACCTTCGCAGCCCTAGATACCTCCGCCATGATTTGTATTGTTTTGCTCGCTTTCGTCGCTATCGCGGAAGAGAAGAAGATTCGACACGCGAAGAAGCTTCAACTTGCACAAAACCAAGCCTAGCTTCTCTGCGCGCTTTACTTCGGTAAAGCGCGCAAGATCATTAAAAAGCATGGCTCAATTCAGTATCATTAAAGATTTTTCTATTAGCTCCTGTTGGAGCTTATTGTTGTTAGTCGTCTGCTCTATTTGGTTGTAATAATGATTCATGTTGCTCTAGTTGATGATCACGTCATCGTGCGTTCAGGTTTCGCACAATTATTAAATTTAGAAAGTGATATTACCGTTGTTGGTGAATTCGGCTCTGTCGCCGAAGCGCGAAAAGGGTTGCCTGCGGTACACCCACACGTCGTCATCCTAGATATCTCCATGCCAGATGAAAGCGGCTTAAACTTTCTCAGCGAAATACCAACTGGCATTGCCTGCGTGATGCTTAGCGTGCATGACTCCCCTGCGATGGTGGAAAAATCACTAAAGCTAGGTGCAAAAGGCTATCTTAGTAAACGCTGTAGCCCAGACGAACTTATTCAAGCCGTGAGAACCAGTGCTTCTGGCGGCTGTTACCTCACATCAGATATTGCACTTAAACTTGCAACGCCTAGCGACAACACCACCTCTCTATGCCAACTGACAAAACGTGAAAACGAGGTATGTCAGCTACTTGCCACTGGGTTGGATGTAAAGTCTGTCGCGGCAGAGCTTGGCTTGAGCCACAAGACTGTGCATGTTCATCGTGCGAATGCCATCGACAAACTCGGCGTGAAAAACAACGTTGAGCTCGCCAAACTATTTTCTCAAGAGTCCTTTTAATGCGAGCTTATGCTGTTACCACCATTTGCGGACTTTTTGTTATGGCTTGCGCTTGGTTTTGCTTGTGGGTGATTGCCTATTACTTTGTCAATGATCCCGAGCTGGCGATCTTATTGTTTCCTTTCGCTTTACGATTAGGTGTCGCCCTTCACACTCGCACCGCTTATTGGCCGACGATTTACCTTTCGGAGTGGGGACTTTCCATCGCACTTGCGATGTTACTGGGTCAACCGCAGTGGCTTACCGTGCTGATTGCGAGCATTGCCAGTATCCCGGTCACACTGATTGCGAAAAAATACTACTACGGTGACCAAAACCGCCACTTAGCCGTCATGGGCATTGTGATCATCATTACCGCCTTCATCAACGTAATGGCGGTCGGATTTCACGTGCCTTCTGTTTACATGGTATGGCTGGCTAGCATTTCTGGAGGCTTGCTCGTGGTGCCTATGTGCTACCTGTTGTGGAGCTATTTGTTCCAAAGTCGTTGGTCTCCGCTCAGCTCTCTCCTACTTAGTAATGCCGTTGTATTTCAGGTGCGTCATATCGTGCTTTATGCGCTGCTTTTGATCGGCAGTATTTTGGTGCAAACCAGTTTGCCTGAAGAGCTAAAACGATTTGCGCCGTTTTGTATGGCGATTCCAATCATCGTGCTTGCTCTGCGTTACGGCTGGCAAGGTGCCCTACTCGCCACCATGCTCAACAGCATAGCGCTGATTGCGGCTCGTAGCGGCGTATCGAATCTAGAAATCACCGATTTGTTATTATCTCTCTCGGCGCAAACCATTACTGGCATTATGCTCGGTTTAGGGGTTCAGAAACAAAAAGACCTCAATCACAAACTGCGCGGCGAACTTGCACGCAATCAGAATTTGTCTCGCCAGCTTATCAAAGCGGAAGAATCGGTAAGACGCGATATTGCGCGCGAGCTACATGATGAAATCGGCCAGAACATCACGGCAATCCGCACACAAGCCAACATCATTAAGCGGGTAAATAACACAGAAACACGCGTAGGTTGCGCAGACATGATTGAAAGACTTTCGCTCAACGTGTACGACACCACTAAGCGACTGTTGAGCAAGCTAAGACCCAAAATGCTGGATGATTTGGACTTGAAAGAATCCGTCGAGCAACTGACGCGAGAGATGGAATTCGCCAATCATGGAACAACTGTTCAACTGAACTGGCAAGGCAATTACACCAGCGTGAGTGACACACTCAAAGTCACCCTATTCCGTTTATGCCAAGAGTCATTGAATAACGCCGCCAAGTACGCAGGAGCGCAGTTGATCAATATTGAGCTGACAATTGGAGAAACGGCGGTGTCACTAATGATTCACGATGATGGTGTCGGCTTCAAAGTTCAGGACAGCATGAAAGGCATGGGCGTTCGCGGCATGCAAGAGCGTGTGCACGCGTTAGGTGGAAAAATGGTTATCTACTCCACCAGCGATCAAATGATCGGCACACAAATCAGCATTACTTTACCTAAGGTGTAACTCAAGATGTTTGGATTTTTACGTTCACCTAAATTTACTCAACCGAGTCTGAGCAACGAGCAAATCGACCAGCGTTACCGCCATTGGCGTTTGCACATTATGTTGGGGATGTACATCGGCTACGCAGGTTTCTACTTTACCCGTAAGACCTTTAACTACGCAGCACCAGCGATGATCACCGACCTTGGCTTAGATAAAGGCGACTTGGGTCTTATCGGTACACTTTTCTACATCACCTACGGCTGCTCGAAGTTTATTTCTGGCACGATTTCGGATCGCTCTAACCCTCGTTATTTCATGGGATTAGGATTGATTGCGACAGGTCTGGTCAATATCGCGTTCGGTTTTTCTAGCTCACTCGCGGCTTTCATCACTCTGTGGATCTTAAACGCCTGGTTCCAAGGCTGGGGCTGGCCTTCATGCTCCAAGCTGTTAACGACTTGGTATTCACGTTCCGAGCGTGGCTTCTTATGGGCGATTTGGAACACCGCACACAACGTTGGTGGCGCGCTGATCCCTATTTTGGTGGGCTATTTAACGTTGCACTACAGCTGGCGTGAAGGTTTTATTCTACCCGGCATCATCGGGGTATTACTCGGTCTATTCGTTTGTTGGCGATTGCGCGACAAACCCACAACAATGGGTTTACCAAGTGTCGGCCAATGGCGCAACGACGCACTAGAACTTGCGCAAGAAAATTACGGACGTGGCCTCACCTACCGAGAAATTCTGAAATCGTACGTATTTAACAACAAATACATCTGGCTGCTCGCGTTCAGTTATGTGTTGGTTTACATCGTCCGAACCGCAATCAACGACTGGGGAAACCTTTACTTAACAGAGCAGCATCACTACAGCCTGATTAACGCCAACGCTGCTCTGTCGATGTTTGAAATCGGCGGTTTTGTTGGTTCATTGGTTGCGGGTTGGGGCTCAGACAAACTCTTTGGCGGTAACCGTGGGCCAATGAACTTGCTGTTCGCGATTGGGATTTTCTTATCTGTCTCCGCGCTTTGGCTAATGCCTCTGACCAACTTTGCATTCCAAGCAGCGGGATTGTTCTCCATCGGCTTCTTTGTCTTTGGACCACAAATGCTGATCGGTATGGCGGCGGCGGAGTGCTCTCACAAAGACTCTGCCGGCGCGGCAACAGGATTCGTGGGCTTGTTCGCCTACATGGGCGCAGCATTGTCTGGTTATCCACTGGCGTTAATTCTTGAAGAATATCATTGGACGGGTTTCTTCATCACCATTTCAGTTTGTGCAGCCGTCATTGGCCTTTTGTTGCTGCCATTTTTGCAAGCGCAACCATCACGAAAACCACTCGAACCAAAACCTCGGTTGTAAATCGACTTATCGCCCTTCGGGCAAATTGGCGAGTGACCTAACCGCGCTCGCCCACCTTATTTAACGTATCTCTGCTCAATTTTTCTTCCGATTCAGTTCGGAGGGTTAACTATGGGAAAAATTCATGAATTTGAACACTATTTCATCACATAGCTTCTTTCAAATGAACAACAAAATCCAAAACTACGCTTGGGGAAGCACCTCTTCTATTCACGATTTGTTTGGCTTTTCTAACGAAACGAATGAGCCTCAAGCAGAAGTATGGATGGGTACTCACCCAAACGGCTGCTCTGAAGTTCAGATTGAGCAGAACACGCTGCCTTTGTCTGAACTGATCAAACAAAACCAACCCGCTTACTTATCAGCAGAAACCGCAGCGAAATTTGGCGACCTGCCCTTTCTGTTTAAGATCTTAGCGGCCGAACATGCACTGTCGATTCAAGTTCACCCAAGCAAACAAGATGCCGAAATAGGCTTCGAAAAAGAACAAAGTGCCGGGATCCCACTAAACGCAAGCCATCGTAACTACAAGGATCCAAACCACAAACCTGAGTTGGTGTACGCGCTGACAAGTTACCAAACCATGAACGGTTTTCGCTCGTATGCCGAGATTATTGAGGCATTTAGCCTTTGCGATATCGATGAGCTACGCGCGCCTCTTGACACATTCAAACGCGAAATCAACTCACAAGGTTTACGCGATTTCTTTGTGCACATTCTTACCATGGAAGGAGAAACAAAAGAGCGAGCACTGAAACAGCTTCTTGCCCACGCTTCACGTCAATCGGAGCAAGGCACTGACAGCGACGTTTTCCAGCTCATCTTGGATCTATCCACTCAATACCCCGGCGATGTCGGCTTGTTTGCGCCATTACTGTTGAATGTCATCACGCTGCAACCTGGCGAAGCGATGTTCCTGAGCGCAAGAACGCCACACGCTTACATTAAAGGAACGGGATTAGAGATCATGGCGAACTCAGATAATGTTTTGCGTGCAGGACTCACGCCGAAACACATGGATGTTGAAGAACTGGTTAAATGCACAGATTTTGTGCCTAAGCCGTTTAACAGCCTTGTTCTTAAACCCAATGCCAATGGTTGCCAAAGCCTTTATCCGGTCCCAGTGGCAGACTTTAGTTTCAGCATTCTTAACCAACCGAACAATGAAGTGGTTGAGGCAAACAGCGCAGAGATTTTGATGGCGATTGATGCCGACCTGACACTCATCAGTGATAACGGTGAGACGTTAACCGCTGCGAAAGGACAATCTGTATTTGTTCCTGCTTACGTTGGCCATTACCGTATTCAAAGTGCGGGACGTGTGGCTCGCGCCTTCAACTAGTTTTTGAATAACTGATTCAAACTAACGTCTGACCCAAGGGACTGGGTTAGACAATTTATTCCTTTCATAGATTGAACCATTCCGCTTTTAAGGCACTCATGCTTACACCTTGCCGAATCCAAACACCTACAGGCCAGTTTCTCTAAGAGCCATAACCTCCCGGCTCTGCCATTTACTGCAACATTCATTGTCAAAACCCATTTATTTCCGGTAAATTCGCCGCTCCAATATAAAATCACTTGGATAATAAAGGCGCTTGCACAGTGGTATTTGTTGCAAAACGTATAATCAACGTTGTAATCAAAGCCCCAATCACTACAATCTCTGGTTCGATTTTTCAGTTAACGTTTGTATGCCGAAGTTAAACCAAGATAACCCTGTTCAAAGCTCCGCCCTTTCCGATATCGAAACCAGCAGTAAGATTCAATCGGCATTAGAACCGAAGTTTCACAAGCCAGAGAAACGTCTCTGCTTAAGCCCTGGCCTATCGGATAAGCATTTGGCGCGCCGTTGGCAAGTATTGGAACAAGTGACCAATAAAGATCATCTTCTTGATCCTTTCACACAGTCACATTGCGACGCTTACTCCAACAACATCGAGCACTTCATTGGTACTGTCAATGTGCCGGTCGGCATCGCAGGTCCTTTACGCGTCAACGGTTTGTATGCGAACGATGACTTTTTGGTTCCGCTCGCAACGACAGAAGCCGCGTTAGTCGCTTCCTACAACCGTGGCGCAAATCTTATCACCGCCGCTGGTGGCGCGAGCGCATTGTTACTAAGTGAAGGGGTGAGCCGAACACCAGTATTCGCCTTTAATCACCTTGCTGACGCCGGCCAGTTCGTCAGTTGGGTTGTGACCCAGTTTGACGTATTTCGTCAAATTGCGGAATCCACCACCTCACATGGCAAACTCAAAGACATCAATGTAAATATCGAAGGAAACCATGTTTATTTGGTCTTTGAATACGTGACTGGTGACGCTTCCGGACAAAACATGGTGACCATCGCAACAAACGAAGTGTTCCATCATATTTTGGCGACCAGCCCAATCAAACCAACTCAAGCATTCTTGGATGGCAACTTATCAGGCGACAAAAAACCAAACGCACACACACTGCGCTCGGTACGCGGTAAGAAAGTATCCGCCGAAGTGACCATTCCTGCTGAGTTGGTGGAAAAATATCTGCATACGACGCCGGAGTCTATGGTTCAATTTGGCAAAATGACCACAGTGGGCGGTTTACTCAGCGGGACAATTGGCGTCAACGCGCATTACGCAAACGCCCTTGCCGCGCTGTACATTGCTTGTGGTCAAGATGCCGCTTGCGTTGCAGAGTCTGCCATTGGAATCACTCGTATGGATGTGGACGCTCAAGGCAACTTGTACGCGTGCGTGACCTTGCCAAACATCATGGTGGGAACGGTTGGCGGTGGTACTGGCCTTCCAACGCAAAAAGCATGTTTGGATATTTTGGGTTTGCACGGCAACGGCAATGCGAAAGCGTTAGCCGAAGTCGCAGCTTCGCTTTGTCTAGCTGGCGAACTCTCGATTGTGGGCGCATTTTGTGCCGATCACTTCTCTCGTGCTCACCATAAGCTTGCCCGAAAATAACCTTTGTTGCTTTGTACAAGAGAACATCCGTGTGGTTTTCTCTTGTGTAAACCAATGGACTTTATTTATTGGCTCAATAATTTCTTGAAACTAACTTAAGCCTTAACAAACATACCAATCTCTTGTTAACAGTACTTTAGCTGTCCCCCTTCTATATCCATTGCGATATCTCTGCTTGTCACTCTTCATTGGCCATATTTAATATCAGTATCTTAGAAAAAATAGCATCAAAAACTTCTAGCACTATAGTACCAAATTCACCGTTTGAGTTTTTTGTTCACCACTTATAGCTACTATACTCGCCTATGCAGCTGCTTGATTTTCATAAATTTACTAAACAGCTCAAAAGAGCTTAATAACTCCCGTTAAATGGACTTAAATCGTTACTTCGGGTAAGCGAGTTAACTATGAGACGTCAGAAGCTAAATAAAATCTCTGCTTGGGTACTAGGATTGGCTATCTTATTGTTGAGCCATGTGTCTAATGTATCAGCACAAATACAGCAATCCCCATCCGATCAAACCGTTGCGCGTTTTCTCTATCAAACCTCTTTTGGACCAACACCTGCGTTAATTAATGAGGTTAGGGAAAACGGGTTAGAGGATTGGATACAGAAACAAATCAACCTGCCAGCAACCTACCATCAACCACTTTATCAAACGCCTTTTTCTAAAGGCCTACAGTCAAACCGAGAAAATGCTTGGTATCAAATTGTTGTTACTGCTGAAGATCAGCTTAGGCAGCGAACGGCTTATGCATTGAGTCAGATCGTAGTCGTTTCTCGTTATGGCGGCGTTCTTTCCAGCAAACCTACAGGGTTGGTGAATTACTACGATCTGTTGGTTGAACATGCGTTTGGCAACTACCGAGACCTGTTGTACGACGTTTCCATCCATCCAGTCATGGGAAGCTATTTATCTATGCTCGGTAGTGCAAAAGAAAATAGTACGACAGGAACGCTTCCCGATGAGAACTTTGCTCGAGAGTTAATGCAGTTATTCACTATCGGTTTGTATGAACTCAATTTAGATGGCAGTAAAAAACTAAACCACGCAACAGGCAAACCTATCCCCACGTACAATCAAACTGATATTCAAGAGCTCGCGCGAGCATTAACTGGATGGAAAAATTCCGACATCGCATTCGTGAAACCGATGCGAGTTATCAGTCAAAGACACGACACCGGCGAGAAGCGATTTCTAGGGAACGTGATCCCATCGGGTCTAACCGCACAAGAAGAGCTTTCAAAAGTGATTGATATGTTGATGTCTCACCCAAATGTTGCTCCATTTGTTTCAAAGTTACTTATCCAACGTTTGGTCAGTTCAAATCCAAGCCCAGAGTACGTCGCGCGTGTTGCTACGATATTTAACAACAATGGGGAAGGAGAAAAAGGCGATCTAACCGCCGTTGTTCGAGCCATATTGCTCGACCCTGAAGCATTAGGGATGACGGATACCCCGCCTATAAAAGTGAAAGAACCGATACTGGTCCTGACTAATTTTCATCGAGCATCAGGTTTTACGGTTAAAGGCTCACGTTACGAAGACGCAACAACGATGATGAACATCGCTAATCAAGGGCCGCTTCGTTCTCCTTCCGTGTTTAATTTTTACTCTCCAGACTATCAGCCGTCTAACGAGTTTACGGAGTCTGGTATTAACTCTCCAGAGTATGAACTTCTCAATTGGTCTGTTTATACCGATTTGGTCAACTATATGTTAACCAGCACTCGTAGAGGAGGTGGTGATTCCTACCACTTCGATCTTAACGAGTTTTATCTTCTTCTGGACGATCACCGTGCCTTAGTCGAATTGGTTAACGAGCGTTTCTTTGCTGGAACGGCTTCTGCTGAATTGAAAGAGCTCATGCTCACCGCCCTGAATGATTATCGTGGGGACTATGTGCCAACAACAAAACTCGCTCTAGTGATATTTACCGCCATTTCTGGCGACGAATTCTATATTCAGGATTAGGAGTGAATTATGGATATTTCACGACGACATTTTATACAAAGCACGCTATCGATGGGCGCACTAGCCTCTCTTAGTCTGCCAGGTTACTCTCTCGCAGCGCCATCCAATGACTTTCGAGCATTAATATGTGTGTATTTAGCAGGCGGAAACGATGCATTCAACACCATACTGCCATTATCGGAGGCGCACTATCGTCAATATTCCAAAGTCAGAGGGCCACTCTCTGTCGCCAAAGAAGACATACTCCCTATCAATTTAAGTGCTGTCGATAGCTCAAATCACCCAGTGAAGCTCGGCTTACACCCAAAGTTAAATGCGTTAACTTCCGTTTTCGAACAAGGCGATGCCAGCATCGTGCTCAATAGTGGCATTCTCAACCATCCCGTCACCAAACAAGCTATTGAGCAAGGTGAAGCATCACTTCCCGAGCAACTGTTTTCTCATAATTCTCAAACAGACGCTTGGTTACTTGGTGGAATGAGCGAGTCTAAAAATCTTGGTTGGGCTGGCAGAATGTTGGATGTATTAAACTCTGAATCAGAAATAACACCGCTATACAGTGTGCATGGCAACTCGCTTTGGTTACGGGCAATGGAACACCGCCAAACCGTCCTGAAAAAAGATCGCGCGGTTCAGCTTACCGCGATTGATAACCCTTTATACAAAGGTATCTATGATCGCCTTCTCTCTCATCAAACTGACAATCCATTTAATGGTCATTTTAATTTGATGGTTGATGAGTCGATGGTAATGAGCAGTGTACTGAGCGAGCAACTCAACCACATTGCTGACGAGCCGCTGTTTACGTCGTCGACGCTCGGCAAGCAGATGCAAACCGTGTACAAATTGATAGCAAGCCAAGATGTCCTGAAGCAGCAACGACAAGTCTTTTTCGTTAAACACTCTGGGTATGACCTACACGATTCGCAACTGGCACGTCATCCAGTGTTACTTGAGGATCTCGCGACAAACCTTTTAGCAATGTATCGTGCGGTCGAACGGTTAGGGCTAAACAAGCAAGTCACCTCTTTCACTATGTCTGACTTCGGTCGACGGATGATGAGCAACGGAAATGGTACCGATCATGGCTGGGGTGGCCATCAACTATTAATTGGAGGCGCGGTAAATGGGAAACAACCTATCGGTACATGGCCGGAACTAATACTGGGCGGAAACGATGATTACTCTCAAGGCCGACTCATACCCAAAATTGCCGCTGATCAAGTTGGTTCAACACTAGCGCAGTGGATGGGCGTGAGTGATAACGCTGCACTGGAATACGTGTTCCCGAACATCCGTAATTTTACTCATTCAAACCTGGGTTTTATGGCTTAAGATATTTTACAGGTTAGCTGTAGAACGCATCATCAAATAAGGGAGCCTCGCGCTCCCTTACTCATCTTATGTTTGCAGAGTGTCCGTTACACCTCGTCGCGACGGCGTTCGTTACACAGCTTAATGGCACGCTCAAGTAATTCTAACGCGGATTGCTCACATTCAGGCAGAACCGCATCACTTTCAGAAACTGGCGTTACGCGGTCACCCCATTTCAATACTGCCGCACCCCATGTCAAACCTGCACCAAACGCAGCAAGAAGCATATTATCACCTGGGTTAACTCGACCTTGCTCTACCGCTTCACACAATGCAATTGGCACCGTCGCAGCTGAAGTATTGCCATAGTTTTGAATGTTAACAAACGCTTTGTCGTGTGGAATTCCAGACAGGTCACACAAGGTTTGAATAATACGAATATTCGCTTGATGCGGAATCACAACATCGATTTGTTCCGTCGTTAACTGTGATGCTTTCAGTACGGTTTTCGCAGCTAGCCCCATACCTTTTACCGCACGTTTGAAAATTTCTTGTCCTACAAAGTTGAAATCCCAGTAACCGTTGTCTTCCGCAAAGCGATCCATACAAGTACCAAACTTTGGTACGGACAGAATATCGCGGCCTTTTGCGTCACAACCGATTTGAGACTGTAGTAAACCCGTTTCTTTTTCCGTTCTTGATAACACAACGGCGCCCGCACCATCACCAAATAGAACAGCGGTATCTCGCATTGCCCAATCGATGTAGAAAGACAATCTTTCCGCACCAATAATGATCGCGTTACGATAGTTACCTGATTGAATCAAACGTGTGCCCGTTTCTAGGCCATAGACAAATCCCGTACATGCGGCATTTAAGTCAAAGGCAGCGGCTGCACGAATACCTAGGTTCTGCTGTACCTTAGACGCGATATTTGGAATCAATGAATCTGGTGAACAAGTCGCCACAATGATTAAATCCACGTCTGTTGCATCGACGCCTGCTCGAGCTAATGCATGTTTAGCAGCAACGGTCGCCATGTCTGACGTGTTTACATGACTAATACGGCGGTTTTCGATACCAGTGCGGGTACGAATCCACTCATCGGAAGTATCGAGGAAAGTGCTAAGATCATCGTTAGAGAGCACGGCTGGCGGAACACATTTCCCCCAACCTGTAATTTCAGCGTAGTAATTTGTCATCGCAGACCTATTTATTGTTGTATTTTAATAAAATTTCTTAGAACCTTAGGCTCAAATACAAACCTGCGCTGCGTTATTTCGGCAGGTTAAAAAATAAGTATACAAATAATGAGGCTGACTGGTAAGTCATGTTTTCATCAATACGTAATAAAGGAAGAAGTCATGTCATCGTTTAAAACTCGCTGCCCTTCGTGCGGCGGTCTAAATCGTGTCCCTAATGAGCGCGTTGCCGAATCTGCAACTTGCGGTAAATGTAAAAGTGCACTTTTAGACGGCTCGCCTATCGAAGGTACACAAGATAACTTTTCTGCTCTATTACAAAGTGATATGCCTGTTGTAGTAGATTTTTGGGCCCCATGGTGCAACCCGTGCGTTGGCTTTGCTCCTGTTTTCTCTGATGTTGCTCATGAGCAAGCCGGAACGGCTCGTTTTGTTAAGATTGATACCGAAGCTCAACAACAACTTGCGACGCAATTTGGTATTCGCAGTATTCCTACCATTATGGTTTTCAAGAATGGTCAACGCGTTGATATGATCAATGGTGCGTTACCTAAAACTCAATTCGATCAATGGTTAAATCAAGCACTTACTAAATAATCTTCCACGCCAACCTTGTTTGTAGGTTGGCGTTTTTATGCAACTTATCAACCTATCTAGTTAACAAATATTATTTATCGAAACGACTTAAATTTATCATTTTACTTGCCTAACTATTAGCCTCATATTCGCGCCGAATAACCCTTAGATTTCATTTAACTTATAGGCGCAAAACAGTGGAAAACACAGTCGTTCCTGCAGCATCACCACGAGTTACAGTTCCAGTCGTCGCACTGTCTCTTTATGCGGTGGCTTCGGGCTATTTAATGAGCTTGATCCCTCTCATGCTCGGTGAATACAACATCTCAGCAGATTACGCGAGTTGGTTGGCGAGTGTGTTTTATGGCGGCTTATTAACCGGTGCTATTTTTATTGAACGTATCGTACGTCAAGTTGGTCACCGTAACGCGTTTATTGGTTGCTTGGCCGTATTTTCGCTAACTATCGTCACACTACCCGTGTTTGCTAACGGATTGATGTGGCTTGCCGCTCGCTTTATTGCGGGTATCGCGGTTGCTGGTGTTTTTGTCATTGTTGAGTCTTGGCTAATGTCTGGAGACGAAGCATCGCGTGCGAAACGTTTGAGCTTGTACATGCTATCGCTTTATGGTGGTTCAGCATTAGGCCAGTTTGGTATTGGCGTGCTTGGCGTAAGTGGCGGCGTTCCGTTTATTGCGATCACGACGTTGATCCTAATGGCGATGCTGGTGCTAATGTTCATTGAGTGTGAGCAGCCAAACAGCCATGAATCAACCGCTTTATCATTTAAGCAAATTGCCAAACTAAACCATGCAGCAATTATTGGTTGTGTTGTTTCAGGTTTGACCTTAGGCGCGATCTACGGATTAATGCCAGTTGAGTTAACTAACCGTAAAATTAGCCATCAAGACATTGGTACATTGATGGCGCTAGTGATTCTAGGTGGCATGCTAGTTCAACCAATGGTGACCGCGTTAAACAAATACATGAGCCGCACAGTGCTAATGGCGTTTTTCTGTATTTTGGGTATTTTTTCGATCGGTATGACGTTTATTTCCTCGTCAGCCGTGGTATTGGCTGCTGCATTATTCTTTTTAGGTGCAGCTACTTTTGCTTTGTACCCGATTGCAATCAACTTAGGTTGCGAAGGTCTTGATGAACGCTTTATTGTCTCTGCGACACAAGTCATGCTGTTTAGCTACAGCATCGGCTCTGTTGCTGGTCCTGTTGTCGCTGATAAATTCATGGGCCAAGAACACGGCTTGCTAGGCTACTTGTTTGCCGCTTTGGTTGCGACTGGCGTATACATGCTACTTGCTGCGAGCAAAACCAAGCAGCGTATGGCCGCTGGCCTCTAACCACGCCGCTTCTACTCAACGAAAACGAGGGCATGTCGCCCTCGTTTTTTTATTCTTCGAATTTTTGTTTAGATAAACGCTTGTGACGGTTTGACGCGTTCGCTGCAGGCTTTTCCGGTACCATGCGCTTTTCATGAAGCAAATGACGAACCGCCAAGATGGGATGTTTCAGTAACATTCTGGGGCCAGAGTAACGCATGACCAAACGCATTTGTTCTTTCGGCTCTGGTTTGTAGCAGTGAATCGGACATTTGTTACACGTCGGTTTATTCTCTCCATAAGGACAGCGGTCGAGGCGCACTTCTGCGTATTCAAGCAGCTCACGACATTCTGAGCATAAGTCACGTTTTGTTCCATGATGGTCATGACAGTAAACCTCTACCATGGCTTTTACTGTCTTAAATTCAGTGGCGAGTTTGCCAAGTAAAATATCGCTCATGCGCTATCCAAAAATCACAACATCATTGTGTAAAGTTCTAACGTGCGGCCATTATCATATTGCTGCTCAACTCGTTCAAACTCAAAGCCCAGTTTTTTGAGCAAACTTATACTACGAATATTGTCATTATTGGTGATGGCAACCAAATTATCGAGTTTCATTTCCTCTCTAGCGTATTCCAGCACTGCGGTTGCAGACTCCGTTCCGTAGCCGAAGCCATAAGCGGAAGGTAAAAATCCATATCCGAGATCATAGTATTGTAATGTGTCACGTTTAACCAACCCACAAATCCCGATGGGTTGCCCATCTTCTTTCTTCTCTACAACGAGTAAACTCACGCCTTTAATTTGTTGCATGCGTAGCATGTTTTCTTTTATGTAACGCGCCGCTTCATATTCGGTACGAATTTGTTTGTCTCCGACAAAACGGTAGAAGTCTGGGTGGTTATAAAGTTCTAGTATAAATGGTGCATCATCTACACTCACAAGACGCAGTATCAAACGTTCGGTGTACAGTGTTTTCATTTGGGCTCCATTAAAACGCGATAGATGATTGGACATAGGAACGTACTTGAATTTTGCGACCGATACCGGCGCTTATTTAGTTGTAACTTGATAAAAAAGTAACTATCCTGCCTCGCTAAATTAAAGGACCACCACCATGAACCGCAAGAAGAAAATCAATCAGATCTTGAAAGCGAAGCAGAAGAAGCATAACGCTAAGCTACATAAGAGCAATAAGCCGCGTTATATCTCCAAAGCTGAACGCGCAAAAATGGAAGCTGAAGAACAAAACCAAGCTTCAGAACACACGGAAAACGTTGTAGACACAGCGCAGACAGATCAAGCCTAAAAGAAAAGCCGCTTTCAGCGGCTTTTTTGATATTCGGAGAGAGTTAGCTTTAGTATTCGACACTGTAGTTCAGTGTTAATGTGCGACCTCTTCCTTTGTAGTCGTACGCTGCTGCATCGTAGTGTGCTGCATAAAGAATCTGCGCACGTTGTCCCCAAGCGGTTGTGTAGTCTTCGTCAAATAGGTTTTGAATACCAAAACCTAACTGCCCGATAGGTAGTGTTACGTTACCAAGAAGATCAAACGTAGTGTATCCATCTAGTTTATTGTTTGCGTCATCTTCGTAATCAAACATCGTCTGGCTTTGTAAACGTACTGAATAGCCATCCTGATAGTAAGCCGCCCACGCGTTCGCTTTTGATGTACTTGCTTTACCCGCGCTTAGATCTTCCCACTTACCGTTGGTTTTCAGCTCAGAAACCACATAGTGACCTGATGCACCTAACAAAATATCACGGTTTACCCAGTAGTTAATGTTTGCTTCGGCACCGTATACACGTTTCTCGTCATCAACATTGGTGATTAGGAGCGTCTTCTTGTCATACTTGATTGAGTTATCCGACACCGAGTAGTAACCCGCCGCTTGCAGTGCGACAGTATCGGTATCTAATCGGTAACCGATTTCATAGCTGTCCGTTTTGATGCCCGACATTTTTGAGTCAGATACGTTAATGCTATTGTTCAACGCGTAGTGACCATTTGCATCCGCGGCATCGTAGCTACCTTGGCCGTAGTACTTTGCAGGATCAGCGAGTTCGAAACCTTGAGAGAAGTTCGCCCAAAGCTGAGATTCATCGTTAAGCTGATAAATGGTGCCCAAATTAAATAAGCTCACAGAGTAGTCAGTGCTGCCACCTGGTACCGCATCCGCTGATACACCATTACCCGATGCGATCTTCTTTTGTATACTATAGGCAACAAAATCATCAATCTTATTGTCCATGTATTGGTAGCGGTAGCCTGCTTGTACTGACCAATCTTGATTGATTTGGTAATCCCCTTGGACAAACATTGCGTAAGACGCCACATCAACATCTGGGTAACGCCCCACTTCGGCATAGGTTCGATTAATTAAGTTCCCAGAGCTGTTCGCAATGGTTGGATCGAACAGAGCCTGGTTACTTTCAAAACGGTCTAAGTACGCATCGACACCATAAACAAGTTTGAATGACTCCCAGCTTTTAGCTAACGCTAAGCGCCCAGCAAAAACTTCTGTTTTTTGTTGAGAGGCACTTTGGTAATAAGGAGTAAAGGTTTGGTCTTCACTACGGTAAGATAACTCGCCTATCAGTTGATGACCGAATACGCTGTCGTGAGCGTAGTTCGCACTTAAGAGAACTCGCTCTGTACCATGTTCACGGTCGGAATCGAACCCCTCTCGTACGTCAACAAATTTATTGTTAACAATGTACAAACCGTATGGCGAATCTTGCTGGCTGTCATAGTATTGTGCGACAAGGTTTAACTTGCTGGCATCGGAGATTTGAATCTCGGTCGATCCCATAACATCGAGCGTTGAATTATACTGCAAAGAGCCCTGTGAAATGTCTGGGGTGACAATGTCGCCATTTGCGTCAAATGCACCTTGTGTCTCGGTGTACACAACCGAACCTCTAGCGGTAATTCGCTCATTACCACCCGAGATAGACTGAGCGAGTTTGTAATCAAAGTCATCGCTGCTATTAAAACCTGTAGTGCCACTCACGTAGGATTCAAACGACAAGTCATCCGAGTACGCTTTCTTGGTGATAATGTTAATAACACCACCAGTAGCGCCTGCACCATAAATGGAGGTTGCACCAGATAGTACTTCAATTCGCTCGATGTTGAATGGGTCTATTGCGTCTAACTGACGACTAATCGGGCGAGAAGACTGTAACGAGACACCATCAATCATTACCAACATTGCTCTACCGCGAAGGTTCTGACCATAGTTAGTTCGACCACCGGTGCCGACGTCTAAAGAAGGGATGGTTGCAGAAAGAATATCACCCAGTGTCTTGCCCGCACGATATTGCTGAGCAATCTCTTCTTGGCCAACAAACCAAACCGTTCCTGGAATATCGGAGATCGATTTCGGCATCACACTGCCTACAACAACCAATTGCTCATCGCTCGGAGTCGATGTTTGTTGAAGATCTTCTGCTGCTATTGAGCTAACTGCGTATCCACTGCTCATCGCAAGTACGATGAGATTGAAAGAAAACGTCCTTTTCATCATTGTATTTATCTTTTTGTTGTCAACAAGAGCATGCAATGATACTTATTCTCACTCTCAAATCGAGCACTGTTACACAAGTTAAATAAATGTTAATTAAGAACCTTCTTGCTCATAAGCTGTCGATTTTCCTCTAAACGAGGACAATCTGCACAAAGCTTTCTGCCTTCACACTTATAGACTAAACAACAACTTTTTCTTACTAACTTTAGCGGCTGATCAGATTCCGTCTCATGAAGTGAGCGACTATTATCAACATCCAAACCCATTGCGCTTAGCCACAAGACCGCATGCTCCTGAAGTGTCGAGTTAGTCATTTGCGGAAAGCGCTGTTGGAGACGAATTAAACAAGCCATGATTCCGTCCGACATCAATTGATGGGTGAAGCCAGGACGAATGCGTGTCCATTGACTCATCTCTTGTTGATAGAAGTCGAACAGTTCTCGGATTTGACGCCCCGCCTCTTTTATCAACGCTTCTGGCTCGCCATGTATATGCGCTTCGTCGGCGAATCGGTACCCAGAAACAAAACAAGGTTTGAGGTGCTGCGCTATCTCGCGAATGTTTGGCAACGTGTGGTAACCGTAAATAGAGATGAATGCGACATAAACTGGCTGCCAACAAAGTAAATCCCACGTTCTTGTCAACCAATATGCTTTTCCCGCTTCCGGATGAGCCTCCGAGATTTGCTGGTAAAGGACTTGGATGATCGGGTTGATATCATTCTCTATATGGATAGCTTCTTGCCCTATCTCGCCGATATCACCGTGTAGGTAAGGTGTAATCTCACTCGAAGTTTGAAACAGTTGCGGGAAAAATTGCTCAGACATGGTGGCTTATTGTTGGTGTAGTCATTCTGACACCTTTATACCCAAGCCCCAATCGCAATGCAAACTATTATCCTTTGCGTTTTCATAACAAAGAAGCACTCTTAGGGTTAGTTATGACTGTATTTCCGAGTTCTGTGAAGCTGTAAGGTCTGGTTACGTATGCGATGAATAGCAACAAACTCTTAAACCTCTTCGCATTTAACGCTCACATGATCGCAAAAATACACAGCATAAAAACACCCTGATAAAACTGTGTTAACAGTTTCCCTGTGTAGCGTGAGTTATTGCCAATAATTGAATATTGCTGTTTCTTATCCAGCGGATTGTGAACAACATGAAGTATTTTCTTTCTGAATATCGAGACAATACAAAGAGGTAATTTGGCTATGTAGCCCTCTGTTTTGAATAAGGAAATCCACATGTTGTATCTTGAGTTTCTATTTTTGCTCGTGATGCTGTATATCGGCTCACGTTATGGTGGTATAGGCCTTGGGGTCGTATCCGGAATTGGCTTGGTGATTGAAGTATTCATCTTTAAGATGCCGCCAACCTCTCCTCCTGTCACCGTCATGTTGATCATTTTAGCGGTGGTAACATGTGCTTCCATTCTTGAAGCCGCTGGCGGTTTGAAATACATGCTGCAAGTTGCCGAGCGTGTGCTTCGTAAGAACCCAAAACGCGTCACCCTTATTGCTCCGTTCGTGACTTACTTTATGACCTTCCTACTTGGTACAGGTCACGCGGTTTACTCTATCATGCCAATCATTGGCGACGTTGCACTTAAAAACGGCATTCGTCCTGAGCGTCCTATGGCTGCCGCTTCTGTCGCCTCTCAAATCGCAATCACGGCATCACCAATTTCAGCGGCCGTAGTTTACTACTTGGCGCAACTCTCTGATATTCAACACGAGATCACTCTGCTCTCAATTCTGCTCGTTACCGTACCTGCAACGCTATTCGGTACGTTGTTGATGTCACTTTACAGCCTAAAGCGTGGTAAAGAGCTAGACGACGATGAAGAATACCAAGAGCGTTTGAAAGATCCTGTGTGGAGAGAAAAAATCCTCAACACAACTGCAACGTCTCTTGATGAAGTACTACCAACAAGTGCTCGTAACTCTGTATTGCTG
The DNA here is from genome assembly GCF_033339495.1 of Vibrio sp. 2134-1. Classification (NCBI taxonomy): domain Bacteria; kingdom Pseudomonadati; phylum Pseudomonadota; class Gammaproteobacteria; order Vibrionales; family Vibrionaceae; genus Vibrio; species Vibrio sp. 2134-1. The sequence continues at coordinate 368,996 of NZ_JAWOUS010000002.1, forward strand.
TTCATTGCTTCTATCTTGGTTATCGTCGTTATCGCGATGTGGCCAGACATTCGTACCATCGTAGATGGCTCGAAGCCAATCAGCATGGCAGTTGTGATTCAAATGATGATGCTCTGCTTCGGCGGTATCATTTTGCTTGCGACCAAAACTGACCCGCGTGACGTACCAAATGGGGTGGTATTTAAATCTGGTATGGTGGCGGCGATTGCTATCTTCGGTATTGCATGGATGTCAGATACCTACTTCCAGTACGCTATGCCTCAATTTAAATCTGGCATCGTAGAGATGGTAACCAACTATCCTTGGACATTCGCGCTTGCGTTATTCATTGTGTCGGTTGTGGTGAACTCTCAAGCTGCAACGGCTCGCATGATGCTGCCTGTTGGTCTCGGCTTAGGTTTGGAACCTGCGCTGCTTATCGGCTTGATGCCAGCGGTATACGGCTACTTCTTTATTCCCAACTACCCTTCAGATATCGCGACTGTGAACTTCGATACATCGGGCACAACTAAGATTGGTAAGTGGTACTTCAACCATTCATTCATGTCTGTGGGCTTAATCGGCGTGATTGGTGCGTGTTGCTTGGGTTACTTGCTAGGGCAAATGATCATTCCTTCGTAACTAGCCAAATCAACGATAAATTAGAGGCGAGTCATTGTACGTTTTCGTACAGCCTGAGTGACTCGCCTTTCTTTATTGCACTATTAACTACAGCAGGAAATCGTCATCAATCGCGACAAAATTGTCGGCACAATCAATCAGAGTTTGAGATGTAAGTTTAGGTACACCATAAACGGTCACCGTTTTATTGAAGCGCTGCTGAATTCTCTCTACTAGCAGACTAAAGTCTCCATCTCCCGAAACTAGAATCACTTCCTCAACTTCGGGAGCAATTTCAATTGCATCGAGAGTAATACCCACATCCCAATCGCCTTTCGAGCTACCATCACGACGCTGGATGTAGGGTTTAAGCATCACCTCAAAGCCAACACCACGAAGAATATGGTGGAACTGACGTTGCTTGGGATCATTGCTCGCAATAGCATAAGCACGAGCACTTACCACCTCTTTCCCTTGTGTGGCAACATACCAAAACTGGTTGTAATCAAAATTGCTTCGATACGCTTCGCGACAGGTGTAATACACATTCTGTACATCAACCAAAATAGCGATTTTTTGTTTGCTTTCCGAACTCATCTATTTCTACGCTCAATTTATTTGCTGCCTACCCTATGCCAGTTTTGGAAAAAGCACAATGAGCCAATTCCACTAAACTTAACGTATAAAAAGTTATTTGGGTTTCTAGGGGAACTGTCATGGGCGGAAAGTTACTAGTGATACTACTTTCTTGTATCTTGTCATCGACAGCATTTGGTTATCCAGCGCACTCCAAATACTGGCCACATAGAAGTGTGCTCTACTTTGCGCCGGAAAATGATGAATACGTCAAACAATTCTTGCTAGAAACACTTATGAATGAGTGTGAGTTGGAAGACAGAGATGTCGTCACACTGGTCATTACAGAGCAAGGGTATACCTTTCCTGCTTGGCTTAAAGAAGAGTTCGACTTAAAAATGCTAGCTCGTCTTTATGAGGTCGAAAAAGGATCTCACACCGCTATTTTGCTTGGTAAAGATGGTCTAGAAAAGCACCGCTGGGGCGCAGAAACAGACTGGCCGTTTATCAACAACCTCATTGATCAAATGCCTATGCGTAAGCAAGAAATGCAGAGGCAGCAAAGCCCCTGTAAAATATAGTCACTTCTGGGCAATGTTACTTTGCGAACCAATCCAACTTGTTGTGAAGTTGAGTCACGCTGCCAACCACAATCAATGCTGGGCTCACGGCTTGCTCTGCCATGCTCGATAGCTCGTTCAACTTTCCTTGGAACACACGCTGCTCTGGGCGCGTACCGTTTTCAATAATGGCGCATGACATCTCAGGATCTAACCCATGAGTGATCAGCTTATCCATAATGTGGCCGCTTTGCTTCAAACCCATATAGAACACAAGTGTGTTGTTGGATTGCGCTAGTGAATGCCATTCAATCTCACGACCATCTTTTTGTACATGACCAGTGATAAATTGAACGCTTTGTGCATGGTCGCGGTGTGTTAATGGAATACCAGCATAAGCCGTCGCGCCCGCCGCCGCCGTAATACCCGGAACCACTTCGTATTTGATGCCAAATTCGGCTAGCTCTTCTAGCTCTTCACCACCACGGCCAAAGATAAATGAGTCCCCACCTTTTAGGCGCACAACGCGTTTACCCTCTTGCGCTTTCTGCACCAAGATTTGGTTAATTTGATCTTGAGGCACACAGTGAAAGTCCAATTTTTTTCCTACGTAAATCATCTCTGCTGATGTATGGGCCAACTCAAGAATATCTTTTGATACCAATCGGTCGTACACAACAACTTCAGCCGCTTGAATGGCTTTTAAGCCTTTTACTGTGAGTAAATCAGGATCACCTGGACCTGCACCAACAAGAGAAACAAAGCCGCTGTTTAAAGATGAGTTAACAGTTGTCATATCAACGCCTATCGAAAATTTGGACATAAAAAGTAACACTCAAGTCATTAACTCAAGGTTAAAATCACCCCAAGGAGTTATTACTTTTTATAGCTAAATCAATACAATACTTATCGAAAGTTAAATGAGTTGAACAGCCCTACCTATCATAGGTAGGGCCAGATAAAAGCGGTTTATTTTGCGATTGCAGGCTGTGCTTTTACTTCTTCTTCAGCATTGATAGAAGGCGCAGTTTTAGCGTGAGTTAGGTACAGTGGAATACAAGTCATTACTAGACCACCAACAATGTTACCTAGGATGGTTGGGATAAGGTTGAAGTTCAACCAAGTCGCGATACCAAAATCCGCACCTAGAATCATACCTAGTGGGAATAAGAACATGTTTACTACTGTGTGCTCGAATACTAGTGCGAAGAAGATGAAGATTGGGAACCACATCATTGCTACGCGACCAGACACTGAACGTGCCGTCATGTTGCCGATAACGCCTAGACACACCATTAGGTTACAGAAGATGCCGCGTACGAAACATGTGATCCATCCGTCCATACCCATGTTTTCAAAACCAAGGCTACGCGCCGTAGAAACAGCGACAAATTTCTTCGCTACTGCGTTCAGTTCTAGAGAGAAGTTACCTGTTAGAGAGATAGCCACTAGGTAAGCAACGATCAGAGAACCGATAAGGTTACCCAAGCCTACAAGACCCCAACAACGGAAGATACGACCCCAAGTGATGCCCGGACGGTTAGCAAACTTAGCCAGAGGCGCTAGACCAAAAACACCGGTCACTAGGTCATACCCCATCACACTTAGAATTACGAAACCAACGGGGAAAACAAGTGCTCCTACAAGGCCGATACCCGTTTGTACAATCGCGGTAATAGCAACCACCACCGCAAGCGAAAGAATAACGCCAGCCATCGTACCGCGAAGCAGAAGATCTCGCGTGCTTGTATTGGTTTTCGCTTCACCAACATTGATCATGGTTTGCACGAATTCTGCAGGCTTAAAATCAGTAGACATGAATGTGTCCTTATCCAAAATTGAAAGTTAAAAAGTTAAAGATTGAATAGAGAAAGGCTTCCCGTTGACACCTGAACGCTGTCTACAACACCTCGCTTCCCTGTTCCCCTGAGATGATGCTTGGAAAGCCTTTGTCTATTAAATCTAGGTTTCAGTTCATTCCCTCCCCCTAAGAGGAGGGAATGAAAACCAAGCTTACGCAGAGATTTCTACTTCGCCGTTGGTTACACGCGTTTTGTACGCTTTCACGCTAAAACGTTCGTCTTCCATGCACGCACCTGTTGTCAGGTTAAAGCGCTGCTTCTTAAGTGGGCTAGCCACCCAAAGCTCGCCTTGGTGCTCACAGATCAAACCGCGAGAAAGCACGTTTGATTGGAAGAACGGATCTGTGTTGCTGATAGCCAGCACTTCTTCTGCTTGTGTTGGGCGAAATACCGCAACTTGCTGACCATCAACCAGTGCACAAACACCCGTGCCCGGTACGATGTCGCTGATTTGGCAAATCTTTTCAAATGACATAATCAACCTTCCCTTATGCTTCAGTGATCGCTACGTGTAGGATGTCGCCTTTCGCTTCAGGGTGTTTTTCCGTGAAGGTTGCTGGGCGGTGCTGTTCACGCTCTTGTACAAACACGACGTTTTCATCGCGCTTGTCAGAGTTGATGAAGTGCGCGAAACGAGTCAGTTGTGATTCGTCGTTGATAGTCGCAGTCCACTCACACTCGTATTCGTCGACAAGTTTCGCTACGTCTGCTTCTAGTTGCGCGTTGATGCCAAGTTTGTCGTCAACAATCACTTCGCGTAGGTAGTCAACGCCACCTTCCATGTTTTCCATCCAAACTGATGTGCGTTGTAATGGCGCAGCAGTACGGATGTAGAACATCATGAAGCGGTCGATGTACTTGATTAGCGTTTCTTTATCTAGGTCACTTGCAAGTAGGTCTGCGTGACGAGGTTTCATACCGCCGTTACCACATACGTACATGTTCCAGCCTGCGTCAGTCGCGATGATACCAAGGTCTTTACCTTGTGCTTCCGCACACTCACGAGTACAACCAGAAACACCGAACTTCATCTTATGAGGTGTACGAATGCCTTTGTAACGGTTCTCGATGTAGGAACCTAGACCAACAGAGTCTTGAACACCGTAACGACACCACGTTGAGCCAACACAGGTCTTCGCCATACGAAGGGCTTTTGCGTACGCCTGACCTGTTTCGAAACCAGCGTCGATAAGCTTGCGCCAGATCTCTGGAAGATCGTCTTTTTGAGCACCAAACAGACCAATACGTTGAGCGCCAGTGACTTTGGTGTATAGGTTGTATTCTGCCGCAACGTTCGCTAGCGCACCCAGTGCTTGAGGTGTTACTTCACCACCCGCCATACGTGGAATAACAGAGTAAGTACCGTCTTTTTGGATGTTACCTAGGAAGTTATCGTTCGTGTCGTGCAGCTTAACCAGTTGTGGCTTAAGAATGTGCTCACCCCAGCAAGAAGCCAAGATAGAACCAGCCAGTGGTTTACAAACTTCACAGCCGTAACCTTTACCGTATTTCTCTAGAAGCTCATCAAACGTTTTGATCTCTTCAATACGGATTAGGTGGAACAGCTCTTGGCGTGAGTATGCAAAGTGCTCACACACGTCGTTCTTCACTTCGATACCAGATTTAGCAAGCTCAGCATTTAGAACAGACGTAACTAGAGGAATACAACCACCACAGCCTGTACCTGCGCCAGTCACTGCTTTGATGTCACCCAATGTATGGTGACCATCAGCAACTGCTTGTGCGATCTTGCCTTTTGTCACGTCGAAACATGAACAGATCACTGCGCTTTCTGGTAGAGCGTCTGCACCTAATGCTGGTTTCTCAGCGCCTGCGTGAGCAGGAAGGATCAACGCATCTGGGTGTTCTGGTAGGTCGATTTCGTTCAGCATAAGTTGAAGCAGGTCGCCGTAGTCAGAGGTGTCGCCAACCATAACCGCGCCAAGCAGTTTCTTGTTGTCTTTAGAAACGATAAGACGTTTGTAAACTTCTTGTTCTTCGTTCTGGTAAACGTAACTCTTACAGCCTTCAGTACGACCGTTCGCGTCACCGATTGAACCTACTTTTACACCTAGAAGTTTCAGCTTCGCAGACATGTCAGCGCCTTCGAATTTGCTTTCTGTGTTACCTAGTAGGTGATCAACAGCAACTGTCGCCATCTTGTAGCCAGGAGCAACAAGGCCGTAGAACATTTCGTTCCAAGAAGCACATTCACCAATCGCGTAGATGTTCTCATCAGAAGTCTGACAATGGTCGTTGATAGCAACACCGCCACGAGGTGCCACTTCTAGCTCCATTTGGCGTGCTAGTTTGTCTTGTGGACGAATACCTGCAGAGAATACGATGAAGTCTGTTTCTAGCTCTGAGCCGTCAGCAAAACGCATAACGTTGCGTGCGTTTGTGCCTTCTGGCGCAATCTCAAGCGTGTTTTTGCTAGTGTGAACGTTCACGCCCATACGCTCGATCTTTTGTCGAAGTTGGTTACCACCAGCAAGGTCAAGTTGCTCAGCCATTAGCTTCGGTGCGAACTCAACAACATGCGTTTCTACACCCAGTGCTTTCAATGCGCCTGCTGCTTCAAGACCTAGCAGACCACCACCGACAACAACGCCTGATTTGCTCTTCTTCGCACACGCTTCGATCGCTTTAAGATCTTCGATAGTACGGTAAACAAAACAGTCTTTGCTTTCGTGACCTTTGATAGGTGGAACAAATGGGAACGAGCCAGTAGCAAGAATCAGCTTGTCGTATTGAACTTCACGGCCAGTGCTTGAGTAAACAATGCGGTTTTCACGGTTGATGTTAATCGCGCGTTCGCCGATCAGCATGTTAATACCGTGTTTCTCGTAGAAGCCTTCTTTTACTAAAGAAAGTTCATCTGCAGTATGGTGAGAAAAGTAAGAGGAAAGGTGCACACGGTCGTATGCGACACGAGGTTCTTCACAGAAAACCGTAATGTCTATATTAGACATATCAGCTTTCTCGACTAAGTCTTCAATATAACGGTGCCCTACCATACCGTTACCGATGACTACTAGCTTCAACTTGCTCATTATAATTCCTAAGGGTTAGGTTCTTATCACTGAGCTCATTGTTAGTTGTGAAAGAAAATTAATACATGATGTAAATCAATTACAATTTCAAACTACCCTAAAGGGGTAGATGAACGTATTTATCTGACTATTGCGAAATAAAAAGTAATTTATTAACGGATATTGGTAGTTTTAACAAACTGAGATAACCGAAGCCATGCTAGCAACGGACTATACCGTTTTGCTTTTATGAAGTTAGGCTGACCATCGAAACCGAGCACACCTACGATAAATCCTGTTTTGCTTCTAAACGACGCACTCACTTGACTTCACCGTTTCAAGGTGATCAGAGAACAATATCTGAAGTGATTGAAAGATTTAGAAAAATCAAGCTTCACAACAAAAATTTTTTACTAGCTAAGTCGCACTATAAAGACTAAAATCAGGTTTAGTTCATATGGAATAGCGTCCATATGATTGATACCGTAATTGACATATAGAGTGCCGTCCCATTTTTGTGAGGCGGCCTTTTATTTGGGAGTCATAAAATGTCAGAAAACAATTCTATCTACATCTCAAGCTTAGATATGAACCGAATCACGGCTTTGTTGGATAAAATGCCAAACATCGCAGCGGAGCTTGTGGAATTAGAAGCAGAGCTCGACCGAGCAACAGTTCTTGAGCCAGAACAAATGCCAGATAACGTGGTCACGATGAACTCGACTGTAGAGTTTAAATTTTCAGGTGAAGATAGAACCATGACAAAGACACTGGTTTACCCTTCTGAACTGAAAAGCAGTGATGATATCTCTATTTTTGCGCCCGTAGGCAGCGCACTGATCGGTTTGTCTGTTGGTCAAAAACTTGACTGGCCAATGCCAAATAATCAAGTGAAGACAATTGAAATTGTCGATATCACCTACCAGCCTGAGCGTTGTGGTGCACTAAACCGCTAACCCTCAGTAGTCCCGGTGCAAAGGCCTCCATTTAAGACTTTGCACCAGGAGAGCCCCTCGCTTACCCCCTATTTCCTTCTTTGTTTTCCAAGCATTTACTTTGCTGCTCTTAAGTAACATCACCGATTCTTTATTATTTACCGCATATTCAATACTTATATCTCCAAGCTCAATCATAGAAATTGCAAAGTATTTTTCGTATATTGTCGCTCCGAAAACGACGTAAATTATGCGCAAAATGGAAGAATATCTAACTCGAATTGCCTGCTTAGAAAAAGAAAATGAAGAGCTGAAGCGGAAAAATGCGCGACTACAAGAAAAGTTGAATGCTGCACTCGACAGTAATGGACTGTGTTTGTGGGAGCAGCATATTCCTTCAGGTACTTTGACGATATTCAACATGCAGTGGGGCAAAATGCTAGGTTATCAGCCCCATGAGTTAACCGCGACGGTTGAAACGTGGAAAAACAATCTCCACCCTGAAGATTATGATCTTGCGGTGGGTGCATTTGAAGATCACCTAGCTGGCAAAACCGACCTTTATGAGGTAGTTCATCGCATGATTCATAAAGACGGCAGTGATAGTTGGGTCTATGATCGAGGCCGCATCGTCGAGTATGGTTCTGATGGCGAACCACTACGGATGATGGGTACTCATATCGATATTACAAAAGAAAAGCGTTATGAGCAGCAACTGGCCAAGTTGGCTTCGAGTGATCCATTGACTGGATTGTTAAATAGAAAAGCAATTGAGGAAAACTTTAATCATCAACCTCAAACCGAACCGTCTCAGCAGTCTGCTTTAGTGTTTGTTGATATAGATAATTTTAAAGCAGTTAACGACCAGCTAGGCCATCATACTGGCGACACCCTCCTCATCAATATCGCCAATAGCTTAACAGAGCTTGCGTCAAGCAAGTCTCAAGTTGGACGCATAGGAGGCGATGAATTTGTTATCTTAAACTGGCATTCAAGTCGAGAGGAAATATCCCAACTTTGCAATCAACTCTTAGATTCAATCATTCCAGCGATAAATCAAGACTTACATAAAGTAACGATAGGAATGAGTATCGGTGTTTGTCTCTTTAACAAAGGAAAGCAACCGTTTAATGAAGTGTATCAAAAAGCCGATCACGCAATGTATGAGATAAAGAAAAATGGCAAAAATGGCGTTGCCTATATCCAGATATAATAAGTCTCTTGTTTTTTGAAATTAATATTTCTTTAATTTGACAATTTTCTCTACGGAATTGATAGCGTCTTATTTTTAATAAGTCATTTATATAGGAAACAAAAGAAATAACAAACAATTAAGAGTGTTGCATACTACACGGTGTAATATTATTACTGTTTTTGTGACTGCTTTTGTTGCATACAATATTATTTCTTATTATTTTTATAAAAACCACCAATAACAAGTAGTTAAACATTATAATTCATAAACTTATAAAAACCGAAATGCATGGTTGAATTTTAACCACCCCTTCTGCTAATATCTCGCCTCGTGTTTAAAAGTAATAAACACACACAAATATAAAACAAACTTTATAAAACATAATGCACACTTGATCATTACTGGTTCTATTTGGGTAGAGCTCGTTATTTATTTTATTTAAAACATTATGAATTTGTAATTTCATTTAATATCAAAATATTAAGTAGGTATATAAATTGAAGAAGGTCATCCTCCCTCAATTGGGCTTTGTTGCGTCAAATTTACGCTTGCTAGCTCTTGGCTTTGTAACCCTCGTGTCAGCATATTCTTTTTCATCAGAGGTTTATTCTGAGCAAGTGGCTAGTGGTGAACAAAAAACATTAGTTGTACTCGTCAATTTCCAAGAAAACCCTCAAGAGATCCCGATCTCTAAAGAAGACGCCCATCATGTGGTTTTTAATACCGTTAGCGACTTCTATTCGCAAATGTCCCAGGGGCAACTTTGGCTAACTGGTGATGTTGCTGGAACATTCACCTTGCCGATATCAAACCAAATTTGCGATGATGATGCTGTAGCTGCGGAAGCCAACAAAATGGCTGAAACTGCGGGATATCAACTATCAAACTATGACCGTTTTATCTACTTAACAACCAAAACTGGATGTGCATCAGAAGGCTCTGGTAGTCAAGGAGTAACTCCCTCTAGAGCGTCAATAAATGCGGTTTTCGAGCCTCGAGTTATCGCCCATGAATTAGGACATAATTTTGGATTGCATCACGCTTCCGCACTCGACTGTAAAGACGGTACGTTGGCTGGTGATTGCCGTGTCATAGAGTACGGTGATAGCTACGATACGATGGGTAACTACGATATGGGTTACTTTAGCGCCTTCCAACTGGAAAACTTAGGGTGGCAGACCTCCCCTGCTCAAATCATTTCTAGTGATGGTGTTTACTCTATTGATGCCTATGAAGACTTTGAAAGTACTTCATCAAAAGTTTTAAAAATCCCAAGAGGTACCGATCCAATTACAGGCCAGCGCCAATGGTTTTACGTTGAATATCGACAAGCTCTTGGCTACGACAGCTTTTTACGTGACCGTTCGTACATCGTATACCGCCAAGATGTGACAGAAGGTGTGGTTGTGCGCCTAGCGACAGACGGTGATCTTAAAAGTAGCCGCTTGCTACACATGAAGCCTGACTCCACTTTCAAACAATTATTTGGGAGTAATGACTGGGAAGACCCCGCTCTTCCAATCGGTGGAACGTTCACCGATCCAAAAACAGGCGTGTCGATTACTTTGGAAAGTGCTAATGGTCAAAACGCACAGGTCAGTGTCATATTTGGTGGTGAATCAGGGCAATGCGTTGCGACATCGCCTCTACTCTCTCTAACCCCACTTTCAGGTTTTGATGCTAATGCCGGAGAAACATTAGCGTATAATCTTAAAGTGACGAACCAGAACAATACAGAATGTGCAGACGCGACCTATACAACAGCTTTAAGCGTTCCTGACGGTTGGAATTATGACGCAAGAGCCTTGACGGTTCCTTCCGGCATGAGTGCAGAAACGACGGTCATGGTTACGTCAAACAGCGATGCTCAACCGAACTCTTACAGCATAGCCGTTGACGTTATAGATGCTGAAAATGAACAATCAGCCAAAACCGAGCTACCTTACACAGTGTTATCTGAGTCAACGTCACCACTTGAAGCGGTGAATGATAGCGCAACGATCAGTGATAAATCCGTCGTTCGCATCCAACAGTTAAATAATGACTCATTTGAACAATCGACTTCTCTTGCAATTACGGTCGCTAAGCCAAACAAAGGCAGCGCCCGTGTACTGAGCGATGGCTCCATTGAATACATACCTTCGAAGAAGTTTAAGAATAATGATTCATTCACTTATACGATCAGTGACGGTCAATCTTCTTCAACCGCGACGATTAGCATCACCTTACAATCGAGTTCTGGTGGGAATGGTGGTGGAAACGGTAAAGGGAAACCGAACTAAATCACGCAATTCAATATGAAAAAGCCTGGAGAATACTCCAGGCTTTTTATTCACAAGACGTCAATTAGTTGCTTGGTGCAGGACAAATGTCACAGTCTGCAGAAGCTGTATTCGTCGCTTGAGTATTATCGATTTTCAAGAAACCAACCGCTGTCACAGTATCACGGAAAGATTGTGTTTCTGCATTGCTAAATGCCGTTGGGATATAACTACCAGTATAAGACTGACATTGATCCGAAGCGAGTTCGATATTATCTACCACTTTCACGTCATCAGAAGTATCCTCAGGCGTACCTGAGTCATCCACAACAGAAACATTCACTAAAGTAAGTCCAGGCGTTGTGTTACATACCATTCCCGAGAAGCTCACTTCTGCAATGATACCGTTTTCAGTAAGTTTGAAGCCGCTTTCACATGATTTCGTTACACTAATCATTGGAGACAAGCTCAATGACTCACATGGATCACTTGCGGTATCAGTAATGGTCGCTTGGCCACCCGGAGTCGCAGCTGCTGTGACTCTTACCGTATTAGTTAGACCGTTATTTGTACTTTCAAAACTGCCGCTATATGAAGCACTGTCACCTGAAGCAATGGCACCTAAGCTATGTGTAGTACCTGCTTCTAAATCCTCTACAACAACATCGTATAGCGTACCAACACCATCATTAATCACGTCGCCGCTGTATGAGTAAACGTAACCATCTTCTGTATCATTCACGACCGCTTGATTACATGTTTTGGTGATATCAACACTACACAACTCAAAGTCACCAACCACGAAGTCTTTCAACTGAGCGGTAATACTGCTTGATGCTCTTGTTTCGGCTGCAAATGAGCTAAAACAGGTGTCTGTTTGTAGAAGTTCAGTAAGGTTTACACCACCTTCAAAGAAGGTTTCTGGAGGGAAGACATTTTCGACACCACTTTTTGGCGTATACGCCCATGGTGCAGGTGAGTCAGTTGTATTGGTTGAAGCACACACATCTTGCGCGCCCGGTGAACACAGTGCATTTGTCTTAACTTTCAAACGTAAGTTTGTCGCAGCACACTGACCATCTTGTGGATTATTGTTATCAGCTTTCGCACAAGTTGTGTCCCATTCAAGAACCAAAATTTCTGGCCCCTCATTTGCCCCTTGCAAATAATTCACCTGAATCAAAAGGTCGCCAGCAATATGTTGACCAGTGAATGTACCGTCTGGGTTTGTACTGACTGAGTCTTGATAAAACCAAAAACCTAAGAAGGCATCACCGCTGTTACCAAAGCGGTCTGCACCAAAGGTGAGTACAAGGTCATTATTAATGTTGTATGCCGCTGCATACGCATGAAGAATATCCCCTTTATCGAGTACCGTCCCAGTCTTCCAACCGAGTTCTGGTATGTCTTTGATGTCTTTATTACCACCAGTAAAGATTGTATCCGGTGTTGCCGTGTCATTCTCAAAGCTAAATACTAATGCTCCACCACTGTTTGGCGGCGTTGACCAGTCATCTGGAGCTCCCACTCCAGAGTCATCTATCGCATTAGCATTTGCTTCTAACTCAAATACGCCATCTGTTGGTGTTGCAAATGCAGAGCTACCTATTAGCAAACTTGTAAATATTGCATAAAGAAAGCTCTTCATCGTATGCCAGATACCTGACTTACAAGAATTCATAACCTACTCCTTAGAACGCTTCTAAAGCTAGACGAAGGTCCCTATGTCATTAATTGCCTTTTAAGAAAGAGTGAAAGCGAGATACAACTTTCGTTTCGGCTTGTATAACGCATAGAGCATGCCACTACTTAAGGTTATGATTTTATTAAACTAAATATTTTCAACAGCGAAGAGAATGAACAGAGTGTTCAATTTTAAAGAAAGAGAAAGAAAACAAAAGAGACAAAAAAACCTACGATAACAAAGATATATACGTGTTCTAGGATAATGTTACAGATTGACACTTTATTGTTTACACCTGTGACAGGTGCACAAAAACGACGGTATTGAAACTGTCCACTATGAATATGAAATAGACGCTTACTCACCTGTTCCAACTAATGTGAAGGTGATGTGTAACACCTGTTTGCATAGTGTTACATCCTTTACACATCTAATTGAATACTCATTTAACTAAAACATATTCAGTAGTTTAGCGAATAAGTTTTAGCTCAACCATTTATGAAAATATAAACAAACTGTTCACCCCTCTGTACAAAAATAAAAAATAACCAACAAATACAAAAGGTTAAATATGGAACACTCTATGCTAGTCAACCGACGCAGTTTAACTCTGTGAGAAAACTATCACGTATGTGGGCTCAAGGACGTAGCGAGCCCACTTACACAAGGAGGTTTTATGAAAACCATATTTAACTCTTGGTGGGGCAATAAGAGTTACCGTTGTTCCACTTTATGTAGCCAGAATATACTTACAGCGATCAATATCAGCAGCATGTTTAAGCTGTTTACTTGGGTCATAGCGGTTAGTTTAGTGCTGAGCTCTCAAATTGTTTACGCATCCGCTGGCGACCCTTCAAGCCGAGGCGTGCAACCAATATTTGTTGAAGGGAATAACACCTGTCAACAATTACTTCCAGGGATCGATGGTTTGATAGAATACAAGCTTGAGCCAGTTACAGACGGCACTTTCGGTGATGGCATGCTTGAAGTGGTTATTGATCAACAACCTGGGGCAAAAACCTTCAGTTGGGATCAAGGTGATAGCCCTGTGATTATGCAAGCTATCTTTGTTAAAGGTGGTCCTGACGGAAACCTATATAACTACTTCACAGATGGATTATTGTATCAAGATGATGCCTTGCTGCATTCACCTGTAGGGAAAAATGGTAGATACTATGGCTTAAGTCATATTTCATTCTGTTACACACCAGGCGTACCAGACATTAAAATCACTAAAACTTGTACATTTGGTGATATTGTCAATGGTAACACTTTGAAATACAACTATAAACTCACTGTAGAAAACACCGGTGACTTTGCATTGTATGATGTTGTGGCAACAGACACTACAGCCGTTGACAACGATATGGCTGCTGGTGACCATGTGTTCAATTTAGCGATGCTCGCCGTTGGACAAACGCAAGAGTTTAATGGTTCGTTTATTATTGACCAAAACGGTATCACTAACTATGCAGAAGTAAGCGCAGCACTTGAAACTGGTGGTGGTGTTGCGGTTTCTGACAACGCAGATTGGGAATGCCCAAGCCAAAACATCCCTGGTTCATTGTCTCTAGAGAAAGACTGTAGTGTCGTCGTCGTGAATCGATTTGAAGATACTGGTATTAATGAATACGGTCTTCAAGTCAATTACAGTGGTAGTGTATGTAATACCTCCAATGTCACCATTGACGGCATTGTCGTAATCGACAACAAAGACTCGAATCCAATCCAGGTTGGTATGCTTGCGCCTGCTGAGTGTTACGACTTTACTGGTAACTACGAGCCAATCCCAGGAGATGGTGAAGGCCTTCCATTACCGGGTGAAGAAGTCAGAGCGTTTACAGATACTGTGGATGCGAGTGGTGAAACTATCTTCGGCAATGTTGTCGTAGAAGCGATAACAGCGTCTGCAGAATGTACGCTATGTCCAACTTGTCCAGAGCCTGTTAACTGCCCTGAATAAGGTCTACTTACAACTTAATAAAACAACGCCTGACGTTAACTCGTCAGGCGTTTTCTTTCGAACTATACCGTTCTATTTATTCTTACCTTTCCCATTGTTACCAGAGTTGCCAGAATCGCCACCAGATGAGGACTCTAACTTCACTGAGACCTGAGCGGTCGAGCTGCTTTGACCATCACCTATGGTATAGGTAAAGCTGTCGTTATTTTTGAATTTCTTCTCAGGTGTATAACGCAGGGTGCCATCTGATAACAGCTCTAGTCGCCCCTTACTTGGTCTAGTAAGAGAAACCACGCTTGCAGAGTTTTGCTCTCCAACAACATCGTTTGCCATCACATCGATAATCACCGACTGTTTCGAAGACATAGTCACCTGATCATCAACAGCAACGAGCTCTGGTGATGGCGAGATTTCATTGGTTACAGAGTAGTTCACGGATGCTGCGGTTTGCAGACTTGAGTCTTCTCCGTGCGTCACGATCATCTTCAAAGCATAGTCTTTATCACTAGCCTCAACCGAAGATACGACTGATATCATTACTTGTCCGGTTTCACCTGCTGCTAGCGTGATTGCACTGCTGCTCGCTTTCCAACCAGTTGGCACTGACGCGTTTACAGAAAAACTGCTCGCTGAACAATCTGCACTATCTTTGTTGGTAATAGTGACCTGATATTGAACCTCATCGCCGGCTGCAACCGAGTGGCTTGTTGCAGCTTTCGCAGTCACTGATGGAGCATTTACAGTACAAGTCCCGATATTACCGTTGTCAGAGCCGTCAAAGACAACGCTTACTTCGGCGATGCCGTTCGCTGCACTCACCAAACTCAATGTTACACCTGAGTCTGGGTCAGTATAGCTACCACCGACCGGCATAGATGGGTCAAACCAGTCATTTCGGCCAAAAACCGCACGATATTCAGAATCAGTTTTAAAGTGAAGCAGATTACTGCTGCGCCCATCGCCTTCTACAGCGCTTCGAATGATGATGCCATCCGTAACGTCCCCACGATAGAACGAGTAAGAACGAGCATCTAAAAAGTCGTCAAACCCAATAGACTGGCGGTATTCAATGTAAAACCATTTTTTTGCACCTGTAGAAGGATCAGTACCACGAGGTACTTTTATCGTAACTGGCTGAGCACTAGTCGTCTCGTAATTCGCGATGGAGTATGTACCATTTTGAGTAACTTCCAGTGTCTTTGAAGCGTGCTCTCCCTCTAGCCATCCTAGTCGCTCGCGCTGGAAAGTATTCAAATAGCCGATGTCTGGACCACCCATTACATCATAGGTATCACCGTATTCACGCAACGTACAGTTGTCTGAAAGCGTATGCTCGCCACAATCAAGAGCACGAGAGTGATGCAAACCAAAGTTATGTCCAAGCTCATGAGCGATGTTCATCGGAGAAAAATCACCATTGATGTGCGCGCGTGAAGGCATGCCATCAATAGTTGCGGATCCAGCGACACCACATGCCGTTTTTGTCATCAAGTAAACAATACGATCGTACTCTTCAAGCTTCACTCCCGCTGCGATGGCTTCTTGATCCGCTGCATCTTGAACAGCGGTAAAATCACAAACCTGATTAGACAACGGTAAATTAAACCAACCCACGACTTTCCCAGACAGCCACATTTGATCAAAAGAGCTTTCACGGTAGAAGTCATTTACTGTGCCAAAGATTAGATTATTTGCCTCTGACAAAGTTAATGGCTGCTCATTTGGGTTTTCTTTGAAGTTCAGCAGGATAACCAATGTATTTTGCTGTCCCGTCGTACTTCCTGCTGCACTGGCGTAATGGATGCTCTGTAAACAAGCGAATATTACTAATAAAAATGACAACCCTTTATTTAGGATTGTTCTATTTATTTTAATATTTTTTATCACTGCTTCACCTAATTTTAATTTAATAACGAGTTCACCCTCCCGCCAATATAAGCAGAAATGGTAGGGTAAAATAATATAAATTTTAGGAAATAAAATGCCCTAGCCTATAAAGCCAAATATGTTCCTATATACATCAACATGGTTATAAAAGGATAACCACCAAAAATATAAGAGCCGGAATCATAGCAAAGCAACCGGTCAAAATTCAACCAGAGTGATAAGTAATTTAGGTTAAGTTTGTGTAATAATAAATTTATCCATTTTTGTCAGTTACTTAAAATAATCTTATGATTGTTTTATATGAACAGCCTTTGTATTCAACAATGACTTTAATAAATCACTTGCACTACAGCCAATTTAAATCATTAAAAATCAAACAATTATAAATTTAACTAAAACAATCTCAATTTCATCGCATAAAGTTATAACCTTTAAATTCATTAACTTAATAGCGAGTCATTCTAATAATATACCTCAACAACTCATGAGTAATATTATCCATCTTTAATTGTTAAATTTACGTTAAATTAAAGTGGTGGAAGTTTTTTGCTCACCTAGTTTTATACTCGATTAAAAGACAGACTGAGCGATACAGTGCAATATCAACTAGAGGCATATAGAGAAACAAGCAGGATATATGCACAACTTTATTTTCAATATTGAACTAAAATCACATTGATAATATAACGCTATAGATAGCAATTCAGGAAAACCTGTTAAAGAGTGATTAACTGATAATTGAGGTTGGTATTTGTACAAAAATTAATTATTCAATAATAAATGTGTATTAGAATAGTTTGACAATACCAGATAGTAAAAAACCGGCACAAGGCCGGTTTTTAGAAATAGTGGAGGCGCCTCCCGGAGTCGAACCGAGGTCCACGGATTTGCAATCCGCTGCATAGCCACTCTGCCAAGGCGCCTTTCTGATTTTGTATCTCTGTCACCAAAGGTTTTGATGGTGCCCCGGGCCGGACTTGAACCGGCACAGCGCGAACGCCGAGGGATTTTAAATCCCTTGTGTCTACCAATTCCACCACCAGGGCAACGCAATCATGCGATGGGTTAGACACCATCTGTCTCTGCGGCCTTTGCCGTGAGAACGAGGCGTACTTTAACGGATTAATTTATCTGGTCAACAAAAAATTAGTCTTTTTTATTCAAATGGTTAAAAAGCCAACTCAAACGAACAAAGGGCGATCATTTTGCTCACAAGAACATCAGCATGCTTTGCTCTCGTTTACTTTGCTTCATCACTTCATGTCAATGAGGAATCGACAAGTCGCACAAATTGGCAGTATGGGTATAAACTTAACTCGTACTGCAGGGGACAAATAAGCGCTCATCATGTTTCGAAAGTCATCATTTCAATTACCGCTACATACTGATTCCGAACTCGACTTCGTAGTGCCCTACTTCTTCCTTACTGAATTTGATTATGGACGCTCTCTGGAGCTGGGAGTCATCGAAGACTTGGATCCTGAATATACTCACCAGTATCGCGTCACACTGAGGCGCATACGCTCACTATGCTTACTACTTCGCGAACTGCTCCCTCCTTTTGAACAGCGTATTTTGAAACCTCATTTAAAAATAATGATGAAGAAAACAAATAAGCTGCGTGATTTGGACGTATTTATCTTGGACAAAAACCAATACATTGAAATGCTCCCAAATCACAAATCGTCTCTTGAGCAGCTTTTTGGCTTTATCGAAGCCGAACGTGCTTACGAACAGGCAAAAGTTACGCGTTGGCTAGCTACAGAAGAATACACAACGCACTGCACTTTGGTCAGGAATAGTCTGCTGCGAAGTACGCAACACGAACGAGTGGATAGCAACGTACCTGCGTTACTCTTCGCAAGCCAAAAAATCTCCGATCAATTTAAAAAAGTTGATAAAGCACGACGCAAGATCTCGGACAAAAGTCGTGACAGCGTGATTCATTCGATGCGGATAAAGTGCAAAGCGCTGCGTTATTTGTTGGAAGGGTTTTCCACGCTCTACCCTTCCCAACAGCACAAAAACAACGTGAAACAACTAAAACTATTGCAAGACAAGCTCGGTGACTTTAACGACACTTCAAGTCAAATTGAATTTTTCGTACAACTCAAAGAGACAGCAAATCTCAATAAACAAGATCGTAAGGCTTTGAAAAAGCTAATTAACGTGCTTAGCGAACATCATGCACTCTCTCGCCAAACCATCTTGACGCATTTAAGCCAGTTTGAGTCTTTCATTCGCGATACCAATATACAGAATCTCTACCGACCCTAAATCAAGATTCACGTATTTTTAATATTCATTAATTACAGTCAACCGTTAGGCTCCACTAAGAAAGTTAACGTGAAACCATTAAAACGATACCAATACGAGCGCTATGCGGTGCTTTGTAATCTCGCCTACCCTCGCGTCTTCAGGCAAACTCAATACGGGTTCGATCCTAATGGGCAACGAGTCATTAGAAATGAACACGGTAAGATTATGATTCGCGTGCTCTGGAGTAAAAAACAGAGTGAAGTGGTCGTAGTGATTAAAGGCTCACACAGTATCAGTGATTGGTTGTTGAACTTCGCGATGTGGACGAGAAGCTGTCGAAGGTTGGGACTAAACTATCGCATTCACGCGGGTTTCTATCATCTGTTGTTCCAAGAAAGTTTACCGAGCCGGAATGAAGATCGGTTAGGGTTGACCGTGATCGAACGCCTCGAAGGTATCGTTGTACCACTTATTCTCAGGGGGAAAAGAATCACTATTACTGGCCACTCTTCAGGTGGCGCGATTGGCAGTGTTTTTGCTGACTATATTGAGAAAAAATACCCAAAAAGCATTAAACGCGTGGTCACTTTCGGACAGCCCGCTGTCGGGGATTGGACGTTTAAGAAACGCTACCGTTTGGGGCACAAAACATACAGGATTTGTTGCGACATCGACATCGTGACCTTTATGCCGCCCGTACCTTTTTTGTATTGGCATGTAGGCAAAATGCTATGGTTATATAACGGGAGAATATACGAGAACACCCCAACGCTCATACGGCTTGGGCGCTCCTTATTTAGTTGGTTAATGCGACCGTTCTCTTATCACTTTATGAGTAAATACATTCGCGACAAAGACTTTTTTGATGAACGCTGAGTTAAACATCCGAAAGGTCTGACGTACAGACACGAAAAAGCCGGACTTCGCCGGCTTTACGATTAAGTGGTGATCTACAGAGAGGCAATTTCTTTTTCAAGTTGATATTTGTTATCTGTGACAATTCGCTCTAACACTTCAACACGTCGCTTCAAGTCACCAATTTGCTTGTTAAGGTTATCTTGTTCTTCTCGGCTCATCGTATTACGTTCAGATATCTCCAACGCTCTTACTTCTTTACGATGGTTCAAGATTAACTTTATTATCCCGCCCCCAAATATGGCACCGAACACAATAGCCACAACCAATACATCAGCAATAGATTCCATTCTTTATCTTCCTCTAGATTATGCTCAAATATAAGTTACTCATTTGCAGAATGAATATCAAACAACACATTGATTCATTGAAAAGTTTTATTAAGAATTGCCTACTCTGTATCAAAATCACAGGAATGGATCATTCAACGCCAACCCAAACCGAGACAGATCCGCCGTTTACTGGGAACTCAGCCCAACCATTCGCATCAGTCCAAACTTCTTCAGTTCGGATACCCAACTTGTCTACGTAGCGAGCACTTGGTTTACCCGTATACATCCACTTCGAGCCGCCTGGTCCATCGCTCATGATCACGGCCATTGAATGTGGATGCTCTGCATCACCTTCTCGAGTCCAACCAATTACATCCCAGTGGTCGAGATAAGAATGTTGTTTGCCATACGCATAATCTTTACGCAATGTTACTAGCTCTTTAATGTAAGGCACTTTGACCATATTGATGTCATGCCCTTTATCACTGTACTGCGCGCCGTAGTAATCTGCATAAAACACGGATGGATAACCTTCTTCACGCAATAAGATAAATGCGTAAGCGAGCGGCTTAAACCACCAATCAACCGTCGACTCCAAAGCCTGCAAAGGTTGAGTATCATGGTTTTCTACTAAGGTTACCGCTTTGACTGGATTGTCCTTCATCAGCGTACCATCCATGATTTGACGCATATCGTAGCTACCACCCGATTTAGACGCATTGTAGAAGTTCATATGTAACGGTGCGTCGAATAGAGACATGCTGCCAGAAGTTTTGGTGATAAAGTTATGCAGCTGATTCACATCGTAGTTCCAGTACTCTCCGACCGTGAAAAGTTCTTTCCCTGTTTTCCAACGTAGGTGATCAATCCATTCTTGCAGGTATTGATATTTGATGTGCTTCACCGCGTCCATTCTAAACCCATCAACACCAGTCATGTTGATATACCACTCACCCCAGTCTTTCAGCTCTTGCTTCACTTCAGGGTGATCCATGTCTAGGTCAGCGTACATAAGGTAATCGTAGTTGCCTTTTTCCGAGCTCACTTCCCAATCCCATGCCTTACCCTCGCCTTTGAATTTGAAGATAGCTTTTTCTTCGCCAGCATCGTCCCAGTCCACGCCATCAAAGTGGTACCACGTCCAATGAAAGTTTGAGTACTTATCGTTGCGCCCAGGGAAATCAAACTCTACCCACGCTTCAATCCATTTATCACCAAGTTCAATATTTCGGTTGTTCCAATCGACTCGCTTGGTGTCGACCCAGGATTTACCATCCGCACCGCCGCGATGGTTGAACACCACATCGCCATAAATCTGGATATTGTTTTTATGGGCAGTATTGATGGCGCTTAGGTACTGATCTTTGGTGCCATACTTGGTGCGCACCGAACCTTTTTGATCAAACTCTCCCAAATCATACATATCGTAAACGCCATAACCGACGTCGTTGCTGCCACCAGCACCTTTATAGGCGGGCGGTAGCCATAACGCGGTGAAGCCGTTGTCCGATAGTGCCGGCGCGTTGTTTTCAACTTGTGTCCAGAGTGCACCGTCATTTGGCACATACCAATGGAAGTACTGCATCATGGTGCCATTTTGTGCCGCCATTACAGGCGAACTGAGCAGCAAAGTTAAGGGTAAAAGTGTAGGTTTAAGGTTGAATGTTTTCATTATTTTTCTCTCACGTTAAGGACTAGAATCCTCCTTTCTGCATATACGCACCAAGCGATGCTAACTATGACGCTAGCTAGGTTGCTGCCTGTAATACAAAAAGTTCGGATTACAATCGAAGAGAAACTATCACCAATCACACTATACAATTATTGAGTTGTCTAACATTTATAAAATCAATGATTAGCGCGTTAAAAATATTGAATGGTGATCAAAACATGGGAGACTTTAGGAAAGCGCAAAGGATTACGGAAAGGCAGACTAAAAACGAAAAAAGCCAGTCATTTAAGACTGGCTTTCGAAATAGTGGAGGCGCCTCCCGGAGTCGAACCGAGGTCCACGGATTTGCAATCCGCTGCATAGCCACTCTGCCAAGGCGCCTTTCTGATTTTGTATCTCTGTCACCAAAGGTTTTGATGGTGCCCCGGGCCGGACTTGAACCGGCACAGCGCGAACGCCGAGGGATTTTAAATCCCTTGTGTCTACCAATTCCACCACCAGGGCAACGCAATCATGCGATGGGTTAGACACCATCTGTCTCAGCGACCTTTGCCGTGAGAACGAGGCGTACTTTAACGGATTAATTTATCTGGTCAACAATAAATTTTATCTTTTTGATTTAAGTGCTTAAAAAGCGATCTGCCTAGTATATTTGGCATTCAATTAGACCAATAAGCACCCGTTCCCTTTCATTAGCTATAAAGTCATACGCATACTAGTGCCCGAAACTGCTTCGAGGTAAACACGCGACTATCACGTTATGAACGCTGATCTTTTCACCGCTGTAACATCTGTAACAATTTGATTCCCTACTCTTGGCACGACTGCGTACAGAACATCATATTTTGTTACCGATAACTTTATATCGAATGTGGTCGTACCTTTATAAAATCATTGACTTTTTTTATTTTCAAACAAAGCTCAATTCATTATCGAAAATATCAATAAATAATGGTACGTTACACGAGTTGCAGTAATTTAATGGACATATATCACATATAAGGATGTGGTTTACTTTGGCGACACAACATAAGAAAAACAAGGTATATCACTAATGTCTATCAAGAATCTTTCTATAGCGAAAAAGATATCGCTATCGTTTTTACTCATTGCCATCGTCAACATTGCATTTGGCGTATTTTTATCTACAGAGCTCAAAAGCATCAAATCTGAGCTTTTAAACTATACCGACGATACGCTTCCTGCAATGGAAAGGGTCGATTCGATTCGAGATCACTTGTCTCGCTGGCGCCGAGCTCAGTTTGCTGCGTACACTTATGAAGACGCAGACCAAGTCAAAACTAAAATTTCTAACAATATTAGAGAACGCGAAAAGATCACTAGAGAGCTCAACGCTTACGGTGAAACTATCTGGCCTGGCGAAGAGCAGCAAACTTACCAGCGTCTTATGCGTCAGTGGAAAAAGTACTTGGATACTATGGACCAGTACAATGAAGCGATGCTAGCTAACGACAAAAGCAAGGCCCACCCTATTTTGGCGAACTCTTTGTCTGCTTTCGAAGCGGTTGACTCAGAGTTAGGCGAACTAATCCGTCTCCTTAAAGAAGCTATGGATAGCAACAAAACTCATATCCTGTCCTCTGTAAATGGATTGAGTAATTCTTCAATTGCAAGTAACGTGATTATTCTACTGATCATGGTAGGCATGACATACGTGCTGACTCGCCTAATTTGTGGCCCACTTAAACTTGTTGTTGAGCAAGCAAATGCCATCGCGACAGGTGATCTATCAAGTGACATTGACCGTAAAGCAATCGGCAATGACGAGCTTGGTGAACTGGCAGACGCGACCACTAAGATGCAAGATGACTTACGCCAAGTTATCGATAACGTGATTGCTGCAGTTACTCAGTTAAGCAGCGCTGTCGAAGAGATGAACCAAATCTCCGATATTTCTGCGTCTGGTATGAAAGATCAACAGCTGCAAATTACGCACATCGCAACAGCAATGACAGAAATGAAAGCGGCCGTAGCCGATGTTGCTCGTAACACTGAAGACTCAGCGAACCAAGCTAACGAAGCAAACCGACGCACACAACACGGTGTTCGTGAAACCCAAGGTATGGTTGACGCGATTCAAGAAGTTTCCAACGTAATTGGCGCTGCAGGCGATACCGTAGCAGAGCTTGAACAGCAATCGAATAAAATTAACGTGATCGTGGATGTTATCCGCGACATTGCCGATCAAACCAACCTACTTGCACTTAATGCAGCCATTGAAGCGGCGCGTGCTGGTGAGTCTGGTCGTGGCTTTGCCGTCGTTGCAGACGAAGTTCGAACGCTTGCCGGCCGTACGCAAGATTCAACGAGTGAAATCACTTCGATCATTGAGCAGCTACAATCACTTGCAAAAGACGCAAAATCAGCCACTGAACTTTCTAGAACCAGTATTTCAGAATGTGCAGAACAAGGCATTCAATCAAAACAGCTGATGAGCGACATTGAGCATTCGATTTCGGACATCTCAGACATGGGTACCCAAATCGCCACGGCTTGTAACCAGCAAGACTCTGTTGCGGAAGAGCTTAACCGCAGCATTGAAAACATACATTTAGCATCTCAAGAGGTCTCGCAAGGCTCGGAGCAAACCGCACAGGCGTGCCGCGAACTAAGCCAGCTATCCATTTCTCTTAAAGATGTAATGAGCCGCTTTAAACTGAGTTAAACTCAGTGGGTACCTTAGTAGATATCAAATCAATCCCGATTTGCTTAAATTGAATGTCATCACTGAGGTATATTTAGGTATATATTAAATCACTATCTTAATAAACGCTCCAAAGCACCACTTGGAGCGTTTTACTTCGTCAGGTACTTTCCCCAAGTACTCAATAACATAACCAATACAAAAAACGCGTACGGAGACTTTATGCGCTTAAATAAAACCTTACTATCACTGACTATCGCTGCTGCAATCGCGGTTCCTGTAATGCAAGCTACTGCTGCTCCTCTTCAAATTAGCAATACAGCAGCAAAAGCAGAGCAAGTTCAAGGTGCTAACGCTTGGCTAGAAATAAACTTAGGTCAGTTCCGCGATAATATTGAGCAGTTTAAATCGCACATGGATGGCAAAACGAAAATTTGTGCCGTGATGAAAGCCGACGCATACGGCAATGGTATCGCAGGCCTGATGCCGACTATTATCGAGCAACAAATTCCTTGCGTTGCCGTTGCAAGTAACGCCGAAGCACAAACTGTTCGCGACAGTGGCTTTAAAGGCCAACTTATGCGTGTACGCTCAGCGGATATTGGCGAGATTGAAGCCGCAATCGACCTAAATGTCGAAGAGTTGATAGGCACAGCAGAGCAAGCTAAAGCACTGTCTAAACTAGCCGAGAAAGCTGGTAAAGAAATCAAAGTTCACCTTGCTCTGAACGACGGTGGTATGGGACGTAATGGTGTTGATATGACGACAGAAGCGGGCAAGAAAGAAGCGCTAGAAATCGCTCAACAAGCTGGCGTTAATATTGTTGGTATCATGACTCATTTCCCTAACTACAATGCAGACGACGTGCGCCAAAAGTTAGCTTCATTCAAAGACAGTTCTGCATGGCTGATTAAAGAAGCGAATCTAAAACGCGACAACATTTTACTGCACGTAGCAAACTCTTACACCGCGCTTAATGTTCCAGAGGCGCAGCTTGATATGGTTCGCCCTGGTGGCGTTTTATACGGAGACTTACCGACTAACCCTGAGTACCCTTCTATCGTGTCTTTCAAAACACGCGTGGCATCCGTTCACCACCTGCCAAAAAATAGCACAGTCGGTTACGACAGCAGCTACACAACAAGCAAAGAAAGCTTAATGGCGAACATTCCTGTTGGTTACTCTGATGGTTATCCACGAAAAATGGGGAATACAGCAGAAGTTCTGATCAATGGCCAACGTGCAAAAGTTGCGGGCGTTGCTTCAATGAACACCACAATGGTAGATGTTACAGGTATCAAAGATGTTGAGCCTGGTTCTGAAGTTGTTTTGTTTGGCTCCCAACAAGGCAAAACGATTTCAGCTGCTGAGATGGAAAAACACGCAGAAGTCATCTTCCCTGAACTATACACGGTTTGGGGAAGCGCGAACCCTCGTGTCTACGTAAAATAAACCTACTCAGTTATTCGTAACAGAGCGAAAAAGCGAGCCTCGTGCTCGCTTTCTTTCTTATTTACTAATCTGTACTAGCTCGTGATGTTATCAATTGAACAGAGCTTACTATTTCTGTTGTTTTACTCTCCTTTAGCACTACCAAGTGCGACTCTCTACACTCTGTTTCTTAAAGCCGCTTGGATGGCTCATTTTTATATAGCACTTAGTGTTTGAAAGCCCCTCCAATTGATGTTAAACATGAAGTTTACAAAAGAATAACAAACACACTCGTATGGCACTGCCCCTTTGCCTGCTAGCTAGGTATCTCTATGACAGAAAATACTCAACATCTTCAACGCTCCTCCACTGAGTTGCACGAATTTAATCGGCTTGACGTCTGGAACGGCTTCACCCAACTTTTACCCCTCTCTATGTTCGTGGTCATATTTGGCCTCGCTTTCGGTGTTGCTGCGGTACAGACTGGACTAGATGTATTTCCCACTATGTTGATGAGCACACTGGTCTTCGCCGGTGCTTCACAATTTGCCACGTTAGAAATGTGGGGAGCAGAAGTCCCTCTCATTCCAGTTCTTATTACTGTATTTGCTATTAATGCTCGTCACCTCTTGATGGGAGCCACACTTTATCCATGGTTACGACAACTCCCACCAACAAAACGTTACGGTGTAATGCTGGTAGCATCAGACGCTAACTGGGCAATGGCACTCAATGCATTTGGTAGAAAAGAACCAGGCTTTGGCTTGCTTGTTGGTGGCGGCTTAGCGATGTGGTCTTTTTGGATTGTGGGCACCTGGATCGGCATTTATTTTGGTAGCGCAATCAAAGATCCGGTGGGCCTCGGGCTCGATATGGTTATGGGATGCTTCCTGCTGTCTATGGTGGTGGCTGGGCCGAAAGACTTAAGAATCTTTGCAGTTTGGGCCATAGCAGCAGCCTCTTCTATGTTGGCGTATTGGTATTTGCCAGAGAATAGCCACGTAGTGGTTGGCGCCATTACTGGCGGAGTCTTGGGTGCTTGTTGGAAGGAGAAGAAAGCATGAACATCGAAACAACCTTAGGTGGCACACTGCTTATCATCATCGCTATGGCGCTAGTCACGCTCATAACCCGCTGGGGCGGAGTGTATGTTATGTCATTCATTCCAATTAGCGAACGGGTTCAACGTTTCATTACTGCAATGTCAGGCTCCGTACTGGTTGCCCTTTTAGCTCCGCTAGCAGTAGAGGGTGATAATGGTGCTAGAGCAGCACTGTTTTCTACTGCCGTTGTCATGTTCATCGTGAAAAAGCCTCTACCCGCAATTGCAGCAGGCATCATCGCCGCCGCCGCAGTACGTGCTCTTTAGTCGCTGTTTCAACGCCGATACCAGTCATCAATAAAAAGACCCAAAACACAAAGCCCTGATGTCACAAGTGTCATCAGGGCTTATCTTATGCCCATCATTTTAACGATGAACAACGATTATTAATCATGGAGAGACAGCACATTACGCACAGCAGTTACAATTGCGCTTATATTTGTCCATTTTACCAATACCAGGGTTAAAGGTATTGGTTGGGTCTAATTCGTGGTAAAACTTCTGCAACGAGTTTTCGGCTTCATACAAGTGACCCACGTTATGTTCTGCTGGGTATTTGGCACCACGGCTATTGAGGTGCTCTAGCATCAGCTTTTTCATCAACTTCGTGTCAGTCCCTTTTTTGAAAATGTAATCTTGATGGAAGACGTAACACATAAAGTGACCATAATAGAGCGCTTGAACAAGGTTCTTACTTACCTCTTCAGGCAAAGTTTCTAGCCACTCTTCATCATTACGTCGCAATGCAATATCAAGTGCAACGATGTCTTCTACGTCTTTTCGGTGAATCGTCTCGTAACGAATTGCTGCACCTGCTGCTGCAAAGCGATGTAAATAAGCTTTTTTACCCTCTTCCGGCGTACACTCGAAGAAATCACAGTCGTCTTCAACAGCCCAAACTTCTTTGAGGTATTTTTGTGCTTCAGCAATACCACCATCACTCATTTTCAATACCAGGTGATGCTCATACTTGTCACGGAAATCCAGCATTCGCTCTGGTAAGTGTTGTGGGAACAACTTGCTCGCGTAGTACAAAATGGTGTCTGGCAGATATTTACTGACAAACGGGATGCGCTCTAAGAAGTTTTCTACCTTAGCTTTAAGTGCGAACATTTTTGGCAGCTTATCTGTGCCTAACAAGTCGATGGATAAGAACACATCCTTGCCGTACTTCTCTGCCATGTTGAAGATATCTCGATGCAAGTATTCTCCCATCTCAGGCAAGTTATCAAACGTAGATAAGAAGTCTTTTCGCAACTTCGTTAGTTTCGCAGGGTCATTGGTGCCAAGGTAAAAAACCTGCTCTTTTTCGGGTACTGGGTAGCTGTCAACCCGAACGGCAAAAACACCCAACTTTCCAGCACAGCCACTGGCTTCAAATAATCGGCGTTCATCGGCATTAAAGCGAGAAGGAATGTCAGAAGTCACGTCTCGAACACGTTCATCGTATTCTTTGTCTGATGCCATTCGCTCATCATGAATGATCTTCGCTGGGTCAAAGTTCCCTTCTTGCAGGTTTGTTAGAATTTCTTCTGGCGTTTCACCTAATCCTTCAATACCAAGGTGGTTCACCAAATGTAACTGGCCTTGCTTATCGACCTGCGCATAGATCGCCAGTTCCGTATAAGCAGGACCACGCTTAACTAGCGCACCGCCTGAGTTATTGGCGATACCACCGACCACAGTGGCACCTAGCGATGAAGAGCCGATGATAGAATGCGGTGCTCGGTTCACTGCCTTCAACTCTTTCTCCAAAGAGTGTAAGCTCGCACCAGGCAAGCAAACCGCCTGCTTACCGCCATCTAATAAGTGAATCTTCTTGATTTTGGTAATATTGATCACAACCACATCGCGATCATAATCATTACCACTCGGAGCCGAGCCCTCTGTTAAACCTGTTTTAGCCGCCTGCATGATAATGATGCAGTTTGCTTCAACACACTGTTTAATAATCTTCCATTGTTCTAGAAGAGTGTTAGGAAACACGATAGCAAGCGCATTACCACTACCCGAACGAAACCCCGAGCGGTAATATTTCGTTTTAACCTCGTCGGTTAGAACATTTTCTTCCCCAACGATGGCTTTAAATTCTTCAATCAGCTGCTTTTGTTTCATATCCGTATCTCTAGTTATTGTACTTCGCTCACAACACCGCTTAGCGGCAGGCATGGCGTTTGAGCCACTATAAGCAGTCCATTTCTCTGCGTCTATGTCAGACGGGCGAGCAATACGTAATCAATAAACAACAAACAAAATAATTCTTTATTTTTCTGTCACTTATCTTTCACATTTGAGAAATTTAACGTAAGAAACAGACCGTTTCTTAAAAGAAACAATAGCAAAACCATTTGTTAACAGTTGTGCGGGGTATCTTGTTATCAATATTAGTGAAGAAAACGAGGAGAAGCGTAAGCTCCTAAATTTAAGAGGATTCTTAGAAATGAAGATGGAAACATAAGCTCAACACCAACATAACGATCGGTGTTGAGTTATTGGCTTAAAATCGATGGCTTTGACTTTGAAAGCTTGTGTATAGATGATCGATAAAGATCTTAATTTTTTCTGGTTGCTGACGAGTGTAGGGATACACCGCATAAATACCCAAACATTTGGCGGTTTCGTCTTTAAATAACTGAATCAGACTGCCTTGTTTTAAGTCTTCATAAACCAAGACACGCGGCACATAGATGATTCCCTGCCCTAACAGCGCCACATTTCTCAATACAGAAGAATTGTTGGTACAGAGATTACCGTCGACGGTGATTTGATATACCTCGTCTCCATCTTTAAACGCCCACTCATGCGCTCCGGTTTCTTGGTAGGAATAGACTAAACAATTGTGTTTAGCCAAGGCTTGAGGTTGTTTAGGTATGCCATGTTTAGCTAGGTATTGGGGTGACGCGCAAATGATCCAATTCGCATCCACCAGCTTTCTTGCAATCAGACTAGAATCTGGCAACACACCCGTTCTAATTGCCAAATCAAAACGTTCATTCACGATATCGACGAAACGATTATCTAGATCCATATCGATATTGATGTCTGGGTATTTCTGATTAAATTCATTAATCACTTGAGGAAGAATTAATTCACCAGAGATAGTAGGCACCGAAATTTTAATGTGTCCAGATAAGTTTTTACCTAAACCCACAATGGATTCTTCCGCCGTTGCCACCGCTTGATAAACCGCTTTTGCATGAGTAAAAAACGCTCGTCCTGCTTCAGTCAACGTTAGCGTTCGCGTTGTTCGGTAGAGAAGCTGTACACCAAGCTCTTGTTCAAGCTTGGCAATGCGTTTACTGACGACCGATTTGGTCAGTGACATATGTCTCGCGGCAGCACTGAATGAACCTTGCTCGATCAAGTGATAAAAAATGATGTAATCGTCGGTATTTCTCATGCGTCTTCGTCAAATCCTTTGGAAGCCCGTATTGTAAACTGAAATTGGCTGAGGTGCGAAACATCGGGTCACACTTAATATCAGAAACTCGTGACAGAGATGGTGTTGCTAAGCTCACAGGTAATGAAAAAGAGATGGTGTGAATTTATCAGTCTTCAGATACAAAAAAACCAGCTTTCGCTGGTTTTAAGTTGATGCACTTGGCATCGAGATACCGCCATGGCCATATCTGAATAATTTGGAGCGACACACGAGGTTCGAACTCGTGACCTCAACCTTGGCAAGGTTGCGCTCTACCAACTGAGCTAGTGTCGCATTTTTCTCGAAAGCCATTTGCTCTCAAAAGAATAATGGAGGCGCCTCCCGGAGTCGAACCGAGGTCCACGGATTTGCAATCCGCTGCATAGCCACTCTGCCAAGGCGCCTTTTTATTACGCTTCAGGGCTCTACCCCGTTGCGTTGGTGGCTACTTTACGGATTGAGGGAAGATAGTCAAACAAAAATATTTCATTTTCTGTTCGTTTGATTTCTTTTAAGTCAATTCGACCAAAGTTCGATCTTATTGGCTTAAAACGAAGCAATATAAATCTCGCTTTCAGTTCGTTTTGTCCCATGAAACATTAAGGCGTTTAATAGTTGCTGACCCTTTTTAGCAATCTTCCCACAACATTAGGGTGATAAGACCAAGTGTGATCAAACATCGACATTAATGCAGGATTTCCGTATTTCGATAAGCTAATCGCGTGAAAACGGTTTTTCTTCGCTTTGAGCGCATCCACTTTGGCCAGTAACTCGTCTTGTTGTTTTGGCGCGATAAAGTCGGAAATGACTACCATGTCTGCGTTTTTATATTTATCACCGCTCATCAAGTCGATAGATTTAATCAAAGTTGGCTCTAAGTCTGTACCACCATGGAAGCTATAAGTTAGAAAGTCCGCCGCCTCGCGCAGACCATCTTGTTTGGTTAGTTCGTAGGTAATGTGTTCCGTAGAAAAAATAATGACATAGCAATCACGTTGCTCCGCTAGTGCGATTTGCATCAGAGCATAAGCCATGGCTTTGGCGCATTGCTCAGGAAAGCCACTCATGGAACCGGACGCGTCCACACAAACAATGAAGGGGCCTTTTTCGATATCTACCGCTTTATGGTCAGGTCGGTGAGCTTTAACTTTACGTAACGTGCGCGATTTGCCTTGTGTACGATAGTTCATGAGCCGTTTATCAACTAAGTGTTTATAGAACACAACTTCAAGTTCAGGATACGCCAAAAACATCGTTTCGTTGGGAAGTAGCTTATTTAGATCATCGCTTTCGTGAATACCGACAATATCATCCGTCGCCTCATCACTTTTCTCTTCGACCAATTGAAGTTCTTCAGTGGGCGCACGATTTAGTTCAGGATCATTTACTTGCCCCGCCATACGACCGAGTTGCTCCGCAATTTCTTGCAAGCCTTGGTGCTTCTTCAGAAACTCAGCATGGCGTTTCATCACCGTTAAGTCTGTTTTACTCAACTTGGCAGATGCCATATCCCACAGGCGCCCTACACTTTCAGCGTCACCCGACTCCGTGACTTTATCCATATTACGCATGGTTTCCATACGTTGATACAGGTCATTCAGCACCTTTTCTTTATTGGCTTCAAGCTCGCTTACTTGCGCTTGTTTTATTGCATCGGTGAGGCTTTGGTACCATTGATCACAAAAGTAATGTGGGAACATAGGGTTATTCATCCCTTTGTTCTTTTCCATCATTCGGCGAGCTTGCATGTAAAACGCAGAGTGCCATTCCAGCTTTTTAATCACATCTTCGATGTTTTCAAAAAACGCCTCTTCATCCCAATGAATAACCTCTTGATATAAAGACAGCTCTTGTTGGAAACGCTCTGTCTCACATACCTTGGTGATCCGTTTTTTAACACTGCCTCGCCACTTTAACAAGTGACCTTTGACCGAAGATTTAACACCTCTGTTTTCTGCCATCATCATGACTTGTGAACGCGCCATCAAATCATTAACTGCGCTATCGATGATGCCGGAGTCGGCCACCATCAGCGCGAGGTTAAGTCCGTCTGCACCTAGCATGTCGTCTCCTTATGAGAAAAACTGATGTAAGTTTTTAAAGCGTTGGATAACTTTTTCACTTTCTGCTTGGATTGATTCAAGTCTCTGACTAACCTGTTGCAGACTCGACTCCATTAGGCGGGGTAATTCAGGATCAACAAAGCTATGCGGAAGCGCATCATGAAAGTTCGCTTTCACCTTGCGCATATGGTGTTCTGCCTCACTAAGCTGATTTACGGCTTTTTCGCTCTGCGTTAACCACTTTTGGTAGAGCTCTACATCCAAGCCCTCTTGAGTCACTAGGCTAACCAGAATGCCTCGGTTCGCGATATCACGGATAACTAGGTTATTCGCCGCGTCAACGTCAAATCGTAAACGGCACATGTTGGTGTTTTGATTGACGTAACCATACACATCACCGCTTCCCTCTTTAATGACTCGATCTAACTCATCTTTGGGTACATAAACCCAGCGGCTATCACCTTTTTCTGATTCTGAAACCGACATGTTGCTTTGCAAGACAACCAATTTAACTAAGTTAACGGCTGCGCCAACTTTGTACATCTTGGCTTTAGAGGTATCAAAGCGCATGGTTTCTTTACGCAAAATACCCGTTGCCGCTTCAGACGTTAACGTCATGCGGTAGGCATCTTCAAGTTCATGTTGAACATCAACCAAAGACTCACGGCAGTACTCAATTTCCTGCTCCGCGTCTTGTTGATCAAATGCATGTTTTAAGGCGAACTCTTGAACCACTTCACGTACCACATCTCGCGATTCAGGACTGTTCCATAAACAATCTTGCAACAGTAGAAGGTCAAGCGGATTTATTTCATCGCGACCATTAAAAAACGCGCTCGCTTTTAACAACTTCACGGCTTTCTTCCAGCGGCGGTCAGAGACATACATGTCGGTATTGGCCACATCACCAAACTGAGCTTCAACTTTGCTTTCTAACATCGTTTTAAGCTGGAAAAGCTTTTCGAATGCATTGTCGGTTAGCGTCAATTTGTCGAGCTGTTGTTGCCATTGATGATATTCTTCATCAGTTATCGCTAGGCCTTCTGGTACTTGTGCCTCTTGCGATGTGCCCACAGTCAACATCGACTTAAAGTTTTGTTTATTCTGAATTCGATTCACAAACACACGCACCAACATGCGGTCGTAGAGCGCATCCAATCCACTATCTTCATCGGGTAATTCATTGGAAGCCGATACTAACAGGCGCATTGGCACACGCTCGATATCGCTGCCATTTTTGAATGTTTTCTCATTAACCACTGTCAGCAATGTGTTAAGAATTGCAGGCCCCGCCTTCCAGATTTCATCCAAAAATACGACTTGTGCAGTTGGCAAATACCCTTTAGTTAAGCGAACATAACGGCCGTTGTCTTTTAGCTCTTGGATACTCAGTGGCCCAAACACCTCTTCAGGGGTTGAGAAGCGCGTCATCAGGTATTCGAAGTAACTGCTGTTATCGAACGCTTGGATGAGTCGTTTGGCAATTAAGCTTTTTGCAATACCAGGGGGACCTAAAAGAAAAACACTTTCACCAGCAAGTGCAGCAAGAAGGCAGAGCTTGATCGTATGTTCACGCTCATAAACGCCATCCGTTAACGCTTTCGCCAATTTATTGATGCGTTCTGAGAGAAGCGCTTTTTCGGCATTTGAGGCAAATAAGGTTTGTGTCATACGTTCTCCGGCTACTGAAGTGGTATTGCGTTAACATTTTTATACACTTGTTATAACTTTGTTACAAATATATTTTGTCGAATTCCCCTTATAGCAGATGCTTTTCCGCTTCTTGACGAAGCAATCAAAGTTTCCATTTATGAGACATTGCTCACTTAAAGTGCAAACGCTTTCGTCGTGTTGCAGTATTTTTTGCTTTTGTTTCCCACCATTTGTGGTTAATGTCGAAAAACGTCAAAAATGCGGTAACAGCTAGGGTTCATAACTGCATGAGCAAGATAATTTATAAATGGAAGCAAATTTCTCTGATTGAAGAAGACGTTATGCTTCCTACAGGACAGGCAATTACGCACACCACAATCCATCATCCGGGTGCTGCGGTGATTCTCCCTATTACAGCGGAGGGTGAGATTGTCCTTGTCCACCAATTTCGGCCTTCACTTAATAAATGGCTATTGGAACTTCCTGCTGGTACCAGAGAAGGCAACGAAGAGCCACTCTGCTGCGCCAAAAGAGAGTTAGAGGAAGAAACTGGGTTTAGTGCAGAGAAATTCACGTCTCTCGGCCAAGTCACCCCTCTTGCCGGATTTTGTGATGAGATACAGTATCTATTTGTTGCCGAAAAGCTTAACAAAACGAACCGTTACGAGTGCGATGAAGACGAAGTGATTGAGGTCGTCACCTTGTCAATCAAGCAACTCGAAGAAAAGATTGTCGATGGCACGATCACCGATGCCAAAACGATCGCTTGCTTAAGCAAAGCGCGCCTTTGCGGATATATTTAGGACTTTGACCAAGGAGACATTCATGGATTTTCGATCAGATACCGTTACACAGCCCACCCAAGCCATGCGAGAAGCCATGTTTAAGGCCCCCGTTGGGGATGATGTTTATGGTGATGACCCTACGGTCAATGAGCTTGAAAAATTTGCTGCGCAGCTTGCTGGTTTCGAAGCAGCTTTGTTTACCACTTCAGGCACTCAAGCCAATCTGCTCGGTTTAATGGCGCATTGCGAGCGGGGAGATGAATATCTATGTGGGCAACAAGCACATAACTACAAATACGAAGCTGGTGGCGCGGCGGTTTTGGGATCAATTCAACCTCAACCAGTCGAAAATAACCCAGATGGCACGCTACCATTTGATAAACTGGCTGCTGCGATTAAACCAGATGATTGTCACTTTGCTCGCACTAAGCTTCTCAGCTTAGAAAACACAATTAATGGTAAAGTACTGCCTCTGTCTTACTTAGCAGAAGCACGTGACTTCGTGAATAAACATAACTTGCAGATGCATCTAGATGGCGCTCGCGTTTTTAACGCAGCCGTTGCACTTGATGTTCCGGTAAAAGAGATCGGTCAGTACTTTGATTCAATGACGATCTGTCTGTCGAAAGGTCTGGCTGCCCCTGTTGGCTCGCTACTGCTTGGTAGCAAAGACTACATCGCAAAAGCACGTCGCTTAAGAAAGATGGTCGGCGGTGGTATGCGTCAAGCGGGTATTCTTGCCGCAGCAGGCAAACTTGCCCTTACCGAACAAGTGGAACAGCTAAAACAAGATCACATCAACGCAAAAACCTTAGCGGAAGGCTTAGCAGAACTGCCTGGTTTTTCAGTCAACCCTGAATTTGTTCAAACGAACATCGTGTTCGCGAAGCTTGATCCTCAAGTGGACATAGTAAGTATCGCTGCGAAACTAAAGGAACAAAACATCACGATAACCCCTGGAAATCCAATTCGTTTTGTAACTCATAAAGATATTTCAGCGAAAGACATCGACACTTTCTTATCAAGTATAAAATCTCTACTTTAATTTGATTTTGATCATTGAGCTTCCCCTAAGGGGAAGCTTTATTGTATCGGCATGATTTCTAGCGAATAGATAACTTCCATGCTCAGATTTGTACTTTTAATCTCTTTTATTTTCTCTTCCGCTATCTATGCCGAACCGTTTGGTGATGCTGATAAAGGTAAAATCAAATCACCTAGCTGTGTCTATTGTCACGGTGTTACAGGCATCGCAACGAACAACACCTATCCAAGCCTTGCTGGTCAAAATGCTCAGTACCTTTACAATGCCATGAAATCTTATCAAGCCGGTGAGCGTAAAGGGCCACTTGCAGAAATGATGGCAGCACAGTTAAAAATGTTAAATGATGAAGACCTTCGTGATGTCGCTGCTTTTTATGCAGAACAGACAGAAATCAAGTGATTAGATCACCTGTAGATGTACTATGAAAGCTCGTGAATCATCCAAACTCAACGCATATTGAAACATTAAGCCAACATTTGACCACAAAACAATCAAATTAACTTCACTTCAAATATTTGATGAATTTATAGTTCAACATAAGCATTAATATTGACTTTTTATTCTATTTTATCGATATTTCATGCTTTATTGAATTTAACGTGAAGTAAGTTATGTCTCACACACATGCGCAACCAGCAGACTCGGTTGCTACCCCCAAGTCGTGGCAGATGCCAGATACCCTCATTTTGATCTTCATTGTTGGTATTCTTGCTGCGATTCTTACCTACTTAATTCCTGCTGGTCATTTTGATAGCCAACAGGTGACCTACATGGTCGACGGTGCAGAAAAAACTCGCACAGTTATCGATCCTTCTTCTTTCTCTTATGCAACCGACGAAAACGGTGAATTGGTTTACAACAAGGTTGGCCTGTTTGCTTCTGGTGGTGGCATTGGTCTAATGAACTTCCCTTTCGAAGGGCTAGTTTCTGGCTCTAAATGGGGCAGCGCAATCGGCGTGATTATGTTCATGTTGGTTATCGGCGGTGCTTTCGGCGTTGTAATGCGCACAGGCACAATCGATAACGGTATCCTGCGCCTTATCGATAAGACCAAAGGTAACGAAGCTCTATTCATTCCAGTGCTATTTTTGCTGTTCTCGCTAGGCGGTGCGGTATTTGGTATGGGTGAAGAAGCCGTAGCGTTTGCGATTATTATCGCGCCGCTTATGGTTCGCCTTGGTTATGATGGTATCACTACGGTAATGGTTACCTATGTTGCGACTCAAATTGGCTTCGCTACTTCTTGGATGAACCCTTTTTCCGTCGCTATTGCGCAAGGCATTGCGGGTGTACCTGTTTTATCCGGCATGACAGTACGCATGGGGTTATGGGCTGGCTTTACGTTAATCGGTATCGCTTTCACAATGATCTACGCCGCTCGTGTGAAGTCAAATCCTAAACTTTCTTACAGCCATCGCACAGACCTGTATTTCCGTCAGCAAGAGCTTGGCAATCAAGATTCTCGTTGGAACCTAGGTGACACACTCGTTATCCTTACGGTTATTGCGACCACGGTGTGGGTCGTTTGGGGCGTAGTCGCTAACGCATGGTACATCCCAGAAATCGCGTCTCAATTTTTCACTATGGGCTTTGTTGTCGCGATCATCGGTACGATTTTCCGCCTGAACGGTATGACGCTAAACTGCGCAGCTGATGCATTTAAAGAAGGTGCAGCTATTATGCTTGCACCTGCCCTATTAGTGGGTTGTGCAAAAGGGGTATTGTTGATCCTTGGTGGTGGTACAACTGATGAAGCGAGTGTACTGAACTCAATTCTAAACAGTGCTGGCGGCGTGATCAGTGGGCTTCCTGACGTAGCTGCAGCATGGTTAATGTATGTATTCCAATCTATCTTCAACTTCTTTGTCACTTCAGGCTCCGGACAAGCGGCACTAACGATGCCTCTACTGGCCCCTCTGGCAGACATTGCAGGAGTTACGCGCCAAGTCGCAGTTTTGTCATTCCAACTTGGCGATGGCTTTACTAACGTTATCGTCCCTACTTCGGCATCTCTCATGGCAACGCTTGGTGTCTGCCGTATCGACTGGGGTGACTGGGCAAAATTCTGCTGGCGATTTATTCTATTACTCTTTACCCTATCAAGTATCGTCGTTATCGCAGCTCATATTATGGGTTTTGCGTAAAACGAAACCAATTGGTAATTAAGGCGAGACATGTTCTCGCCTTATTAATATTCATGGTATGACGACGCTAAGGTTTTAGATTAGCTTATGGTTTTGGAGTGGTAACTTTAATGGCAACACAATTTCTCGATGACGTGATTCAGGGTCATCAAGTGATTCAATCTCTCAATGTAGCAGACCTAAATTCGGGCGAGCATAAGTTTTGGTTTCGCATCGCAACGAATGCTCTCTCTCAGTGGCAACACCTACCTGTACTAGTGTTCAAAGGTGAAAAACCTGGCAAGAAAATCATGATTACCGCAGGGGTTCATGGTGATGAGTACAATGGTGTGTTAGCAGCGCAGAAAACTGCTCGAGAGCTCATCGGCACTGAAGTCGCTGGTACTGTCACTATTGTTCCAACCATTAACATGCCAGGTATGCTAAACCACAGCCGCGA
Organism: Vibrio sp. 2134-1; assembly: GCF_033339495.1. Classification (NCBI taxonomy): domain Bacteria; kingdom Pseudomonadati; phylum Pseudomonadota; class Gammaproteobacteria; order Vibrionales; family Vibrionaceae; genus Vibrio; species Vibrio sp. 2134-1. The sequence goes on from NZ_JAWOUS010000002.1 coordinate 407,417, forward strand.
TTTCTATTCCGCAGACCCTGATGCGTCTCCTGCAAACTTAAACCGCTTTTTTCCTGGTGACCAAAACGGCAATGAGGCCCAACGTTACTTATATGCATTGTGGAATGATTTGCTCAAGCCAAATGCTGATTTAGCCATTGACCTTCACACTCAAACCAGTGGTGCGGCCTATCCACTTTACGTGTTTGCAGATTTCCGAATCGAGCAATCATTAGAAATGGCTCGCCTCATTAATCCTGATGCGATTTTAAATGATCCTGGAGATGCTGGCGTCCTTGAAACGGTTTGGAATAACCATGGTGTCCCAAGTATTACTGTTGAAGTAGGTATGGGGCGATACACCGAGCAAGAACTTATCAGCCGAACTGTAACAGGCATTTTTAATGTGCTGAAAAAGCATAACATTGTTGAAGGTGATATGGACCCTATTACGTCATGCTTGGAAGGAAACGAAATCGTCAGTGTGAAAGCGACACACGGCGGCTTTGTACTGCCTCATGTCAGTTTGATGAATTTTGTCGAGCAAGGCCAACTTCTTGCGATTCAATACGACAGCTTTGGCGCTGAGATTAAACGCTACACCGCCCCAACAAGCGGCACAGTACTTAGCCACAATGTTGAATCTATTCGAGCACCAGGTTCCCTGATCGTTCGTTTGATTAAGTAAACCATAACCGTTTGTTGATAGATCAACCTTTCGACGCTCACTCAAATTTATATAAGCCCCATCACGAGTAATCACAAATGATGGGGCTATATCCATTTTGACCACATTAAGTTACGCGGTAACAAATTACTGTTAAGCGAAATGACAAACTGAGCTCTTAATTAGGAAGCTTCCCCTCTGTCCGCTTTTTCAGCCACGCTGATGAACTTAAAGCTGTCTTTGTTTCTCTTGTTCAACAAAAATGAGCTCGTCTATAGCGAAACCTTTCTCTTTAGCTACGTACTTAAAGCGCTCCACTACTTTCTCATCAACGTTAGGCGTTCTAGACAGTAGCCACAAATAGTCGTGGTTGTAACCGGAAACAAACGCATAGTCATAGTTTTCACCTAGCTCAAAAACAATGTAAGAAGAGTATATTGGCCCAAAAAAGGAAACCTTTAAGTGTCCAACCGTTTTATCTTCAACAAAATAAGCTTTGCCTTCAGCTTCTGACCACTGTCGCTCTTCTTCGGAATATCCACGGTTTATCACCTTAACCCCACCATCCTCGCGAACCTGATACTCAGCGGTAACGTTGGATAAGCCTCGCTCAAATGAATGGTCTAGGCGTGCAATTTCGTACCACTTACCTAGATATGGCTCTAAATCGAAATTATTCACGGGTTCCACCCCATCCGGCTTCGAGGTACAACCAAATAAAGTTGCAAGTGACAAAAGTAAAAATATTTTTATCGATTTCATACAACACCTAAATTTTAATTAGTGATTGATTTTACTCTAGAAGATAACAAATCGATCACTAAGCCGCACCATCGCCCTAATAGGGACACATCACAATTCTTCATCATCAATAGCGCGCTGAACACCGAAACCTCGTCATCTCAGCAAATCGTTAACAAGATTGCTCTATTTTTGACTTACAAGCTGACCATGCTTGTATATTTTGTCAGCATTTAACCCTATGCATATAGAAACTTTGCACAACATAGACATTCGTAGGCATATCACCCTCCTATAATACGTTGCGTTATAGACAGAGGTTATTGTTATGAAATTAAAAACAGTGTCAGTTTGTGCACTTTTGGTGTTACTTGCAGGTTGTCAGCAGGAAAAGCCGAGCGAAACGACACAATTAACGACCTCGGCAGATGTATGTAATGCACAAGGAAACATGCCAGGTGGGTGGAATGAGTTTAACGCGACCCCTGATGCACAAAAGGCAATGGCCTTTGTTTTAAAGAAAATGGACACAATAGCGTCGTTTAAACAAATACTGAATGTTCACGCGCAAATCGTTAGTGGCGTCAACTATGCTATTGAGTTTGAATTGGATGATGGCTCTGTTTGGAACACGATTGTTTATCGCAACCTCGATGGCGAATATGCGATTACCCAATCGCCAAAAGAAGGCCACTTTTGCGAACAGTAGCGACTTAGTCAGAAAGCCCCAACATTAGGGGCTTTTTGATCTAACAGTAGTCACTGAATTAGACAGCGAAGCGACATTGAGATTTAATCGACACCGTTGAACCAAGTCTTGATGGTTCTACATCAATCCTCTGCGCCATTTGTTCTTTCAACTCAGAAACGTGAGAAATAACACCGATCATGCGCCCAGTCTGTTGCAGGTCCACTAGCGTTTGAATAGCAAGATCTAAAGACTCTGGGTCTAAACTACCGAAGCCCTCATCAATAAATAAAGTGTCTAAACGAATACCGCCACTATAGGATTGCACAACATCCGACAAACCAAGTGCCAGAGCAAGCGCTGCCATAAATGATTCACCGCCGGAAAGTGTCGCAACATCACGCGTTTTTCCTGTGTAGCCATCTTCAACCATTAAATCTAAGCCGCGACCCGCAGCACCTTTGAAGCCCTCTGTTTTTCGAGCAAGAATATAGCGCCCTTTACTCATAAGGCTTAAACGTTGAGAGGCCTGAATCAGCACATCATCCAACAGTACACCAAGAACAAAGCGATGTAGGCTAACCCTGCTGCCTGTTTTACCACTAGCAACGTCGTACAACGTACCAAAGACTTTGTATTCTTCTTCTAACTTACTATTTTTCTCATGCAACACGGCAATATCTTTACGAACCTTTTCAAGACGTTCAAATATTGAGCGTGTGGTATCAAGTTGATTCCTTACTTCAATATATTGCGCCTGCAGAGTGGTTAACCTGTCGTTAAACGACTCTAAATTAGGCCTTTCAAGATCTTTCAATGCATGATTTAAATCATGTAGTGTTTGCTCAAGCTTGGTTTGTGCCTGTTTGAAGCTGTCTATTTCTTGCTGCCAGGCTTGAAGTTCATCATCTCCCACTCGACTACTTAGATAATGGCTTTCATCTTCAAATTTACTCGCCTGTAGTGCCTCATTCCACGCTAATTCTGCTTGGCTAAGTTTTTGCTCTGACTCAGATAACCACTGCTTGTTCGTCGCTAAGTGACTTTCCGCATTTGATTTCTCCAATATCGCTTGCTGCAAAGCGTTTTGCGCCTTTTCTAAGCCTGTGTTCAAACTCAGAATTTGCTCTTTTGTCAGCAAAATTTCACGTTCAAGCAAGTCAGCGGAACTGTATTTTGGGTCAATAAAAGCTTGTAATTGAGCCAATTGTTCATGGTTCGCTTTAACGGTTGATTCATTTGCCGCCATTTGATTCTGCAGCTCATGAATTTTATTTTCACCCACGACGCAGCGTTGATTAAGCTGTTCAACGTTCCTTTCTAATTTTTCAATATCAATAGCTTGTAGACGTAGGAGTTGAGCATTAAGCGCTTGCAAATCATTTTGAACCGTCGAGATCTCAGATGTAGCATACTCACCCAACTCCTCTTTCAACTGGTTATACTGATTCTGATACTGACTAATGACAACGTTATGTTGTTCTAGCTGATTGCTTAGTTGGTTCAACAAGGTTTGAGCTTCTCGCTCTTTCGCTCTAGCCGCCTGAACTTGCTCTTTTGTAACGGCTTCTTCAACAAACGTTGCGGGGTTAGGATGCGTTTCGCTACCACACACCGGGCATGCTTCACCTGCTTTTAGTCGCTGCGCTAATACTGCTGCTTGAGCGTTGTGCCACTTAAGCTCTATCGTATCAGCGTCTTGTTGACACTGCATATAGCGCTGACTGGCTTCGTTTAGTGACTGCTGCTTACCTACAGTTAGCGCATTGAGTTTAGAGAGCTCTAAAGTAAGATCATGCAGCTTTTGTAGATCCTGTAGCAGCCGTTGTTTTTGTTTTATTTCCGCATCGATGCTGCCAATAAGCGCAACATCAACTCGTGCTTTCTCTAGCTCCTTCTGTCCCTGCTGGGCCTGTAACGTTAACTTATCTTTTAGTTCTATGTACTGTTTTAACGTTGCTTCAAATTGTTGTTTTTGTTGATAACCCGCCGTTATTTTACTTTCCAAATTGTCTTTCTCGACCAACTTGTTTTTCATACTTTCAAGCTGATACTGCAGTTGCGTTAACTGCGGGACCTTTGCCGCGGCCTCTTTTGCACTTTGCTGCAAGTTTTCTTGTTCTCTCGCAACGACATGAGCTTTTTCGAGACTCTCTTTCAAAGCTACGATTTTTTGCCTAAGCTCTTGCGTTTGAGCTTTTGCATTTTGTAATGAGATGTAGGGCAACTCTATCTTATTGGCATTTTTAGCGTTTTCTAATTGCTGTTGACGAGCTTTTATCGAATCTGAGTGTTCTAGATGCAGCTTGAGTGCGCTTTCTGCTTGCTCTCGTTTCGAAAACTCTCCATTCAAGGTTTCCGCTTTTTGCAATTCAGATTTAGCAGTATTGAGCTTATCTAACGCTGCTTGCTCATTCTTTTTATCAGACTCTAATTGCTTAGTTACTTGTTCCAGTTGTTGTAATAGTTCTTGTTCAGAACTCGCTTCTGCAACTTGTAAAGCACCTCGAATTTGATTATCAAATTCGCCTTTCGCTTTACTAATTGCACTCGCTTTATCTTTGAGCGCGTACTCAATTTTTTTATATATGTCAGTTTGAAAGAGCTGGCCAAAAATTTCTTCACGCTCTTTAGAGCTAGCAAGCAACAGTTCTCGGAATTTTCCTTGAGGCAACACCATAACTTGACGAAATTGAGTTTCATTCAAGCCAATAATATTGCTAACTTCAGTTTTAACCTGAGTCGTCTTGCTGGTGATAAGCGTTTCAGTCTCACCGAGTTCATAAAGAGCCGCAGTGTGCTTTTTAATCGTCATCCCTTCACCACGGGCCTTGGGCGCTTCCTGCTCAGGGGATCGAACAACTCGGTATTGTTTGCCGTGTAACGAAAATTCGAGAACTACTTCGGTTGGTAAATCTTGCGCGGATAAGTCACACCGCATCTGAATACCTTGTCGCTCATTACCTGTGGTTTCACCATAAAGGGCGAAGCAAATGGCATCTAAGATCGACGTTTTACCGGAACCTGTAGGACCATTAATCAAAAATAGAGGGTTACTGCCAAGCTTCTCAAAATCAATGATTTCAGTTTTTGCAAACGGACCAAAGGCTTGCATGATTAGTTTAATTGGTTTCATCTTTGGTCCCTATTGCTGTGATAATTGCTTAATAATGTCAGTAACAGCTTGCTCTTGCTCTTTAGACAACTGGCTATCTTGCGCCTCAATAAAAAAATCTCGGAACATATCAATTTCGCTTCGCGCCAACTTTGCTTGCGCCATTTCCTGCTCTACCCCAATTAACATGCCAGGTTTCTCAAGGTGTAAAACGTTTGGATACACTGAACGAAGTTTTTCCATTGGGTTTAAAATCGCATGTTTATCCATCAAACGAACTAACAAATAATCTTCATTCTTGGGGTCTGTTTTCCCTTGCTCAATAACTTTATCCAGCTCGCCCTCTACAATACGCATTTCATGAGGAGCCGTAAGATCAATATGCTTTGCAGAAACGAATCCTTTCTTGTCCAGTTCAACTAACGTGAAACCTTTTCTCTGGTTCTGTTCACCAAAGCTATACTTCATGAGAGAGCCAGAGTAACGGATATGCTCTGCGCCTTTCTTTTGAGGCTGATGCAAATGACCAAGTGCGACGTAGTCAAAATCTACGAAGTGTTCATGACTCACGCGATCTGAGCCACCAATAGATAATGGTCGTTCAGAGTCTGACTCGATGGCCCCATCAACAAAACAGTGACTCACGAGCACGCGCTTTTGCTTAGAGATAAAGCGCTCTTTAATTTGCTCAACAAGCAATTGATGAGCCTCATCATGAGTGGATACCGAGGCTTTATAGGCAAACCTAACCTGTTCAGGGTCGTTATAAGGCATACCATAAAACGCGACCTCATCCGCAGAGTCCGTTTTTATGATGATGGGAGTGAGCATATCTTCAAAGTTGCTAACAATATGGAGACCTGCATTTTTCATTTGCTCTGAGCCGAAACCTAGCCTTTCTGCACCATCATGGTTGCCAGATATCAATATCATTGGTGTTTCTAACTCGGTACAAATGCGTTTCACGACTCGATCTAACAGTTCTATTGCAACCGTTGGTGGCACCGAACGGTCATAGATATCTCCCGCCACTACAACTGCATCGACGGGGTTGTGTTCAATATAGTTAATCAGTTGTTCGAGTACTGCTTGTTGATCTTCGAGTAGTGATACGTTGTGGAATTGTCGACCAAGATGCCAATCTGAGGTGTGGATAAACTTCATTCGAATTCACTTTCCGCCAATTCTATGAGCAGGCTTGCTTCTGTCAGAGTCCATGTACCGTTTATAAACAGGAATGCGTCACGGGTGGGATCTCGAACAAGCCAAAAACTCAAGTTATTTTATATCGGTAAGGATATCTTGAGTCGAACAGCTTTTCATGTGGTTTGTGTTCTATGGCTGGCTATTTAATCAGAAAGCGAGAAGAACACTGTAAAAACGCGGTGAGCAAAGCTATTTTGAAAAGCAAGCTGCGACTAGTCATTGTCCAAACATCATTAAAGGGCCAATTTCGAGTCAATCCCCCATAACATTTGCATCACTAAAACCTCAGCTACTAGAAGGAAAAGCAATAGCCAGACCTATTCACTACGCCAATTGTATATTACTCCTACCGCATAGCCATCTGGCTCGATGTCGGCTTGCAACACGTGAAAGTCTGGGCAGGGGCTGCTTCTTTGAAGCTCATCAATCACTAACGCTTTTAAAACGCCGCCACATGCACCCAATCCGCCAAGTTTGATATCAACAAATTGATACTGAGTTTGATCGGTCACCCACGGAGACAAGAATTGCATTGAGTTTAACCATTGCGGTTCTTTCTTATTAACGGATAAATACAATTGACTGAGTGGATGTTCACAACTTACTCCTAATTGCTTAAACACCTTGTCCACGGCGATGCGTTGTTGTTTGGCATCTAAATCAATTCGAACAACATCAGGCACAAGACCTGAATGTCGAAAAAAACACTTGGTTAAAATGATAGAGCTTTGAGGTTTGACATGCCCTTCTACATCGCTCGTAACCTCTATAGCCAGTATCCAAGTCGCTTGCGTTTCATTAACTTCACGATTTATCCGATTTAGTGCCATCAAAAATGCAGCTTGGCCATAAGGATAAAAGTAAATTTCAGTATTGACAGTTTGGTCAACGAAAATAGAAAGCTCGCTTATCAATGCTTTAAGCAAACTTTTGTCTACCGAAGATGGTAAAAGAACACAGAGATTCCCCTTGATATCAGCTTGCTCAAGACTCTCGCGCTCAGAGCGCAGGAGGCTTAATATATGCTCATCTATTGATTGAGCAAAGTCAGGGGATCGGATTTCCTCGGACAATCTAAAAGAATCATCAGCTATCTCGCGAACGGTGTGTGAACGGCCATTAAAAGATAGAAGATGCGTTTGAAATGCGAGTGGCATCTAGCCTCCGATTAAAACCGTAGGCATACCAGATAGAATTTTGCCACCATGAGACGTTGAATCGCCGACTCTCGCGGCTGGTTTACCGTTGATTGTTACGCTAGAAGAACCTGCTGAGATACTATCCGGAGGACCGATACAAATAAGCTTGTCGCCTTGTCTTGCCGCAGGTATCCCGCCAATCGTTACGTTTGGTGAACCAACAACGACGGGACCACCGACATGCGGTATCTTTCCTGTTTTTTTAGGGCAAAGATGAAAGCTACCCAAAATTGCGGCTGGTTTACCCACTTTAAATCACCTTAGTTCAATGAAATTTGCCCAGCTTTAAGAGCAATAGCTGAGCCGTTAATGGATATTTTATTACCTTTGATATTGATTTCTCCAGAGCTAGACATCTGAATAGAAGCACCACCTACTTTGATCTCGACGCTCTTTCCTGCATTAAAAGACAGCACTTCACCCGTTTCATTCGAAAAGTTTTTACCTACTTTCAAGCTCGCGTTCTGACCAACCTCTTGATTAACATCATTGGTCACTTTTTCGGTTTTACTGTTTTCAACGGCGATATCAACACAGTCTTCAACTAGCATTTGGAACAGTTTTTCAGCATGAAGATAAATGTGCTCTTCACCAGGCTTATCATCGAAGCGCAACTCATTAAAATTGGATGTACCTTTTTGTACAGAGCGTGATTTATAACCACTCTGAGAACTTTGCTCTGGTAAAGCGTAAGGAGGGAGTTGACTACCGTTATATAGTGACCCCGTAACGATTGGTTGGTCAGGGTCTCCGTTAACAAACTCGACGATGACCTCTTGTCCGACTCTAGGGTGAAACACCGACCCCCATCCGTTACCTGCAATATTTTGCGCAACACGAATCCAACATGAACTATTTACATCGTATTTACCAACACGGTCCCAGTGAAACTGAACTTTGATACGGCCATGTTTGTCTATGTAAATTTCACCATCTTTGTTCCCCGTAACTACTGCGGTTTGCAAACCTTTCATCTGAGGTTTAGGGTAGTTAACTGAAGGACGCAGGATTGTCTTTGAGTCAACACAACTAAACGAGACTTTGACACCTTGCGCACCGGTGCCACCTTGACCAGTCTGGTTATAAACAGCAGCAGACAAAAAAACAGAAGACAGTACATATTCTTTGCCGACTCGAGATTTATCTTCATGCTTTTTAAACTTGAAGCACTTGCCCACACTGAATGTTCTGCACGTAGCCACGCCACGACACAAATATGCATTTTGCTGTAGTGCTTCTATTGCATGCGTGTTTCTCAGTGCGTATTGATCATTGCTCTCCATTTCACCCATGTATTCAAAATACTCGCTTCCAGGTACTGTAAAAAAATCACTTTCACCCTTTGCAGTATTTTTAGGATTCGAAGAAGGCTTGAGCATGTTATAGCCTGACTTTTGACTCGCTTTAGTAGTCAGAATTTGCGTTTCATGCCAAGAAGAAATGTGGCTAGATTTCGCCGTACCTGTATCAAAATCGACTAAAAACTCAGTACCCGGCTTATAAAAACTGATGTCATCAAAAATATTGAGCGTATGGGCAGACTTAGTATGTGTAAAACAAAATGATAGCCCCTCCTCCGATAACAGACGTCGAACAAATTCAAGATCTGATTCTTCATATTGTACTTTGTATGTGTATTTAGGATAGGACTTGGTTAATTCAAAACTAAAGGCAACACTATGCTCCGATAGTACTTCAGAGATAATTTCCTTTATATCTTTATGCTGAAATATTCTGCAATTTTTTCGATATTCAGCGAAACGTAATTTAGGCTCTATTAATAATTCTATGTTTTTATAATTTTCGCCTTTATGTGTATTAGAAACCCTTTTCCCTTCTAATCTTGCAGCAGAAACATAACCATGCATATAACGAGGATTTGAAGAAACATCCTCATTATTTTCAAGGGTAATGGTAACTTCCTTACCAATAATTTCGTTTAACTCACTTCGTTGATCATTAAAGTAAGCTTTAGCACGCAATGAAAAAAGTTCTGAGATCTCTTCTCTATACTCAAACGAGTTTAGTATGATGGCATCTTTACCGAATGGCGAAGAAATTCGGATGAAATTGTTATCTTGAGTTGCTCTTTTCATTAAATACTTCTTTCAAAAAATGCGGAGGAATACTCCCCCGCATGAAAATTACATTTGTTGACCTTTAACACCGCTGTAGCCGTATACCAATGGAGCAGAAGTGTTGTTCTTATCGTCAGTAGGAGTCACTGTCATCATCATTTCTGTGTAAGAAATTGTGATAGTTTCAACTGGACGATCGTCTTGGATAGAAACTGAGTAGTTAGAAATCATCGCATCAGTCAGTTCGATCTTCATGATCTCTTCAACCTTCTCACCCTGCTTAGTAATATGGAAAACCGCTGGTTTACCTTTACCAATCGTCGCTTCTTTAAATAAGTCAGGAGAAGAACGGTCTTGAAGTTTGGTGATAGTCAAATCATATAGACGAGTAGCGCTCGCTTCACGGTCCATCGCTGTACCAGTGTATGATGAGATCTCACGACCTACACTCCAATCTACAGATAGTAGTGTAATCAAATCTTTGTATTGCTCGGCTGTTGCCTCACCCTTAATATCTGCGTATTTAAGATACGTATTAGACTGCATGCTAATCTCCTATAGCATTATTAATTGACATATATCGTAGTAATTTAATTATCTGACGTTTGGTGATAATTAGTGATTAATGTATCAAAAACTTCATTTTAAATACGCCCTGTTATATCTTTAAATAAGATTGAATTTAAGCGTTTTTTATAAAAAATAATAGTTAATATGAACCAACTCCCAATTATTATTGAGAGTGTAAAGGATGTTAAACTATTGAGACATCGAGTCCACTAGTTGTACCTTTAACAATAATTTCATCAAACGTCTTATCATTAAGAATTGCATGCAATATTTCATGAGAAATCTTCGGAAGCAATGTATTTTCTATGGTTGTTTGTACCACACGCGCACCACTCCCAGACTCATTGCTATTGTCTACAATATCATTAATTAGTTCCTCATCAAAAAACAGGTCAGCGTTATAGTGCTTACGAATACGAGTCGTAATTTTATCCAACTTTAATTTTGTTATTTCTATCAATACTTTTCTTGATAGAGGCAAATAAGGTAATACATTCACACGCCCTAAAAATGCTGGTTTAAAGTCAACCAACAAATCATCGCGTAAAGCATCTTTTAGTGCTGACGGCTCAGGCGCTAAATCAGGATCAGAATACAAAGACATCGTCGTTTCGGTCCCTGTGTTCGCGGTCATAATAATAATAGTGTTTTTAAAGTCTATATCTCGACCTTCACCGTCTTTAATTGAGCCTTTATCAAATACCTGATAAAAAATATCTTGAACACCAGGGTGCGCTTTTTCCATTTCATCGAGGAGAATTACACTATAAGGTTTACGTCTAACAGCTTCAGTCAGTACACCTCCTTCTCCATAACCGACATAACCAGGAGGAGAACCTAATAGCAATGAGACTTTATGCTCTTCCTTAAATTCCGACATATTGATAGTCGTGACATTTTCTTCACTACCATACACTTTCTCTGCAATCGCCAAAGCCGATTCGGTTTTACCCACTCCGCTTGGTCCGGTTAGGAGAAATACACCATTTGGTCGTGTCTCATCCGTGAGCTGCGCACTCGCGGTTTTTATCACTTCAGACATGAGCTCTAAAGCGTGATCCTGCCCGACAACTCGCTTACACAAACTTTCTTTCAAACCCAATACTGCTTGGATTTCATCATCCTGAAGTTTACCCAGCGGTATACCGGTCCAATCCGAAATAACTTCTGCGATTAGCGCTTCATTTACATGCGAAAAAACTAAGGGCTGTGAGTTAGCGGAGAGGTTATTTTCAAGCTCTTGTAACTTGTCTCTCGCAGTCTCAGAACCCTCCTGGATTATTTGGGTTCTAAGTGACTTAGCTTCACTTACCCATTCTTTTTCTTTTTCCCAAAGTACTTCTAATTCAATAATGTCATTAGATAGCGCATCAATCTCTTTTCGGACACTTTGCAGCTGTACATCAAGAGATGCTCCTAATCGATTCTCTTGGCTAAGATGCTCATACTCAGCTTGCTTTGCTTTAAGTTTGTTTCTTTTCGCATCTAGACCTCCCGGTGTAGATGACTGACTTAACGCAACTCGAGAACAGGCCGTATCCAAAACAGAAACCGCCTTATCTGGCAGTTGACGACCATTAATGTATCGAGCTGAGAGTTGGACCGCTGCATTGAGAGCTTGGTTAGTGATATGAACATCGTGGTGTTGTGCCATTACATCAAGTAAGCCTCGTAACATTTCGATCGCGAGCTCAGGGGCTGGCTCATCAACCTTTACGACTTGAAAACGCCTAGTTAAAGCTGCATCTTTTTCAAAATACTTTTTATACTCTGCCCACGTAGTTGCTGCTATCGTTCTGAGTTCGCCTCTCGCTAATGCTGGCTTCAGAATATTCGCCGCATCACCTTGGCCCGCTTGCCCACCACCGCCAATTAGGCCATGAGCTTCATCAATGAACAATATAATAGGCTGTGGAGCGTCGTTTACTTCCTTCACAAGGTTCTTAAGCCTGTTTTCAAACTCACCTTTCATGCCTGCGCCGGCTTGCAGTAATGCCAAATCCAGAGACTTAATCGCCACATTTTGCAGAGCGGGAGGTACATCGCCATCAATGATCTTTTGCGCCAAACCTTCAACAACGGCTGTTTTTCCAACGCCAGCTTCTCCCGTAAGAATCGGGTTGTTTTGTCGGCGTCTTAATAAAATATCGATCATTAGACGAATTTCATTATCTCTACCAATCACCGGATCTATTTTACCTTCCCTAGCTTGCTCAGTAAGGTCTGTTGTAAATTGATTCAAGGCGGAATTCGCGTTTGACTGCGCTAAGTCATTCGATCTTGATTGAGGGGCATTACTTTCTTTAAAGTTCAATAAGCGAGATGGTTCTATCTTGTTTAGTTCAGGACTAATCGAACCAGCCATGTTGACTAACGTATCATCAGACAAGTAGGCAAATAAAAGATGGATGCACCCCAACTGTTCTTGATTGAATTCAATGGTTGCAGATAACAAGGCATTTTGCATAACAGTCACCGTATGAGCTGATAGCCCTGGCACCGACTGGCATCCTGTTTTGTAGTTTTCTAATGCCTTTTGAATATCGGTTTCAACCTTGATTTTATCGACATCAAATTCGTCAAAAACTTCAGAGTAAATATCGTCAGGATGGCGGATAATCATCATTAACCAGTGAGACATTTCAATACTGTGATGAGTTCGGGAGCTTGCCATCGCAGCTGCCTGTTCAAGTGTTTCCTTAGCCTGAGGAGACAATCTTTCGACCAACGCTGAAAGTGAGAGTGAAGCCATTACATTTCCTTTAAATAGTAATTGTTATAGTTCGATCTTTTGTACGTTCGTGTTTTTTAAGCACAGAACCAATACCTAACTGCCCCTGCTGTTTCGATAAACAAGCTTGTGGTAGCAAACTATGTTTGGTGGTGAGCTGCCACTTCAGTTGTTTATGTTTTCCAATCAACTCATAAGCAGCGTTCTTAATGATTGCTATATTGGGTTGGTTAGGAAGCAATTTACTAACTAGCTGTTTATCTTTTGGCAGAAATTCTATTGTTGTCCCCGCGTTGATATTCCATGCTTTCGAACCCAAAGAAGCTCCTAAACCAAGTTGAGCAAACTGCCCTTCAGGCATAGTTCGGGATGCAAGGCGTGTTTGCTCTTCTTTCGTAAGGTGTAACCATTGTCCTTGAAATTCATGAACTTTTACTTGGCATCCAGATAAACATTCAAGAATACTTTTTAGTCCACCTTTACTTCTCATTGGTGAAGCAAACACACCACCATAGTGCCGGGACAGTGAACTCCCTTTCCCAGTTAATGCCGATTTACAGCTTTCTAACGGCGAACGCGCGCCCTGCGCATGCGCACGAGACTGAACAGTCAGCTGACTCAATTGCCAACATCGATAATAAAGAGATAATAAGCGATGATTGAAAATATCGTAGAAGTCCACCATAGCCGTATCACCTTCTTTTTGGCGATGTAAAGCCAATTCACTATAGTGCTGGGGAAGCACACCTTGCTCACCCGTTAGGCCTATTAAATTGGTCTCAATCTCTAACTTGCTGTCATCTATATTTTTCAGTTCACAAAGCTGAGCATTTTCAAAACCTAATGATGGATTAACCTTTAAGTTTAGCTTTTCATGCTTCGGTAACGCATCTGTTCCTATTTGCGCCTCTGCTTGCAGAACTTCGTGTTCAATAAGATGAATCGCTTCAAACAATGGATGTTGCTTTAATTCTCGATAAAATTGTTCCGCGCTCATAGCAACACCTTATCGCCAGTTAATGCGGGCCATAGGTGGAAAGACTTTCCTGTGGACTTAAGTCTTATTTCTAACTGCGTAAAAATGTTAATTTCAGCATATTGCGAGAAGTAAACAGATAAAACACTACCTAAGAGAAAGATCTGCTCTTTAGGTAAAATTTGATCAGAAACCGTCAAAATAATTTTTATACCGTGCGCAAATCCAACTTTGCCTTTCTGACTAATTCTTCCTGTAGTAGGCTCAAACTCTAACTTAGTTAAAGCATCGATTACCGCTTTCGTTTCTGCTGTCCCAGAAAATGCATAGAGATTAAGGGTCTGCTTCAAAGTTGCTAAACCATCTTCCTCGGTAAAATGGTTTAAAGTTAAAAGCTTAGTTAACTGCCATCGTGTGCTTTCATCCATTTCTGGCCGAATAGTTTCTGATAAAGAAACTAAACAACGAACAGATTCGAAATTGTCATTTACCTCCGGTAAAGATACTTGCGGCAGCCCACCTCCAAATGGAAGTTTCTGCGCTAAGTTGCGGTTACAGCACTCAGCTTCCACGTACATTAACCAGTTTTCCCGGCTATCCGGGCTGAACAATTGATGTTTTTTATCAACAAAAGAAATGTAAGTTTCTCTACCTGGCTCATCATACCCACCAGCCCAGTTCTTATCCTCACGTCTCATCAACCAATAAATCTCACTAGTGTTCGTATAATGCGTGTGCTCACCAGCGTGATAACATGGCAAATTGTGGTACGTTTTGTTCCAGTTTCTCAACGTTACGTCAGAAATTGAGACAACCTCATTACTTTCAGCTTCTTGGTATTGTGGAGACAAGTGGTAATCGTATTCAGTTGGTAGAATACGCTTAGGCTCCATAATACTTTTAAATAAGTTGATCACAGGCACACAGCCTACCATTAAGCTTTCTTCGTCCACTTGCTTTGGAAGCCAGTCATCGTTGGTATCAAAGTAAAAATACAGTTCGACTTGCTCTCTAAGATCTAGCTCTGATAATCCAAGTTCGGTGATATCAAAGAACATAAACTTCTCAGGAAAGTGTAAATACTCAACAAGTAATCTTGCTCCTGAAAAGCTTCTTTTACTGTATGGCACAACTTTCTCATCTTCTGAAAATCCCACTTCAGAAAGATGTCTTTTGGTTAAAGGACGAACTTCTTTGCCATCCACAACAACAGATAAACCAATTAGGTTTTGAAACAGCATTTGGTAGAGCTTAAAAGTCAATTGAGATTGACCGTTTAAATAGAAGCGCAGCCGTTCTACCCCCATTTCACCAAGAGGAGTCTCTTCATCTTGAGCCGTGAGCTGTACTTTCAAAACTGAATGAGCATTGCTTTCCCATCGTGAGCCAACTGGCTTGAAAGGCGCATTTTTAAAAACGCCAGAGGTCACATCAACAGGATACATTCTGACCGGATAACAAGTTCTAAACTCGCACTCATGATATCCAGGAGCACCGATAACAACTCGCTCGCCTTCTTCTACATCAAAATAAGAGGAAGTGGAGTTAGAACAGCTCATTTTAATGACTGACATTGACGGGATTGGGGCGTGAAAATCCGGATATAACTGTCCCATCAAAGACTCTGTAAACTGAGGGTAACTATTGTCTAAGCTTTGTCTAATCCTTGCTGTTAGGAATGCGCAGCCTTCTAACAATCTTTCTACGTGTGGATCGTCAACCTGTTCCTCACTAATACGAAGTCTCGCGGCAATCTTGGGATACTGCTCACCAAACTCTTGCCCTTTGTGACGCAAATAAGCTAACTCGCGATTATAGTACTTGAGAAACTCTTCACTCATTTTGCTCTACTCAGTTTCATACCTAAATTTACCGGCTCTACTTCAGAATTGAATCGCACTTCATGAATACTGTTATCAATTAAGCAAGTGGCATTTATCTGTAACCTCAATACCCTATCAATAGCGTTTTTCTCGTCCGAAATCTGGACATGAGGGTTCCTTAACCTCGGCTCAAACTCTTTAATTGCATCATGAACGATGTCGCAAAGCTGATTCTGCCCTTCTTGGCTGCTATAGGGCATTGAGGAAAAATCTGGCAGCCCATAATTCAATATTGAATAACGAACCTCTAGAAGATCATCAGGAATGTTTTTCCATCCAATACGACTATTCAGCATCGACTCTAGATCTCTAAGTAAGCTGCTCAACATCTGTTGCTGGCTTGCAGGGAAGTCTTTCTCATCTCGAGTGAGAGGATCACTATCTATCAATTTGTCGAGCAGAGAAACGGTTAACGACATGATATTTCTACGCTATTTGTTTCTGTTCTAATAATGTAGTCAAATCACAGATTGGAAGCGCTGAGTCACCGACTAACCAACATTTTTGACCCAAGCCAACAAAAGATTCTTGCTCACCAATCTGCTTCCAATCCGTTTCTCGACCTAACTTTTGCGCATCGGTCTCTGAGTCGACATACGTCAAAGGCATATGGCCTTCGCCTTCACCAAGTCCATCGATATCAAACTCGACAGGTCGCCAAATACTCTCTAACAAAGAAGTAGGTGCTTTAACTTCTAGCGTATGGATGCTCGATATGGGTACAAGAAAATAGTTACCTGCTGTAGAAAACAGTTCAATGTAACCACCTAAACGATCATCAATATCTCTAGCATCTTCGTAGTTTGTGCCGTTTACGTTAAACCCTTTAATAGTACGATGCTCTTCAATGCGATGTGATAGACGTGACGCTTCTTCGTACTCTTGATTTCCGAGAGCAAGATTAAATCGAACAAGATCTTTAGTTAATTCCTCATCACCTAATACTTTGGCACTAGCCGCACCATTAATAAAATCCTTTCTAGCTTGAGCTGCTTTCACTAAATGTCGCAGCTGACTTGCACCAGGCAGATACTCAGGAAACAATTTAATCGATTGCATGAGCTGAGCGTCCGCACGCTCGAAGTCCCCATAAATGCACAGAAGCTCAATGAAAGAACTTCTCAAGCTCGCATCTTTAGGCGTTGCTTTAATTTCATCAATTAATTGCTCTAGAGCGTGTTGCAATAGGCCTTGGGACAAAGCATTTTTCCATTGAGTCATTGTTATTTCCTTACACCATGTGCTCTGGTGATAATTCGGTAATTAATTTAATGCTAGATACCATTTGATCGAGTTGAAAATGCGGTCGCAAATGGATAACTGAGTAATAATGTCCAGGAGTTTCTCTTTTCTCTCGAACTGTAATTTTTGCTTCATTTAGGGGGTATTTAGCCCGAAGCTCATCAGACGCTTCATCTGATGCGGTAGTGTACTGGTGTAACCAGCGTTGAAAGTCACGCTCTAGGCTTTCCGCGTCTTGATACCCACCAATTTTGTCACGCCCCATAACCTTGAGATAATGTGCGACTCGCGATACACACAATGTGTATTGCAACATCGATGTCAGTTTTGCATTCGTTGAAATATGCTTTTCTGCGTATTGTTTGGGCTTGTAGAGAGATACATTCGAGGTCATCCCTACCATATCGGTCTCAGGTATTGGAGAAATAGAAATAAAACCGCACTCAGACAATTCTTGTTCTTTTCTCTCAGAGATTTTCAAGTTTAACGGACATCTTTCACGGTCATTCTTGCCATTAACACGCATCGTGCTCCTTGTAGGAGCGACGATAATACCCTGACTGTAATCGCCTTGTTTAATCCCTCGCATATGCGTGAACCAACCATGTTCCTGAAATGCTCTAATTGATACGGCAGCAAAACAGTACGCACTACTCCCCCACAGCAAATCTCGGTTGGAGTCGTAGATGTGTTCTTGAAAGTTGAATTTATCATTCCGCGAGCCATCACTTTTGTATGGCTGACGGAACAAGACGTTAGGTGCAGTCAAACCAATAAATTTAGCATCATCGTTGTCTCTCAAACTACGCCACTTTGCATAATCTTCCTGTTCAAATTGGGCTGCTATATCTCTTATCGCAGAGAGTTGAGCGAAACTATCAACACCAAACATCTCTGGCGACGCAGACATGATAAATGGGCTGAATGCTGCAGCTGCAGACTGAGAGATCTTACTCAACACAGACAGATCTCTATCAAAATAATTTTTACTAGGATCACAGCGAAGCTGATAATCTCCAACCACCACACCAAAGGGTTCTCCCCCTGCCGTGCCATATTCATTTTGATAGAGCAACTTAAATAGTGCTGATTGGTCAAACTCGATGGCTTTTAAAGCATCTTTACTGATTTCATTCCATGTCGCCGTTAAAACCTTAACTTTTACAGAATCCGATGAACGAGAATCAACCTGTTCACATAAATACCTAACTCCAACCCACCCCCTTTCGAGCTGTTGAAACTCAGGATGATGTAATATTTCATTGAGTTGAGATTCTAATAGCTCATCAATGCGGTTAATTGTGTTCATCACACTATGACGAAAGCTGTCCAAATCTCTTGAACGTGTACCTTCTAACCAAATTCGCGCTGACGCTACAAGATCAGAAGATTCATTGAATCGAGTCAACCACGGGCTATCAAGTTCAGCGTAGCCTCCGGTACTGAACTCATGTTTTAGCTTGCTAGGGTCGCGAAAGTTAAGTGACACTGCTAATTCCATCTAGAACATAAAGATTGGTCATGGCTGGCCTTTCGACCAGCCAATTCATTTCTTATCCACCTGACTGAGGGATCTTGGCCACAAGTCGCAAAGATGTCGTCAGTTCTTCCATTTGCAACCAAGGTTTCAGCCATGCTACGGCATTGTAAGAACCAGGTGCGCCAGGAATTTCCTTAACCTGAACACGAGCGTCTGCTAGAGGGTATTTCGCTCTGATCTCTTGACCACCGCCTTCAGAAGCATTGACGTAACCTAGGATCCAGCGGTTCAGCCAAGACTCAACGTCTTCTGCTTCCATAAAGCTACCAATTTTATCTCGAGCCATTACTTTCAAATAATGCGCAAAACGAGATGTTGCCATCATATAAGGTAGGCGGGCAGAAATGGCCGCATTGGCCGTTGCTTCAGGGGATTCATGGTTCGCTGGTTTTTGACAGGTTTGCGCACCAAAGAACACTGCATAGTTGGTGTTTTTGTAGTGACAAAGCGGTAAGAAACCAAGCTTACCAAGCTCCGCCTCACGTCTGTCGGTAATACCAATCTCTGTTGGGCACTTCATATCAGGGTCGCCATCATCACTCATGAAGAAATGCGTTGGCAAGTTATCCACTCGACCGCCGCCTTCTGCACCACGGATGGCAGTACAAAATCCATATTTTGAAAATGCGTCGGTTAACTTAACACCAAGAACATACGAAGAGTTCATCCAACAGTAGTCGTTATGTTCAGCGTTAACAGCAATACCTGAAACAGGATCTACTTCGAACTCTTCAAACCCAAACTCTTCGACTGGAGCGGTAGCTTGTCCGTATGGCAAACGAGCAAGGACTTTTGGCATCGTCAGACTAACGAAGCGCGAATCGGCACTCTCGCGGAACGAACGCCATTGGGCGTATTCTAGTGATTCAAATACCTTATCTAGGTCGCGTGGTTTTGACAGCTCAGTCCACTCATCAAAGCCGAATAGTGCTGGTGAAGCCGCGGACAAGAATGGAGAGAAACCAGAAGCCGCTACATTTGACATTAGGCGTAACGACTCAATATCTTCTGGGTGGTTGGTAAACTCATAGTCTCCAATCAATGCACCATACGGTTCACCACCAGCACTACCAAACTCAGACTCGTAAACCTTTTTAAAGATCTGGCTTTGATCAAACTCAACAGCTTTGCTCAAGTCTTTATGTAGCTCTTTCTTGGTCATACTCATCATGCGAACTTTCAGAGTAGAGCTGGTCTCTGAATTCATCACTAGATAATTTAAGCCGCGCCAAGAACCTTCGAGTTTCTGTAATTCTGGGTGATGCATTACTTCAGACAACTGATCAGAAATCTGCCTATCGAGCAAATTAATCGCTTCACGAAAAGTTACTGTTAGGTTTTTGTTCCAAGTAACTGTCCCTTTCATTGCTTCTTCAGCGAGCGTTTTAATCAGCTCCTCAGCACGAGAAGCTTCGGTCTGCTTAGTCGCACCAATAGCTTGATCTAAGAATGAAGTTGTCTGTTCATTAACTGTTGGATCTAACTGTTTTTCAGCTTCAGTCGTCATTATTCCGCTCCTTCAGTACTGTCTGACTTCGCTTTCTTGTCAAGATCTAACTCGCCTGCAAGTCTTGCCAGATTGTCCGTATTGTTCAAAACATCCTCTAGGATATTTTCAAGCTCTTCTGAGCGGTCAACTTTTGTCATCAAATCACGCAGTTTATTACGCGTTTCCATCAATTGGCGTAGTGGATCAACTTGATTTACGATCGCAGCAGGCTCAAAGTCTTGCATTGATTTAAAGTTTAAATCGACCTCAAACTGTGAATCGTCATTCGCAAGCTTATTCGCAACTTTAAACTTCACCGATGGATTCATTTTTTTGAGTACATCGTCAAAGTTATCTCGATCGATCTGAATAAAACGGCGGTCTTTTAATGGCTTCAACGCTTCTGTGTTTTGACCAGCGAAATCACCCATTACACCTACAACAAAAGGCAGTTCTTTCTTAAGAGTTGTACCTTCAGTTTCAACATCATAGGTAATGTGGACACGAGGCTTCCGTACTCGTGATAGTTTCGAGTGGATACTCGTCATACCATTCTCCCTTTATTAATTTTCATTTTGTTCTGCTATGCCAACCAAACGGAAGTAGCTTTTCTTTGCATCCCCGTCGGAGATAAGTTCCGCCAGTAACTCCGGCAGAGGCATCCCACACCAACGAATGATCTGTTCGATGGAGTAAGAAACTGGTGAGTGAGGTTCACTCTCTCGGAAGAAATCAGCTACTTGCTGCAATTGTCTAATTGCCTGCTCTCGTGATTTCATGTTTGTCGCTAATAATGCATCACAACTTTGTGAACTTAACGGTTGTTCAGAAGAAGATTCATCAAGATCCTCTAGCTCTTCAATCACTGCTTGTGGTTGATTAAAACGATCTCCAAGAAGGTGCTTTAATGCCGAGTGTATTGATTCAAGTCTTTTTGATATATAAGAACTAGGAGTCACATCACCGACCGCTTCATCTAATCGCTGACTGAATTCATTAAATGATTCCGTAGCGAACTCCAAATCCGTGATTAATTCTCGATAAAACGTATCAGAAGTCGACTTAACCGTAGTTGTAATTTCAGATAGCTCAACAGCCCCAAGCTCGACTCGATTTCGGCGCTTATCTTCGTCTAAGCGCTCAAGCTCTATAGCTTGCTGATATTCCCAATAGGCATAAGCTTGCTCCACGCCTAAGTCAGTCAATGGTATACAAGCAATTGGAAAAATAAGTGTTCCTTCACTATCGATACCATTGAGGCCAATAATCGCCGATATTCTTGTCTCAATACCATCTTCATCAGGCATTGGGTACAGATCATCCCAAAAGTTCTCAATTAAACTGGTTGCGAGTTTGTAGCCAACGCCCATACCACGAAAACCATACAATCGAGTTAGGGCTTCTATAAGCCAGGCAACAAATTCCAAATCTTTAGACTGATTCGTGAGTATTTCTGGGACATCTTCAATAAATACTCGCCATAAATTACTGTGGGTATAGATACTTTCTTCTTCTATAAGAGCATTACGTTCAGCGTTGCGGGCGGCCATACGCTGATCTTTCAACCGATAGTAAGCAGACTGTGGTGATACATCCTCTCTAGGATCAACACCTGTAGGATTTTCTTGAGATATAGGAGCCAACGCTTGTTCATACCAATCAAACATTTCATTACTCATAAGCTCTCCCTCTTAGAAAGACAGGTATTGTCGCGTCTTCTCTAGTTACTGTTTCGCACTCCGTTTGCGCTTGGCGAACTTTGATCAAAGCACAAGTTACGTTATCACTTGCGCCCCGAACCAAAGCCGAATGCATGAGCGCTAATCCAGCTTGGTTGACTGAGTCTGCATACAATGTCCGATGAATTTCATCACTCGTAAGTTCCTTAGAGAGCCCATCGCTACAGAGTAAAAACTGATCGCCGTCAGCCAACTGCCCTGAAACTTGATCAATAGTGACACTTTCGTCGACCCCAACAGCTCTGGTAATAACATTTGCAAGAGGGTGAGATTCAGCATCTTCAAATGCCAATAAGCCCTGATCCACTAAGTCCATGACTTGACTATGATCACGTGTTTTTTGGACAAAATTACCACTTCTAAGCTGGTAAATTCGGCTATCACCCACCCAAAGACAGTGGTAATACCCATCCTGAATAAACAACAAAACAAGTGTTGTTCCCATCGTTTTACCGTCTAAGTGATTTTGTGCGTATTGGTAAATTTCTAAGTTCGCTTCTTGAACCACTCTTCGGATATCATCGATATTAGTATTGGAGACATCCTGCATGTGGCGCGCGACTCTATCCACTAGCATCTGGCTTGCTATATCGCCAGCACTGTGTCCACCCATTCCATCGGCAACCACCCAAATATGCTGTTCTGTCATATCCAACAGAGCATCCTCGTTATAAGGGCGTACTTTTCCTGCGTGCGATTTAGCAAAGGTAAAATAGTTCCAACTCATTCTTCTATCCTACCAATTCCACTTTTTCCAACCGCCATCAAGCATGGCTGAAAACTGACCAATTGAAGGAAATCCACTCGTAATGAACATGCATGGTTCAACCTTCGTTGAACCTTCAGTCCACCAAAAACATGGTTTACTCAATTTTTCTTTAATGAGGTAATTCAAAAGCGTGTTTTGATCAGTATTGCCGTCATCATGAAAAACTGTAGATATTTGGCTTTGATAAAGAAACTCCAGAGACCTCACTTCACTTGTTACATTCGCAACGAGGTCATTTTTTTCTTGAGTACTCTTATGCCAAACATCAAAGACAAAATCGTCCTCAAGTACCGAAAGAGCAAGAGCGGCACTGTCCTCGGTCCAAGCTCTGTCACCCCAATATTGCGCAGCTTCACCTTTTACGGCACGAGCTATAGTAAAGAAAAAGTATCTACCGCATGCATCAACACTAGGAATCATGCTACCAATGTAGGTTGAGTCTTCTAAATAGCTAATATCCAAAGCAAAGTGCCACACAGGAGCCGTTAAAAAGTGCTCATTCCAGCTTTCACCCAGTTGTTCCCTGCTGACTGCAATAACCGCCTGTTGCCAATCATGCCAACGCTCCGAGAAATCTTGTGATAAACCATCTTTCACAAAGTCCCCTTTTGCAGGCATTTTGCCGATATATCCCCAGCCTGATGTTATAAGGTTCGTGGACATCTGAACCTCTCCATTTCATTTGACCAAAACGGATTAATGGCACTAGAAGGAATAAGCTCTAGCTGCACCTTATTTCCCTTTAAATCAATCATAACTATATTGTCTTTACGCGATTCTGGCCTTGCTTTAAGTGATTGATCCAAAAGCTTGAATATGCCCCACTCACCTTCATAGGTATGCGCAATTTCGCGTTTAGATTCAGGTGGTGTGAACACAATTCGAGTCTGATCTTGACCGGCAGGCCAACTCAACGATTTAGCTCTTGCTGGTCCATGCTTATAAACCAAATCTTGTCCACCCAACTCTAAGACAAATCGAGTAATGTGCTGGTCTAGATAAACAGGCTTCATCCCAAACTCTACGCGTAATGAATTATCAGATTCAAAGAAAGACTGCCTGATACGTTGCGCTCTTTGAAAGACCATTAGTGTTTCTGGACGAACTCCAATTTCCTTTTCTAATCGCCAACGACTTTTCGAAGTATCCACAAACGGTTCGAGGTATTCTTGGAAGAATGCGTCAAGCGTACCTCCATAACCAAAGAATCGCTTAAAGTCTTTCAATCTAACTTCTCTGCTCGCGTTGGGCTCGAATGGATATCTGCCAGCAATAGTCCGCTGATAAGGGCGGACCACCTGTGTTACCCAAAGTTGATTTAGATGATCCTTCGAACCGCTCTCCGCAAACTTAACCGACTCTTGAGAAAGCTCACCTAGCCATTGATTAAATGGTCTCGGCAAAAGTTCTTTAGCACGAGCAAAGGAAGCTGCGACATCTTGTGTAACGGTTCCATCTAAAATACTTTTGTAGGCAATTTTCTGATTGTTACCAGAGCTTGATAAGTCACTTAAATACGAACGCAAGTTAACCATTGCTTGTTGAATATCATCAAAGTCTTGCTCACCAAGGCGTAAGATCTCTGAAAAATGCGATTCGACTTCTTTACCTGGCAGAGCAACATTGAAACCGTTTTCTTCAGGTAAATACATGTCTAGTCTATCTGCCGTATTTGAAAACTTAACTTTGGCAACTTTACCAGCAACTTCAGAAGCGGCTTTTTGATTTTCTGACAATGATACTTTTGATAGAGCAACCTCTTTTTGGATTGCTCTCAACAAAGATTCGATTGGTCTTTCAACTCCAGATAAAACCCTCGCTTGCTCTGTCGCAAGTTCTAGGCTCGGAGCCTGCTTCAATTGAATATCTTCGATCAACGTTTTCCATTCATTAACATAATCTTGATAGTATCGTGACTGAACGCCTTGGATGGCACTATCTTGATCAATTTCATGAGCCTTAAGATCGTCACCATAAACCCAGTTCTCTTCCATTAGGCTTTTTACTGTACGGTTGATCTGAATCTGAAAAATGCTATGAAAACCATTGTACGTGTAGAAGCCCGAAATGCCTTGTGATAGCGGTTTTCCACTAGCTCGCTCGAACTGCTCAAGCCCTTTAGGTCCCAATACATCAGTCAAGCGAAATGAAGGTACATGACTCTTAGAAAATTGTATTTTCATTCGCTGATAAGCACGTTCAGGTAGAGACATTTGAGTCAACACTTCTCGAGCACTCGTCACGGCAGCAGTGTTGTAAGTAAAGCCTTGTCCATCGTTGCCTAATAAATATTGAGTGTGCTGTAGCAAACGTCTTCTTAAGTCTGCGTTTAGCTCACCCGGATATTGACGTTCGAAATAAAAGTTAAACCAAGCCAACACTTCATCTTGTTGATATTTGTCTGGATTGAATAACATCAAATACGTTTTTAACGTTTCGTACAAATACTCACGATGCTGTTGATTGCTCTCCATTTCTGACACCAAGCTATCAAGAAGCAGAGGGGCGTAATATTGAGTCAAAGCATCAGAATATGCATTGTTTGCCGCCTGAGACACTTTGTCTCCCTGATAGAGACCAAACCTCTTTACAGAGTCGGCATCACCGTAGTCGCTTTGCTTTCCGAGAGGAAGCGTCATCAACTTATCTAATGTTTCTACAGCTGAAACAATATCCGCTTCAAAATCTAAACTTTGAGCGCCAATCATTGCATCAATATGGCTCGCTTGTTCATTGGTATCGACAATTAACTGTGAGTTCCACTTATAACTCATAAACCAAAGCGCAGAAGCTCCTAGCAGTAGCGTTGTACATCCAATGTAAACACCTCGACGCATCCAACCTGACTGCTTTTGATAGTGACGATTAACTGTTCCTAACAGTTGCTCTTTGAAAATAACCTTGTCAAAAAGATTCTTTACGAAATAACTATGAGAACCAGTCTGACTCTTTGCTAGAGCTAAACGATTTAACCCAAGTCCATTGGTTGATTCATTCATCAGCTTATCGACTGGTAAGCCTTCTTGAACCGAACTCAACATAAACACACCACGAATCAAGGCAGGCTCTTCAAAACTGTTTTGTGCAAAAATTTCAGCTAAAAACTCGTCAAGATTAGCTTGTAGCACTCTTAATTGCTTTGGAAATTCAAAGATAAGCGCGCGTTTATCTAAATCGTCCTCTGTTTCAAGTATTCTAAGCATACGGGCATCAAGGCGCTCCAACATGCCATGAAATTCTTTGTTGAATAGAGAAATAACGCCTCTTTCATCATCCACTTCACGAGGGAACATGAAACCAAATAATTCCTCTCGTTCTTCCTTACCTAAATCAGCAAAGAACTCATTGAAACCGGCAACTAAATCCATTTTGGTGAGCAATACGTAAATCGGAAACTGCATGCCTAACTGGTTTTTCAGTTCTTGAAGTCTCGACTTAATTGCTCGAGCATGAAGACTTCGCTCGGTTCGAGTCTGAGACATCACGCTGGCTAAACTTATCGTAACAATCGCACCATTAATTGGTCTTTGCGTTCTATACTTTTTCAACAATCCTAAGAAACCATGCCACGCTTTAGAGTCGACCTTTTCTTGACTGTCTTGTGTCGTATACCGGCCAGCCGTATCTATAAGAACTGCTTTATTTGCAAACCACCAATCACAGTGACGAGTGCCACCTACACCGGCAATAGAGTCAGAGCCAAGGCTGTCTCCTAATGGAAACTCTAACCCCGACTGCTTTAATACGGTTGTTTTCCCCGTTCCAGGAGGGCCAATCAATACATACCACGGTAAGTCATACAAGCTTCTCTTGCCTTTGTGTGTTTTCGTCACTACTTTGACAGCTTGCTCAATACGCTCGCGCATTAAGTCAATTTCACTTGCCGCTTCTTTATCTGATTGGCTATCAACCTCAAGCAACGTTTGAATACTTTCGTCTTCTTTCACCTTTTGCTTATGCTGCTTGGTAACGTTAAATATCGCCCAAAGCAACACCAACACAAGAATAGTGACTAGCCGTTGAAAGTCACTCTTTAGGGGCTCATATCCCGCTATCGTAATAAGTGGACCAACAACCCAAATGAAAATAGAACAAGCAGCGACACCGATAAGACCGAGAAACCATCTTTGAGTAAATATTCTGCCAATTTCTTTAATACGCATCTCTATCTACCTATTATTAATTCGCGACAAGAAGGTCGATTTCAATCCGGCGGTTAATAGCTCGGTTTTCATCACTACTGTTTTCAACTAATGGTCTTGCATCCCCCAATCCCTCGGGTATCACTCGCCCTTCTAATGCACTATTCGAGATCAGTTGTTCAGACATAGCAGTGGCTCGAGCTAATGATAGGTGCCAGTTCGAGGGATATTTACTCGTGAAAATAGACCTATCGTCGGTGTGACCAGTAACAATGATCTTGCCTTGGGTCGACTCCAATGTTCTCGCAAGCTTAGAAATAACGGGTTGGATGTAAGCGACAACATCAGCACTACCTGATTCAAATAGATCTTGAGACTTTAACGAAATTCTTACCCTGTCTTGCAGCGGCTCAACATTGATTAGCCCCTTACCGATCTCAGTTGCTAGATACATTGAAATCTTTTCTGCAATTGGCGCTGATTTTGATTCTGACGTTGCATCTTGGTTAAGTTGTTGCGGTTGAATCAAATTGACTAATTGAGAAAAGGTGCGATTGGATGCCTTATTTAGCTCATAGCTAAAATACATATATATGCAGACCAATAATGCCGCCGTTACAGAACATACAACCCAAAGAGGGGCTCTATCAGAAGCTTTTGAGCCATTCAAAATGTGTTGGTCGATACTATTACTTAGCTCCTGAGGGACTCCTCTCCCATAAGACTTAAGAGTAGCAATAACCTGTCTTCTCAATTTCCGGTGCGATTCCAGTCCATTTTTTTCTAAACGGTATTGACCCAGAAACCCGAGAGATAAGCACACATACATTAGTTCAAGCAAATCTAAGTTCGCATCTGGTTTCGCCATGCACTTATCAAGATGCTTAAAAAACGCTTCCCCACCTTGACTGCTAGCATAGAAGGAGCTAAGTAATGAATCGTGACTCCAGAATGAATGCCCACCCCAATTGGTGTTAAGGACAACTTCATCTAGTGAACAGCATAAACAATAACGAGCTGTATCAATGGTATCCAAATCAACGTCATGCTGACGTAATCGGTTCTCATAATCTCTAAGCTTTTGTGCCAATGTCTCTTTTAGAAACAACGGATCGGAATGAGTCGCTGTCGACCGAATTTGACCGATAATAGATAACAGGCCATTCGCCTCTGCTAGTAGAGAGTTATTCCCATAAGCGACCACTGAATCATTGTTCACCAATTCAGGGCTTTTTGAGATAACTACGGTATTATCCACAGACTTTTCTGATTGTGGTTTCGATGCGGGAGTTCTTCCACCCGGTGTTGGTTTTACTATCGTTTGTTCCATACAGAGCGCGCCTATTGATTAATACTCCAAAGCTCAAGTTCAGCATTCGGAAAATGCCCTGATAGGTGAAGCGCAATACCGCCACTATCTTTTAGCCTCATCCAAAATGGCCCTTTCTTGACAACTTCGAAATAGACATAACCCGTTTGGTAAGGAATCTGTCTCGGGACGACACTCAACGGCAATACGTTTATACCGTTGATCTGATTATTAATTAGATCGCGAATCTGTTCTGCCGGGCCAAACTTGAGTTGCGCTGGGACCAGGCGTCTTATTTCATCTGTTGTGGTATCTGCTTTAATTGCTAGCACAAATTGGCATGACTCAAGCAAGCGTTTATCTGGAAGTGGCGTCACTTGAATACCGTACTGGCGAGGCTCCAACGGAAGTTTGGTCGCAGTTTGGTCAAGAACAACACTGAGGTACTGACTGAGTATCTGATTCAACTCGCTATAGACACTTGATACATCTAAGTGATCATACGCAAGCAAACTTGGGACTCTTTTAGTTTTATTAGAAAAAGTGGCTAACTCACCAATGTAACCTTTAAGTGTCGTCGCTAATTCCAGTGGATGTAACCTATCTAACTCACTGAAATGCTTTAACTTAGCCTCATATCGGTTCAGCATTTGGAGCATGATGAAATCAACAGCAGATGCCGATGCAGATTTACCCTTAATCAAGCGCTGCGCAATAACGTCAGCACGCATCTTTGTCATCGCGATAACGTTACGTAGATAGGCTGACATAACTTTGTCGCTAAGGAGATTGATAAGCGGAGGAACGTACTCATCGTCTAGTATAACTTCCCCTTCAGGAGTTACCTCTTTGATCCTTAAGATAGGTAACTCCACATAACCCGCTAATTTGTCATTACTCGCTTTCAACTCTAGGTTAAGGGCTGCAACTTGGATGGTTTCTTCATCTTGTCCTGTAAGGTTATCTATCACGTCGATATCTTGAAGTACATAACGAGAGACGATCGATTCGCTTACATCCGAAACGTTTTTACCTGTAA
Organism: Vibrio sp. 2134-1; assembly: GCF_033339495.1. Taxonomy (NCBI): domain Bacteria; kingdom Pseudomonadati; phylum Pseudomonadota; class Gammaproteobacteria; order Vibrionales; family Vibrionaceae; genus Vibrio; species Vibrio sp. 2134-1. Next base: position 436,519 of record NZ_JAWOUS010000002.1, read on the forward strand.
CACTTGAAAGAGGGAGAGTTATTTTTACTAACGTATTTTCAGTGTTTTTATCAATAAGTAGAGGCGAAACTGAATCGTTGGATATTAACGTATTAACCAACGTCATATCTGGCAAAACAGCTTCAAGATGCTCAAGTTCAATAAGACCATCTTTTAGCGCGTGTTTTTTTACTCGACATTTCCAAACTCCCCAATTGTAAGCCCCACCTAACTGATGTAAGCCCTTGAATTCTTGAGAGGTTGCGCGTTCTTGTTGTTGGAAGTGCTGGGGACGTAAAAACATTCCTTCGCACCAAGCCGTCTTGGAGTATTGCGTCATTTATAATTAGCCAACTAAACGTTATTTAACGACCAAAGACAGATCTTCTAACAATACTTGATATGTGTTGTAACCGGTCTTATCCACTTTAATGACTTGTCGCCAATTTGAGTTTTCAATATCTCGAAACGCTACGACAATGCCTAAATATTCTGTCTTTGGAGACATACTTGCTTGATATGTTTCTTTCTGACCTGGAGTTAATGAAACTTCATATTTATTCACTAAATCAGGTCCTAAGACTTTTTCACTTTCTTCATAAATAGAAAAAAAGTCCTGGCTTTCGAAAATGGTATTTGACGTTAATTCAAATACATACACCACTACAGGAGAAGGCCTGCCGTTTGAATCAGGATTAATGTTATGACTTGCTGCTATTTCTAAATCTGAGTATGGATCAACAACTAGGTTCGCTGCTGAGCACCCAAATAAAGCTATTGAAATTAATAACAAAATATATTGGTAAAACTTTTTCATCACCCTAATTCCTAGCCTTTGTTTTTTAATGCTAATTCATAGTGCTTAGCGAAGTCTTCTAAATAGAACGGAGACTCTTTATTGATAATATCATCGGATAACTTTTCATGAATATCCTCAAACCTCTTCCAACTTTGAGCATATTTTCTAGCTGGAATAACCTTATTAATAACCGTGTCTTTCGCTAAAGCATCTGAGTATATAGAAGTAGGTTCAACAAGTGACATAACACTCGAAACCGTACCTTCAACACCTTTCATTAAGGCTTGCTCATGACTTTCGATGTCATTAAATGCTTCTTTAATGGCTGCATTTGGCTTTAAGAAGCTAGCGGTTTGACGGTTATATAAGTTATGAATCGCATCTTCTAAGTTTGCAGAAAACTTTAAAGGGTTATTTTCTGACTTACGAAATGCGGTATGACTAAGTCGATTTGTTTGTTTAAACACTGCTCTGTTATGCAGTGTTTCCATTAAACCAACTAGCATCAAAGAAAATGACTCCCCCAGTTGTTCGAACCATTCCTCTCGGTTATCGCTGGGAATCATCATTGGATCTATACCCACCCCTCTAACAAAAGCCGCAAGTTCACCCCCATTGGTATCAAAGTTGGGAGTCGATAGGTGCTCTGATTGTCGGTTAACTTTCGGTAAAGTTTCAGATACGGTGCTCTGTTTTTCGGGCTTTGGGATATCAATAAAATCATCGACTAAACCAATATCTAGCTGAAAGTCAGAAGGAACACTTTCGTTTAATAGTTCACTAGCACTAAGGCCTAGGTCAACAAATTCCTCTTCCGATGGACTTGAGACTACTTCAGGGGGAGCGCTAGAAAGACTTTTACTTGTCTCAAGACTGAATACATCTGTATCTGTTTGAACAGAAACTGAAATTTGATAATCCCCTAAGCTAACCATATCGTCATTGCTTAGTGCTATTTCATTTCCTTGACCCACAGGAGTTACAGCATTATTTACGAAAGTACCATTAGTTGAGAGGTCTTTTATCAAGTATTTGTCACCAAACTTAATCAGTTCTCCGTGAGTTCCGGATACCACTCTTTCAGGATCTGGTAGTGTCCAATCACATTGTTCAGACCTACCAAATGTAACCTTGGCATGTTCATCACTTGATTCAAACACGAACTCACTCTCAATCTCTGGAGTAAATTTGTGAAAACTTGTTATGGTTAAAACCAACTTCATGTAAACCTCGCCAAAGACCTGCTAGATATTATTTTTAATTTTATTATTAACTACTTTCTTATTAACAGTAAGATTAATAAAAACATTAATACTGCCATTGAAAATCATGCACGGAATAATGAATCATTTTTTTATCAAAGCAATCACGTATTGTTCAACAATTTTAATTATCCAACCAAGTTCAAATTTTTGACACTTAGACTTTCATCAATAAAAAAACGAATGTTAGTTTGGCCGAGAAATTCTAACATAATGACTTTTCATTGAGCAGAAAGGTATATATTCCCCCATCATTTATACGGAGTTCTTGTGATGGAAGACAGTAATAAAAACAATTCTATAAATAACGAAGAGAGCGGAGATAAAACTAAAATTGTAAAGACTCAAAAACGAGACAATGCAATTAAATCAACCAAACTCACTAATAATGAAACCTCCGTTAAAAATAAAAATGAAACAAATACAAAACTGTCTCAAAAAGAAAACACTCCGTTAGTTAATAAGAAAAAAAACAATAAAGATGACTCATTAAATAATAACAAAGATGTTATTAACGAAAGCTTAATAGGAACGACCGTTAAAAATCGGTATGAAATTGAGTCGGTTATTGGGCATGGTGGGCTTTGCGATGTTTACTTAGCTAAAGATAAGATTCTTGAATCTTCAGGTTCAGAAACACCCTACGTTGCGTTAAAAATATTACAGAAAGAGTTTGCTTCTCAACCAGAGACTGCACGCATGTTAATACGTGAAGCTCAACAAACTCAAAGGTTAAGCCACCCTAATATCATTAGGGTTTTTGATTTTGGTGTTGATGGCGAAATATACTTTTTAGTTATGGAGTATATTAATGGAGAAACATTAGAGAGTTTAATACAGCGTTCTAGGCCGCATGGGCTGAAGTTTAATGCAACTTTATCAATCCTAAATCAGGTACTCGATGCGCTCTCATATGCTCACTCTCTTGGTGTAGTGCACGCCGACCTAAAGCCCGCTAATGTGATTTTAACGTCTGAGGGTAACGTTAAGTTGCTTGATTTTGGTGTATCTAAAACTCATCAATTAAAGCAGGATCAATATGCGGCTAAACGTAAATCCGAAAATGTTGAAACGCTTGGTTATACTCCCAACTATGCATCACTCAACCTGTTATCCGGTAAGGAACCGAACTTAAGCGACGATATGTTTGCTCTATTTTGTATTGCTTACGAGTTATTGAGTTGCAAACACCCTTACGCAAGAACTCCAGTTAATGAAGCTCTCAAACAGAAGATCAAGGTCTCTAAACCAACTAACATGCCCGCATCTAAGTGGCCAATATTTTCAAGCGTATTTTCAACTGGCATCATTCCGAACGAGCTGACCCCTGAGCAGTTGAAACGCAAATTGAATATGCGCTATTGGCCTATCGCTAGCGGCGCGGCAGCGAGTATATTATTAGTTAGCGGCATTGTATTTGGTTATCAGCAGCAACAAGAAACCATCGCCACTTTGGAAACCGTTATTAGCAAGCAAAATGATCAAATTGCCGGACAAGAGTGGCAGCTTGATACGCCAGCAGAAAAAAGTTTAGCACTGATTAATAGTGAAAAAAGCTTACATCCAGTCGTTAAGGCTGGCTTATTACGCTTACACAAGACCTATATTCTCAGCGAGTTTGAATCTGAAATTGATCAGGTTTTGAATTCTGATGCCAACAACTACCCGAATTATGATGAAATTGAGTCCATACTTGATAAAGCAAAAACCTACTACCCTGACTCACATAAAATAGAAGTTCTTGCCTTAGATATTCAGTCAAGCAAGCACTCCACGTTACTTTCGATAGCAAGGCAAATCAATAGTCAACTTGAAAAGTCTCGGTACAGTAAAGAAGACGGCAGTAAATCCATCTATGAGCTCAAGGATGAGTTAAATCAGATTCATCAAGGTTATCCTTTCACGCCAAGTTCGTTATCTAGCGATGTTTTCGGTCAGCACCTCACTGAAGCACTCCAAAAGAAAGACGCAGCTGCACTTGTTGCTCTTATTAAGGTTGGGAACACCTTCTTTTCAAACGTAGAAGAGCATCAAGAGAACTTACAGATAAGTAATGCGATGAAAGATGCAGTGCTGGAAATGAAATTATATGAGACAGCGCTAGATTCCAACAGCCCTCTACCGTTTCCAGAAGATGCCGCTAGAATCCTGTTCCAAGAAGAGTTTGAAAACTTTTATTCTCGCCTAGAAAAGGCAAGGACGACAACTCATCTCGATAACTTGGTGAAGGATGTGGATCTGTTCTCGAAAAACTTTCCTATTGGTTTTCAGGATGTTAACGATTTAAGATTCAAAACTGCTGATAAATACTTACGCTTCTCCGATATATTACTTAATAAGCGAAGGACTTCAAGCGCAAGACGCGCTATGAAGAAAGCCAACGAGCTTATGAAGCAAATAGAACAGGACTCTAAGCAAAGCTAGTAATACAAAAGGGACGCGAGTCCCTTTTTTGCCGCAGATCACTTGCCAATATGCAACTAGATTGCTAATTTATACTTGTACTTAATGAGGAGAGTTAGCCTTGACTGAAGGAATAGTCAAAGTTGGCGAACGTCTGGCGTCCGTATGTAACGATAGCCTTAAACTAGGACTGCAAGACACTTACCGACTCGGCGTTTTACTTGGAAACATCCCCTTTGCTACTTGTGTTAAAAACACGCGAGTTGAAGTTTTTTCATCCCTACATTTCGACCATTGCCGTTTGGATATAAGTCAAAATATCTTTAACAATGACTTTCTTTTTGTAAGTTTATCTCAAGCGACAAGCAAACTATTTCTGCTCAAATACTGGTTATGCCATTCATACCTTCGGCTAAGCCTTCATTATCCGAAACATTCCTCTACCTCAACGTTTAATAGGGGTATACATGATTAATTTTGATGTTCTCAATACATACATGGATAACGACGTAGATCTGATCGTCACTGTTTTTTCTACATACCTTGAAGATCACACGAATGATATAGAGCGTATAGATGAGCTATATGCAAGCAAATGTTGGTCAGAACTCTATCTATTAGCTCATAGTTTAAAGGGCATTCTAGAGAGTTTCGGAGAAGACACCGCGGTCATTGCGTTTCAAAGAATAGAAGAAAAAACCAGAAACGATACAGCGCCAGATAGCTCAGATATAGCTATAGTTACTAAAGAGCTAGCTGCAATTAATCAACAAATCTTCACTTACTTGAAGAATATGCAATAAAGAAATTCAAGGCTTAACTGGGGGAAATATGGCAATGAATAATAGCAATTTCAGGGAGTTGATTGAGTCTCTCAAAGACTTAACACCAACTCAAAAAAGGTACTTACTTAGCCGTACAAAGATGGCGCTAGATGATGAAAGTAATATGTTAAACATCAGTGATATTCTAACACCAGAAGAGTTGGAGGCGTTACTATCACCGGCACCAACAACGAATACAAAATAACAATGATATACAACGCAACCGTCAGATTAACGCTAGGGACCAAGTGAAGCAAATCGACTTTGCTTGGTTGTTAGTTTCTCTCCCTATTCCTTTTCACTACAACAAACGTATTGTTTTCGAAACCTTTTTCCAATGTAAACAGGTCAGATAATTGAGCGACTAACATCAGTCCGCGACCTGAGGAGGACCAACTATCGTCATCCATTAAGTTAGGTGCCTCAATCTGTTTATTTTTATGTTGGATGAACGTCTTTTCATTGATCGGCGCTCCGCAATCAGAGACTCTCAGTTCCACGAAACCGGACACTTGGTCATCCCCAACCCTACACTCCACTTCAATTGGCAGGCCTTCTATTTCACTGTAAGAATGAATATAAGCGTTATTCATGAGCTCAACGACACAAAGCTCCAATGATTGAGTTGCATTTAAGGGGATTTGATGACCCATCAAAAACCGAACAACGTCTTTGCTCGCACTTCGTGAGTGAGTAAGGGAGCTCCCGTAAGTTCGTTTAAATTCGCTCTTTGACATTCTTTTCCTTAAAATCGAGCCTCTCACCATGCCATTTTACCTGTAAAAGGCTGGCATCATCATCAAACTCATCTTCGTTGTGCCAAGATTGTACTTTTTTAAAGACGTCTCCCACTTGATCTTCAACTGGCAGCGTGCAAACAGCTTTTATACTCGATGCCAATCGTTGTAGTGAAAACATCTCCTCACCCTGCCTCGCTTCAATCAAACCATCCGAATAAAGCCACAATGCATCGCCCTCATCTAGACTAATTTGGTTACCGCTATATTCCATCGGCTGCATTGCACCAACGATAAAGTTATCATCACCTATCTGCTCCATCGTTTTCGTACTCGCTCGCCAAACTAAGATCCTGGGGTGGCCAGCCGTGCAATAGCTAAGTTGCCCTGATTTTGTGTTAAGAATGGCGTAAGCCATAGTAAAGTAAAGTTGACTGTTTCTAGTTTGCTGATAACGCCGATTTAGCCGTTCAATCACAGATGCTGGCTCACTTACGTAATAGCCGTCATCTCTCAACTCCATCGTGATCGAATCAGGCCCCTGACTTTGAGATAGTGTCTGTTGAATAGAAAAAGCCATCAAAGCTGAAGAAATACCATGACCAGAAACATCACATACATAAAACGCAACATGTTGTTCATCGAGCTCCAAATACCCCAACATATCACCACCAATCTGGGAGCATGGTTTGTAGACATAACTAAACTGTATATTTTGGATAGTTGATTCAGCAGGGAGTAGTTGCTCCATCAGATGACTCGCAGACTGCAGGTCTTGGTGAATTGTTTGATAGGCCGCATCTAGTTCTTTATTTCTCTCAACGAGTTTGTTGTGCAGCTCTAAAGTACGAAACCCCGCACGGATTCTGGCCTGAAGTTCCTCTACAGACGTCTTCTTATCTACGAAATCATCTGCGCCAGCATCAATGCCTTTCACGATCGAACTTTGGTCATTTCTAGAAGACAGTAGAACAAAGAAAATGTAACGCTCGCTAACTTTAGATTTTAATTGGCGACACAATTCAATACCATTAATTCCAGGCATCATTAAATCACTCAGCACAAACTGAATATCAGGGCGGTGGGTTAGCACTTCAAGCGCCGCTCTTCCGTCTTCAACTGCAACCACTTCATAGCCCTGCTTTTCCAATGCACTGCTGATGTAAAGCAGGACTGTTTTACTATCATCGACCAAAAGAATGGGTTTCATCTTCCTCCTTAATACGGTTGCTTTACTGGCTAACGCAAAACACTAGTCACTGACTGCTCATTTCTAAAACGGCTGTAGTCTTCGGCTAATAATTGGTGTTGATATCGAGTGTAAGACAACGCTTCATTAGAAATTAGTATCTGATGCTCTTTTTCGATTAACTGACTTTGCAGCCTTTCAATCTGTTCATTCTGCTGTGTGTAATTGAGGTACAGTGCGAATAGACCAAAAACCGAAACCATTAACAGGGCGATTAGAATATTATTGATAGTTTTCACTTGAATACTCATGACCTCTCCTTGTCTATTATTAGACTTTCCATGATGAAAGAGAGCGTCTACGGACCAAGAGCTCAAGGCTCTAAAACGCAACGAAGCAAATTGAGGTTGTTTTTCCAATTATAGGCGATAGGAGAAAAAATAAGAAAAATCTGAAAAAATTTGAATATCCTGCTGAGTTAAGAATCGGTAAGGTGGTAGCAGCGAGCTATCATCCACTCGCTGCAATACATTAACTCTGAAATGCAGGTCTAGCTAAAATTTGGTTATACCATCGAGCAATGTTTGGCGACGTCGATAGCACATCAATTTCTAGGCCTTTAATTGCGAAACTGATCAAAATAAAGCCTGTTATATCGACGATAGTAAAATGGTCTACGGCGATAAAATCATTATGTTCAAGCCGCTTGTCTAAGACAGGCAGAAATTCATAGACGCGTTGTTTTGATTCTTCGCCCCATGCTTCAACGCAACGTTCTCTGTCTCCATAAACTCCGGTCATGTTTCGAAACGCCTGAAATGCCGCATTTAGTCCTTGGAACTCCACCACACGATGCCACATTTCCACCTGAGCACGTTCGAGCTGGTTAGCACCAAACAACGCCAGATCATTTTCAAACGCTTCATCTAGGTAGCGACAAATCGCCACGCTTTCACAGATCGTCTTACCATCATCCAGTTCCAGCAGAGGCACTTTGCCGTTCACGCTTTTCGATTTAAACGGTTCAGATAGGTTATCGCCCTCACGAACGTTCAGCGCAACTCGCTCAACCTCGCCACCGATTTCCTTTAGAAAAATGCTAACTCGCTTACAACTTGGAGTCATTGCGGTTTCATAGAGCTTCATTTCACATCCTTTTATCTTTTTCTAACCGATTGGTTAGGATATACTGTAGCCAGTTTATAAACGATCAGTCAAGAACTTCACTATCAAAAATTTTCAAACAGTTGTGGGGCTGTTTGCTGAGCGAGATTTTTGATGCCGTTTGTGAGTTCACATGAATTTGGAGGCTGATACCCAAGAATAGATGGGTATTCATCATATTGGTTCAGTTCGAACGCTAGAGGTTCTCTGTACCATCCCTCCAAAGCAATTTAATTACCCGATAAGCAGACCCAGGCAGGTAATTTATGGCAAGAAAAGCCAACTTCGACCGAGATGAAAAGCTTCTCGTGGCTATGGATGTGTTTTGGCGCAAGGGCTTTGCGAACACGTCCATCTCGGATCTCACCGACGAGTTGAACATCAACCGCTTCAGTCTTTACAACACCTATGGTGACAAGCAACAGCTCTACTACGAGGCGCTCGATACTTACTTGAAGAAGGTCTCGCTACCTTCACTGAATGATTTGGAAAAAGACGACGCGTCTTTACCTGAATTAGAATCGTTCCTTAAATCTTTTGCTGAGCTGCAACGCACACGCAGCTGTGGGTGTTTTATTCAAAATGCGTTGATTGAGCACGCAGGTGAAGACGATGATGTACTGCGTAAAGGGCATTTTTTGTTTGACCATCTTATCGACATCATTGCGGATGCGCTGACCAATGCACAAAAAGAAACCTTAGTGCCGAAAACGCTTAAACCAGAAGAGCTTGCTCGTTTTGTTCTCAACAACATGCAAGGCATGCGCGTACTTGGCAAAGCCAAACGTTATGCCGACTTGGATACGGCGCTTTCCTGCTTGCTGGTTTTGATTAGGAAATAACATGTCGATTGAAGTGATAGCAGTACGCCTTACCAAAGGCATGGACTTAAAGCTGAGCCTAGCGAAATTGGTCGAGCAGCATGGTATCAAAGCAGGCTCGATTGCCTCATGCGTTGGCTGTATCTTTCACCTCAACCTTCGTTTGGCAGGTGCAGAGAGTACGTTAACCAAACAAGAGCCATTTGAAATCGTATCTGTGATGGGAACCCTGACGCCTGAGCATCAACACGTTCATATCTCGGTGTCTGATCGTGAAGGACGAGTTTGGGGTGGGCATTTGCTGGAAGGCACAGTGATTGATACTACCGCAGAATTGATCATCCATTCTTACTCAGAACTTGAGTTCACTAGAGCGATGGACGACTCGACTGGCTATACCGAACTGCAAGTGAATCCTTCCAAATAGTAAAAAGCTCCAGAGCCATACTGTGCAGTCTCTGGAGCTTTATTCGCTTGTCTCTTACGCTAAGCATTTACTCATATCGAGCAAGCTAATTTCGAGGATCATTCTTCGGCTAAATAACAAACCTGATTATCGTCGATCGTTACTTGCCACGTTTTTAGGCAGTGCGCATCGTCTTCCAAACATTGCCCACTCTTTAAACTGAAGTGCTGTTTATACAGTGGTGATGCGACACACATCTCACCATCAATATCACCGACAATCCCTCGACTCATCACATAAGCCTTACCAATTGGGTCCCAATCTTGAACGGCGTAAACACCGCTATCTGGAATGTAGAATAACGCGACATGCTCGCCTTCAATCAACACCGTGGCACCGATGAACGGCATTAGGTCATCAAGCTGACACAATTTCACTTTGGTTAAAGCTGCCATTTACACCTCCTGTTTCACGGGAATACGCTGACCGCGCACACGCTGGTACGGCAAGACTTTGCTGCCCGACGTGCTGTTCAAGAAAGGACGAAAGCGTTGCAATTTTTGAGGATTATCCAGCGTACTCTTCCACTCACATTGATAGGTATCTATGACTCGCGCCATTTGCTCATCCAATGAGTCACATAGGTTGAGAGAGTCATCCAAAATCACTTGTTTAAGGTAATCTAGGCCCCCTTCCATGTTCTCCATCCACACAGACGTGCGCTGCAAGCGATCTGCGGTGCTGACGTAGAACATCAATACTCGGTCGATCATGGTGATCAACTCTGATTTGGATAAGTCGGATGCAAACAAATCTGCGTGTCTTGGTCTCATGCCGCCATTACCACAAACGTATAGATTCCAGCCGTTTTCAGTAGCGATCACCCCAATATCTTTACTTTGCGCTTCTGCACACTCGCGAGTACAGCCCGATACGGCAAACTTAAGCTTATGGGGCGCTCGCAATCCTTTGTAGCGGTTCTCTAACTCAATGGCTAATCCAACCGAATCATCAACACCATAACGACACCAAGTAGAACCCACGCAAGATTTCACAGTGCGCACCGATTTGCCGTAGGCGTGTCCTGTTTCAAAACCAGCATCAATCAAGGTTTGCCAGATTTCAGGAAGCTGTTCTAACTGCGCACCAAATAAATCCACGCGCTGACCGCCAGTGATCTTGGTGTACAGATCGTATTGCTGAGCAACTTCGCCTAGCACGATAAGTTTGTCTGGTGTGATTTCGCCGCCCGGAACACGAGGCACTATCGAGTAAGAGCCATCTTTTTGCAGGTTAGCCATGAAAGCATCGTTAGAATCTTGCAGAGATTGATGCTGTGGCTCCATGATGTGTTCATTCCACAAAGAAGCAAACACAGATGCCGCTGTCGGCTTACAGATATCACACCCATGCCCTTTGCCATGCAGTGCAATTAAGGTGTCGAAGTCTTTGATTTGTTCCACTTGGCAAATATGGAACATCTCTTGGCGACTGAGCTCAAAGTGCTCACAAAGGTGGTTGTTAACCTCTACCCCCATGGCTGCCAGTTGAGTATCCAATACCGATTTGACCATATTGCTACAGCCACCACAGCCAGTACCAGCTTTGGTGTTGGCTTTAAGGTCCGTCAGGTTGGTAGTGCCAGCTTGTATCTCGGCAACTAAGTCGCCTTTTGTGACGTTGTGACAAGAACAGATGATGGCGCTGTCTGGCATCTCTCCATCAAGCATTCCGGTATCAAACAACAGGTTCGCGGCGTGGTCTGGTAGAACCGTTTTGTTCAAATAACACTGTAAGAGCGCATCGTAGTCGCTGTTGTCACCAACGAGAATCGCACCAAGCAATTGAGTGCCACTCGCATCAACCACCAGCTTTTTGTAGATGCCTGCGACCGCATCTTGCAAGACCATTTCTTGAGCGCCTTCGGTTTGCATTTGTGCATCGCCGATAGACGCCACATCCACCCCAAGCAGCTTGAGTTTGGTGCTCATGTCTGCACCTTTAAAACCATCGCTCGGCATCCCAGTCAAGACATCGGCAGTGGTTCTCGCCATGGTGTAACCGGGTGCGACTAAGCCAAAGATCTTTTGCTCCCAAAGAGCACATTCGCCAATCGCATAAATATTCTCATCGCTGGTTTGGCATTGGTTGTTAATCACAATACCGCCTCGCTCGCCTACTTCCAGCTCAGCCATTTTTGCCAGCTCATCTTGAGGGCGAATCCCTGCGGAAAAGACAATCACATCCACTTCGAGAGGATCTTTGTCTTTAAACACCATACGATGCTTAGCCGTTTCACCATCGCAGATTCGCTCCGTACCCGTTGAGGTGTGAACGGTTAGCCCTAGCGCTTCAATCTTCTCTTTTAGCACCAAGCCTGCACCATCATCTAATTGCACGGGCATCAGGCGAGGCGCAAATTCAATAACATGAGTTTCTAACCCCAATAGTTTGAGTGCGTTTGCCGCTTCTAAACCCAACAAGCCGCCGCCAATCACTGCGCCTGTTCTTGCGCCTTCACATGCCTTTTTGATTTGTGAAAGGTCATCAAGCGTGCGGTAGACAAACACGTTGTCGCGGTCTTTACCTTCAATTGGCGGCACAAATGGGTACGAACCAGTAGCGAGCACAAGTTGGTCGTAACCCAGCACATCTTCACCATCAAGCAGAATGCGCTTTTGCTCTCTGTCGATGCCTGTTACTTGGCTGCCAAGTACGAGTTGGATGCCATGCATGTCGTACCATTCTTGGTTACTCAGCATCAAATCATCATGAGACTTACCCGCAAACAAAGAGGACAACTGTACACGGTCATACGCGATAAAACGCTCTGCACCAATCACGGTAATTCGGTGCTCCAAATGCGCGTTTTTCTGCACTAATTGCTCGACGAGGTGTTGCCCGACCATACCGTTGCCTACCACAACGATGTGGCTCAATGCGTTCTTTACTGGAATCGTTAAAGGACTGTTCATCGCTGCCTCCTTATGCCGTTTGCGCTGCGGCTTTGGGTTTGTCTTCTTTCGAAGCAGGAATCTCGACTTTGGATTGCTTCTCGTAAAGGAACTTCAGCACCGCTTGTCGACACTTCTGATACTGCGCATCATCCGCCAGTGCGACACGCTCACGAGGGCGAGGTAGATTCACTTCTAACACTTCACCGATGGTTGCTGCCGGTCCGTTAGTCATCATCACGATTTTGTCAGATAACAACACCGCTTCATCCACGTCATGGGTAATCATGATGACAGTGTTGTTTAGCTCGGCTTGAATCTTCATCAGTGCATCCTGTAAATGCGCGCGTGTTAGCGCATCCAACGCGCCAAATGGTTCATCCATCAGCAGAACCTTTGGTTGAAGTGCCAGTGCTCTCGCGATGCCGACTCGCTGCTTCATACCACCCGAGATTTCATCGGGCTTTTTGTGCGCGGCATGCTGCATTTGAATCAACTCCAAATAGTGGTTCACTTGCTCCTGAATCCACACTTTGCCCTTTTTGCCGGCAATTTGTTTTACTGCAAGCTCAACGTTTTGATACACGGTTAACCAAGGCAATAATGAATGGTTTTGGAACACCACTGCGCGGTCTGGTCCCGGTCCAGCTACTTCTCGTCCATCGACGATCACGCCACCGTCTGTTGGCATGTGTAGCCCTGCGACTAAGTTCAATACCGTTGATTTACCACAGCCAGAGTGGCCAATTAGGGATACAAACTCACCTTTATTGATTTGTAAATCGACGTTCTTAAGCGCGATGAACTCGCCATCTGGCGTTGGGAATCGCATCCCTAAACGCGTTAGATCTAATAATGCTTTTTCCATGATCGTTTCCCTTATCTCAACGCTTGTTGTTTATTCCAAGACAACCACTTTTGAAGTTGCAGCATGCCTCTATCGAGCATCAAACCAATAAAGCCGATTGTGATGACCGCGACCATAATGCGACCCAATGATGCTGAACTTCCGTTCTGGAACTCATCCCAAACAAACTTGCCTAACCCAGGGTTCTGCGCGAGCATCTCTGCTGCAATCAATACCATCCAAGCGATACCTAAAGAGAGACGTAAACCGGTGAAGATCATTGGAATGGCAGAAGGTAAAACGATGGTGCGAATGTGCTGCCACCACGAAAGTTGAAGTACTTTGCTCACGTTGACCAAGTCTTTATCAACGCTCGTTACGCCCACGGCGGTGTTAATCAGCGTCGGCCATAAGCTACACAGCGCCACTGTGATCAGAGAGTTAATGAACGACTTAGCAAACATCGGGTCATCACTCACATAAGTGGCACTTACAACCATAGTGACGATAGGCAGCCAAGCTAAAGGTGATACGGGCTTGAGCAATTGAATGATTGGGTTGAACGCTTGATACAGTCCTTGATTCAGACCAAGTACGATGCCAAGTGGAATCGCAATGACAGTCGCCAATAGAAAGCCGGCAGTTACAGTCACTAAGCTTGTTATGATTTGGTCGAAGAACGTCGGTTTACCTGTGTAAGGACGAATCTTCACTTCCGCATCCGGATTCTTGACTAACTTCGCAGCATTGCGTTTTTCCTGACGTTCGATAAACGCTTGTTCCTTTTCTCGCTCTTGCCAATGGTCATCGACAAGGTTGCTGAACTGCTGAAAAGTTTGCACAGGCCCCGGTAGCGTACCTAATGAGGTTTGCACTTCTCTCGCTGCTAAGTGCCACATTGCCAAAAAGATCAGCAAACCAATGACGGGCAAAAGTACCAACCGACTTCGGTTCACTACCTGCTTAGCAGGAAACAGGGAAATGACATTACTAGACATACTCACTCCTAAGAAATTTACATCCTTGTTGCCACAAGCGAATTCCCTCGCCTGTGGCGTTTATCGTTATGGTTAAACCTTGTCTTTTCCTTTAAGCCCGATAGAGAACTTCTCTAGATATTTATTTGGCTCGCGACCGTCATAAACGATGTTGTCGATAAAGTGTGTTTGTGGCGCACGGAAACCATCTTCAGCACTAAAATCTGGGAAGTCTTTTTTGCTCAACACACCATCTTCAATTAGCGCTTGAGCTGCTTGTTGGTAGATATCTGGACGGTAAACCTCTTTCGCCACATCCATGTACCAATCATCGGATTTCTCGCTTGAGATTTGTCCCCAACGGCGCATTTGAGTCAGATACCAAATCGCATCGCTGTAATACGGATACGTGGCGTTATGACGGAAGAACACGTTGAAGTCTGGCACGTCTCGTTTGTCGCCTTTCTCGTATTCAAATGTGCCGGTCATTGAGTTGGCGATAACTTCGGCATCGGCTCCGACGTACTCGCTTTTTGATAGCATCTTCACTGCTTCTTGGCGGTTGGCATTGTCGTTTTCATCTAACCAATGTGCCGCTCGAATCAAGGCTTTCACTACGCGAATGTGCGTGTTTGGATACTTCTCAGCCCAAGCTTTGGAAACACCAAACACTTTCTCTGGGTTGTTCTTCCAGATCTCGTAATCGGTCACGACTGGCGTACCAATACCTTTGAATACGGCTTGTTGGTTCCATGGTTCGCCTACGCAGTACCCTTTGATCGTGCCCGCTTCCATTGTTGCTGGCATTTGTGGTGGCGGTGTAACACTCAAAAGAACGTCAGCATCCAACTGGCCACTGTTATCGCCTGAGTCTGGTGCGTAAAAGCCAGGATGAATCCCACCTGCCGCTAACCAGTATCGCAACTCATAGTTGTGCGTCGATACAGGGAACACCATCCCCATGTTGAACGGTTTGCCTTTATCCAGATAGCTGTCGACCACAGGCTTCAGTGCATCCGCTTTGATTGGGTGAACAGGTTTGCCATCTGGTTGCTTTGGAATGTACTGCTTCATCTGTTCCCAAGTATCATTGGAAACCGTGATTGCGTTGCCGTTCAAATCCATACTGAACGCGGTAATCACTTCTGCTTTTGTGCCGACACCAATCGTTGCGCCCAATGGCTGACCAGCAAGCATGTGCGCGCCAGCAAGCTCACCGTCGATGACTCGGTCTAATAGTACCTTCCAGTTTGCTTGTGCTTCTAAAGTGACGTACAAGCCTTCGTCTTCAAAAAAGCCTTTCTCATAAGCAACCGCCAGCGGTGCCATATCGGTTAACTTAATAAAACCAAACTTCAGATCTTCAATTTCTGGTTCACCCAACTCTGCCTTTACGCTGACCGTGGTGAATACCGATAACGAAATTGCTGACACTTTCAGCATAGAACTCCATTTCATTGGTTTGCTCCCATAAAAAAAGCGCCACTACTCCGAAGAGCAGTAGCGCCGTTGCTAAGTCTACAATTACCGCCGTTGATAATTGAGATAAGCGATTCAACAATAAACCCAATTCTACTAATCCAATTACTGTGCCAACTTATTTTTCACAGTAAATACAATAAATTAGTATATCTTGCCGTTTGTTATTTCCTGTTATTGCTTGCTGATAGTGCAACACGCACCACGTTAGAAAACGCACTCTAACCCCAAAGTGGTAGAGCAATTAATCAAGCACCTCCAAAGTAGTTATCAAATTCTTGGCAACTTGTGCGAGCGTTTGGCTCGATTGCATGGCTGAATTTCTAAGTGCTTTATAAGCCTGTTCTTCATCAACACTGTGCATCTTCATCAGCAGACCTTTGGCTTTTTCCACCAGCTTGCGCTCTTCAATCTTATGGGTCAGCGATTCAATTTCCGATTGCATACTTTCGAATTTCGCTCTCACCAATGTCGCATGTTCAATCCAAGGCTGAAGCGCAAACTCACTATCGTGGGGCATGAGCACATAGTCCATTTTTTCTGATAAACGATTGATATCATTAGATGATAATTGCTTTAAGACGATAAGAAGTGGTGCCGATTTTCTGCGGCAGAAATCGACGATCAAACGCAGTTCCGCGGTTGGTTGCTGCCATCCAACCACAACGCTTGCTGACGGTTCTCGTTGCATTAACGTTTCTAGTTGTGCCAATTGGCAACCCATGATGTTGTCGTAATCTTTGCTCAATAAGCCGGACAATCGAGCCTGCTCTTGGAGGCTGTCACAGCATACTATGATAGGTGTTTTTGACGTTGATTGAGTCATGCACATTCCTTGTTTATATCTCACTCACTAAGAGAGACATAACAAGGAATGTGCCAACTAAGGTTGAAGCGTTTTAACTAGAGGCGAGATGTTCTTTAAAGAAGCCGAGTGTACGTTCCCAAGCGAGCGCTGCTTCTTCCGGAGCGTAGCGTGCCGTTGAGTCGTTATGGAAACCGTGGTTGACGTTTTCATACATTAACGCTTGATACTGTGCGTCGGTCGTGATCAATTGCTGCTCATAATCAGGCCATGTGTCGTTAACACGCTTATCGAGCCCTGCAAAGTGAATCATCAGTGGCCCTTTGACTTGCTTTTGGATCTCTTGCGCCGCTGGTGTTCCATAGAAAGGCACACCTGCATCGAGCTCTTCTGGTATTACCGCGGCAAGCATGTTGACAATGTATCCACCGAAGCAGAATCCAACCGCGCCCAATTTACCGTTTCCACCCTCGTATTGTTTGAGGAAGTTCGCGGCTGCAATAAAGTCTTGTTCGATCTTGGCTCTGTCCATTTCTTTCTGCATGGCGCGCCCCTCATCGTCGTTCCCCGGATAGCCGCCGAGTGGATAAAGCGCGTCTGGAGCGAAAGCAATAAAGCCGTCCTTTGCAAGTCGTCTTGCGACATCTTTGATATAAGGGTTCAGACCTCTGTTTTCATGGATCACCAACACAGTCGGCGATTTTAAGGTCTTCTTCTGTGGCATCACCAAATAACCACGCCCCTCTCCATGCCCATTTGGAGATGGGAAGGTTTCGTAAGTTGCTTTGATGTCAGGATCGTTAAATGAAACTTGTTCTGCGAGTGCGTAATTCGGGGTTAACGCATCGACCAGTGCTGTCATGCTAAAGCCGAGCACAGCAAGGCCACCCAGCCTATTAAGAAACTCACGGCGCGTGATTTTTCCGTGGGCGTATTCGTCGTACCAATCGAAGGCTTCTTGCGGGATCGGATGAGAAACCTTTTCACTAGGAGTGGTATGCTTTAGAACCATTATCCATGTCCTCTGTGTCTTACCATATGGGATTTTCTCATTCTCAAACGCGAAGCTAAAAACGAACGCGATTGAGGCTAAAACTGCGGTTTCACCACTCTGATACGGAGCAAGGTGGTGAAACACATCATTGGCGAGCTAGGATCTTTTACCTTCTTCAAACAATAGATAACGGATTCAGATTCAACAACTTTGCGTCGTTGGTTTTACATTAATTGACAATAGTGCGTTATTGTTGGCCACAATAGACTTGCCAGTAAGAGAAGGCACGTTCGAATGCTTTTTCTCTGTCGTGAATTTGTGCAAATAGCACCACTGTCATGGTGGCAAGAACCGTATTCGCCATTTGATTCATGTCGTCTTCTGACGTCCCAAATGGGCAATTCGCAGGCATTCGCACCTCAGACAGCATTTGCTCCGTCCAGTAGTGCGATGTCACGCCGCTTGTTTGGCTTAACCATACCGTTTGGCTTACTTTCGGGTTGTATTCTGACTCACCCGATTGTCCTTTGAATGACACAACGGCGTGAGCGGTTTGACCAATCTCGAATTCAACTTCAGCATGAAGTTGTTGGAACCCAGGATGGAAGCTACCACGAATACCAACCGTCGCCTGCCCCGGATTCAATGCTCGAACCACGGTATTAATCGGCGTTCTAAGCCCATAACGATTCTTCCAACCGATCATGGTTTCTGCTTGAGGAGCAAACGCACTGAGCGGCAGATACACAATGTTTTGTGTTTCTAATACACGCTTTGCGTCTTCTGCTGATTCCGCTTTCGTAATAGCAAATTTGTCGAGGTAGTCTTCAGCGTGTAAACGACCAGATTGACGGTCGTGATAGCCGTGCATCAACACTTTATGACCATTATCGGCGAGGATCTTCGCTGCCAACAGGTGCCAAGGTTGACCTGCCGCTTCACGTTTGCCTGCATAACATGGCCAGTCGATGTCTGCACCAATAGCAGGCATGCGGGATTGGAATGCTTTCACAAAGCCAGCGATTTCTTGTTGAGTCTCGTTCTGTACGCGGATCAGCATCAACAGCATTGCCATCTGATCGTCGTCGCACTCACCGTTTAGGTATTCATCCATAACTCGAAACGCTTGGTCAAAGTTCAGTGGTTTTCTACCACGTTCGCCACGACCGACTGTTCTAATACATTCCAAAATGCTGCTCATATTCCCTCGTATTCCGTCACTGACTGTACGGTTTCTATTAGTTGTTCGCGCAGTTTGACAACTTCTCCCATCACAATCAATGCTGGGCTCACGCCTTTAAGTGTAATCGATAAATCATTGAGCTGATTGAGTTGTGTAACGTGCACTTGTTGTTGAGGGCTGCAACCATGAGTGATGATCGCGACTGGGAAATCTTCTCTCAAACCGGAGTTGATTAATCCCGTTTGTATTTGCGATGACTTTTCTAACCCCATATAGAAGACTAACGTTTGTCCGCTTTGCATCAGTTGGCTCCACGCCTCAAATGCGCCTGTTACCACTTGCCCTGTCACAAAGGTAACACTGCGAGCAACGCCACGATGAGTCAGCGGAATCAAGCTGTTTGCAGAACACCCAATCGCAGCGGTAATGCCGGGGATGACTTCGTAAGCGATTGAGTGTTTGACGAGTGCTAACGCTTCTTCGCCTCCACGGCCAAATACGAATGGATCTCCCCCTTTTAAGCGCACAACTTGCTTTCCTTGCTGAGCGAGCGATACCATCAAGTCACAAATTTCTTCCTGACCAATACTAGGTTGTCCGCATCGTTTGCCCACGTAAATCCAATCGGCTTGTGGCGAAGCCAACTCCAAAATATCTTTGTTAACCAAACGGTCGTAAAGCAACACCTCTGCCGACATAATCGCTTTCACAGCCTTCATGGTTAACAAGTCAGGATCGTGCGGCCCTGCTCCGACAATCGAGACAAAACCGTTGTGGTTCGCGTCGAGGTCTACTGAATGGTCTTCTAAAAGTTGGTTCAGTTTGCTTGCTTGGTCATGCTTAGAAAAGCGAGACGAGCGTCCTTGATTCTGACTCGCTTGTCCTTTCTTAAACCAAGACTTTTGATAAGGCGCTTCCATGTGCTTATCCTCTTTATGACTTACTTAATTTGAATCGCCAGACTTTGCTGGTTCGCTTGCTGTTTGCCCTTTTGATGCTGATGGCTGTCGACCATTTGTTTGATTTGAGAGACGCACGAGCCACAGTTAGTGCCGCATTTGAGTTTGTTTTGAAGTTGAGTCAGTGAAGTGCAGTCTTGTTTCTCCATCGCGTCATGTATTTGTTTATCGGTGACGCGGAAACAACTACAAACCAGTTTGGCACTGCTTTGCGATTGAGTGATGGTAAGCAGTTGCGATAGCTCCATCGGTTTGCCAATCAAACCGGTAAAGTTGGTGTAGTCGGTTTGAATCGGTTCGCTAGACACCACCAAAACAGAGCGAATGATACGAACGTCTCCAACAAGGTCGTAATCCACCGCGAGCCAACCCTGGGCAATATCCATCGTAATCCTGCGGCTCTTGTCTGTTCGACAAAAACTCTGCTTCTTTGGTCGCTTATCGTGTGCAAAGCGCCAAATGCCCAAATTGCTTTCTGCTTGAAATGCGCTGTAGAGAAACTTGCCGGAATCAAACTGTGTACCGACGAACATACCGTAGGTTTTGACCGCTGCGTCTTGCACTTCAACATAAGACGACTTAAACGCAGGCTGCCCGGAAATAGGGTCTTTTGCGCTGTTTACTATCGCGTTAACACTGCTTTCACCGCCATATCGACCCGCCCAGTGCATTGACATAAATAGCTCTTGAAAACCCAAACCTTCATCAATGGCAACTTTGGCATAAATACTGGTGTTTGAAGTAGGCTGAAACAGCTTGGTGAGTTGTCCTGCTTTTAAGCGATTTTGAGTAGCAGAGAGTGTGTTCATGTACACGGTTGGTTCTAACTCAGAGGCGGCAAGGTGTGCGATATGACCTGTGCGCGTCATGGTATGCCATTGATCACGTTGCCTGCCCGTATTGAGCCACCAGCCTTTTGTTCTTTCTAAACGCGTTGGAGATTCACTGGTCACGACAAAGCGCGCTTTTCCATCTTGGTGCGAATAGATTCCATCAGCAAAAGGACGCTCTCCTCCCCATTGTGTCGGCACCCACTCTTCGTATTCTTGCTCGGTTAAGTTGGCGTATTGAGAAAGATCTAGCTTCAATGGCGAATCTGCATTCATGCCTGTCATCGCCGCATATTCCCTGAATACCGCCCGCTCAGAAGTAAACGCAAAGCCATTTTGTGTCTTTTCCAATGCACACAGAGCTTGCCCGACTTGGCTTATCGCCCACCAATCTGATTTTGCTTCACCCGGAGGCGTTTGAAACTGGCGCTGCCTTGAAAGTCGACGCTCAGAATTGGTCACCATGCCTTGCTTCTCCCCCCAGCCAGCAGCGGGCAGCAACAGGTCCGCGTAATGCGCTACATCCGAATCCGCTGTGATATCGGAAACAATCACAAACGGACAAATCTCTAGTGCTCGTTTTACCAATTGGTTATCTGGCAAAGAGACAACCGGATTGGTTGCCATGATCCAGAGAACTTTAATCTCACCACGTTCTACCGCCTCAAACAGCTCAACGGCTTTTAAACCGGGCTGAGTGGCAATTTCTGGTGAATCCCAAAACGCCTGCACTTGCTTGATAGACTCTGCATCAAAAGCGCGATGAACCGCTAATTGATTTGCCAATCCACCGACTTCTCGCCCGCCCATCGCATTCGGCTGACCTGTAATTGAAAATGGTCCGCAACCTGACTTGGCAATTTTACCTGACGCCAAATGTGCATTAATAATGGCATTGCCTTTATCGACACCATTTTCGGCTTGGTTAACCCCTTGGCAAAACAACGTGATTGCGGTTGGGCTTTGCGCAAACCATTGGAAGAATGTCGTGAGTTTTTCTTCTGAAATCCCAATTGAAGACGTTAGATTAGTGACATCGTAACGCAAGTCAGAGACTTCTTCTTTAAGTGTATCAAACCCGTCGGTATAGGAATTTATGTATTCAGAATCAATGCATTGCTGCTCAATAAGAAACTTAAGCAGCCCATTAAAAAGTGATACATCCCCATCGTTTTTAATCGGTAGATGCAAATCGGCTTGCTGTGCTGTGACCGTTTCACGCGGGTCAATGACCACCAGCTTGAGGTTAGGATTGTTTTCTCTCGCTTGTTGAATACGTCGGAATAAAACAGGATGCGTCCAAGCGGTATTAGCACCGCAAATTATCAATAGCTCAGTCTTATCAATATCGTCGTAATTGACGGGAACGACATCTTCACCAAATGCTCGTACATGAGCCGCAACCGCCGAAGACATACACAAACGGGAGTTCGTATCGATGTTTGCGCTGCCAACATAGCCTTTCATGAGTTTGTTGGCGACGTAATAGTCTTCCGTTAGCAACTGACCTGACACGTACATCGCGACGGAATCCGGTCCAAACTCTGCTTTCGCTTGATGAATCTTCTCTGCAATTAGATCCGTGGCTTGTTGCCATTGTACTTCTTGCCCTTGAGGTCGCTGCTTGGTGACAAGCTTTGGATACAGCAAGCGCGAAGGCATATTCAAGCTCTCTGCCAGCGCGACGCCCTTTACGCACAGTGATCCCTCATTTGCAGGATGACACGCATCCCCAACGATTCCTTTCGCATTGACCTCGACACCACATCCAACACCACAATAGGGACAAGTGGTTTTTTTGCATCCTTGCGACATTCCGCCCCCTGATTCTTTCCTTAGAATGACGAGCTACAAGCGAAAAAAAACCTCTCCCGAAACGAGAGAGGCTGCATTGCCTATAAAAGCTCAAAAAAGTAATACCCTATACCGCTCTCGCCTGCTATTAAGAGCGGCGCATCGAGTTATCGATGAACGTTTATGTAAAGCAAGTGAGGTGCCAAGATCAAAAACCCTTACTATACAAAGGGTTAGCTTAAAACCAATTATAGCAACGTAATGCTACGCACTGATTGTGTGCAAATTTCGGTCATTATCGTGCAGTATTACTTTACTAATTCCATAACTAACCTGGATTCTTCGTCACCAAAATAATGCGCTTCTTCTTCTAACGTTTTAAAGCCAAGGGAGAGGTATAAAGACAATGCAGGTTGGTTCTTAGGATCGACAGTCAATTTCACGCTTGAGCCTAACGTCAACGACGCAATAACGTTTTCTAGGAGGGAACGCGCAATACCTTTACCTCTATGTTGAATATCGACGGCCAATGACATGATCCAATATTGATGTGCATTTGTGCTAGTCGTTAGCAATATATACCCTGCGACCTGCTCTCCCTCTTTTGCTACCAGTAAACTCTCTCCCCAACAATCAAAAGCTTGCCGAAAGAAAAATTGAGGATAGGCGTGTTCTCCAAATAAAGTATTTTCGAGCTTATATATGGCAAATAAGTCCTCTTTTTGCGCAGACAAGATGTCCATTCAATGACTCCTTCTTTAACATGAATGGCAGCAGTATACCTAAATCTCATCTAAATGACGGGACACAAACATCTCAATTAAGTGCTTAAGAAATGTAATATTCTTCCTGAAAATTAGGCCTAACTCACTTAGAACATACATCCGTGATTAAGTTTTAACCGCAAAATCAAAAACCATACAAGATGAAAATTTCAAAACATACAACCATTAAGATCATTAAAATTAAGAACTTTATTCTGGTTTATTAAAAAATTCATAGTTGGATAATTTACAACCACCCCAAATCCACAGCATTATTCACCAAGCTTCGCATGTGATAATAAACACTAAAACCTTTACCATTTTCAGCATTATTATTTTTATAAAAGCGAGTTTTAAAGTGAAAGAATCTCGAAATGCCTTAAATCCTAGTGAAATAAACACAACCACAGCTTGGTCAAAACATGATACACATTGGGTTCTTAGCCTATTTGGAACAGCCGTTGGCGCAGGCATCCTGTTTCTGCCAATTAACCTTGGGATTGGTGGTTTTTGGCCTTTAGTCGCGATGGCAGTACTTGCTTTTCCAATGACCTATCTTGCGCACCGTGGCTTAGCTCGTTTTGTACTATCTTCTAAGATCAAAAACGCAGACTTCACTGATGTAGTGGAAGAGCACTTCGGCGCAAAAGCAGGTCGTTCTATTTCACTGCTGTATTTTCTTTCGATCTTCCCGATCCTGTTGATATATGGGGTTGGAATAACAAACACAGTAGATAGCTTCATGGTAAATCAGGCTGATATGGCTTCTTTACCTAGACCTTTGCTTTCTGGCGTACTAGTGTTTGCACTAATTGCTATTATGATGGCGGGTGAAAAAGTAATGCTACGGGCCTTTGCCATTATGGTGTTCCCACTTGTTGCCATTCTTGCCTTTCTATCATTTTACTTAATACCGAACTGGACCATGCCTGTCATGGATATGCCAGAAGCGTCAGCTTTTGCTAGCACTATGTGGTTAGCAGTTCCTGTAGTGATTTTCTCGTTTAGTCACGCAGCTGCAATTTCAAGCTTTGCAAATGTACAACGTCGCCATTATGGTAAGCAGGCAGATGCCAAATCCGAAGTTATTCTTCGTCGCACTAGCATCATGCTTATTGCCTTTGTTCTTATTTTTGTATTTTCCTGTGTGCTAACACTGTCACCTGAACAATTGGCTCAAGCAAAAGAACAAAACGTATCCGTATTGTCTTACTTAGCGAACGCAACCGATAATCCATTTATTGCAACACTTGGTCCTTTAGTAGCGTTTGTTGCTATCACTTCATCTTTCCTTGGGCATTTTTTAGGTGCGCGTGAAAGCTTAAATGGTTTAATTACCAAGCATTTTAACCTATCTGAGAAGCGTGTTGATCGTATCAGCGTGGCAGCACTGTTCTTCTCAATCTGGGCGGCGGCGATCATGAACCCAAGTATTCTTGGTATGATGGAAGCATTGTCAGGGCCTGTTATTGCAATGATCTTATTTATTATGCCAATGTTAGCGGTGTATAAAATCGAGGCGATGAAACAATATCGAGGAAATGTCTCTACTTACTTTGTTCTAGCAGCAGGCATTGTGGCGGTAAGTGCATTGATTTTTAGCTTCTTCAGCTAATAACTAAAGACTAGCTTGGATTTTCAGGGGAATACCTTACACAAGGTTAAGGTGATTCCCTGAATTTTCTTACTCTTTAAAAGGTAATCATCGTTACCCTTGACTCTTAAATAAGAGCGAAAACACCCGCAATCATAAGTACTGAAGCGATGCAGGTCCGGCCGATAATACCGAAGTGCGAAGGTTGAATCATTTCATTATGCATAGTTAATCTCCTATTTATTATAAAAGCCATTTTTTATTGGCTTAATAACACTATGTCTAATATCCAGTTTTTTAACAACCCATACAAACATTAAATATTTATGACAGAAACGTAATTTTTTACACTTCGCCATGATTTTGAGCGATGAATCCGCGGCTTGAATCATTAGATTGAGTCCACCCAATATGCTCGCCTACCTGTCATCGTTACCTTGTCTATACCATCGTCTAATCATTGCATAAGTTTTCAATAGATTTTGTTTTATAAATCATAATATTATAGAGAGCCTTCTCGTCTCTCACTCCCAAAACACTTTACCACTGGGAATCCATCCGCACTTAACCAACAAGAAATGGTAGACTTAACTGGTATTCGGCTAAGAGATCACATTTTATTAATACGCTCATGCACTTCTCAATTAAAAAACTGGCTTGCGCACTTTGTACTGCACTTGGACTTTTCTTGCATCCGACCAACGTACTGGCGAGTACCGAAAAGCAAGCTTATCTGGAAGAACACATTTCAGCAGAAAGCAAGCCCATGTTAAAACTCTACTTTCGCTCGATGGGTAAGCCGCGATCAATTCAAAAAGATGAGTTAAATACGCCACAGAATGCATCAGCAGAGTCTCTTGCTCTGTATTACTTTGCACGAAAGTACCTTAAGCGTTACGAAGGTGTTCCATTACCGAAAGATATGCCCGATTTAATCGAATTCGGTAAAAAGCACCATTTGGAATGGGTCGTCGCTGAAGCACAGCTCAATAAGGCTGTAACAATGATTGAGCAAGACGATAACTGGAACGCAGAATTGTTACTCCATGACGTTGTTTCTACAGCCCGTGATCTTGGTTATCTAGCATTAGAAGGCCGTGCTTACCGCTGGTTAGGCAATCTAGAAGTATCTCGAAATCAACTACGCAGTGGCCTAAAATATTATCGCAATGCCTATGAGTTATTAGAAAAAACAGTGTTTGAAATACAAGTCGCGATGACACTGAACAACATTGGGACGGTCTACATCGACGCATCAGATTGGGCTCGGGCCAACAGTTACCTAACGCAAGCTCTCGACACTTACCTAGAGAGCGAATATCAATACGATAATAGCTTTTTTATGGGGGTTATCTACGCAAACCTTAGCATCGTTCACTCGAGCCTCGGAGATAACAAAAAAGCGGAATATTATTTCAATGAAGCCATTCGACTTTCAATGCAAACGGGGTCTGACACAGTCAAGCACCACTCTTTATCCAGCTTTTCACAAATGTTGAGCTCGGTAGGAAAAATTGATGATGCATTAATGGTAGCACAACGTTGCGTTGACCTGCCCATTCCAAAAAATCTAGAAATGCTAAAAACGTCTTGTTACGAGGCATTTGCAGAGGCTTACCTCGCAAACAAACAATACGATAAAGCTATTACAACAGCACTTAACGTTCTAGAACAAACCAAATCAACCAGTGAATTAGAGCTGCGTCAGCGTATTGATATGCTTTCGGTACTGGTAAACGCTCATCAAATTCTTAATGACTATGAAGCTGCTTTTCATTATTTAACCCAATTAAGAGAGCTAGAGGCTGAGTTTTCTCATCATATTCATGGTGAAGAGATGATTAACATTAAGTTTGATCTCGAAGCTAAGTTAGCCCAGAAAGAACTCAAATTGCTAGAAACAAAAAATGCG
Source organism: Vibrio sp. 2134-1 (assembly GCF_033339495.1). Taxonomy (NCBI): domain Bacteria; kingdom Pseudomonadati; phylum Pseudomonadota; class Gammaproteobacteria; order Vibrionales; family Vibrionaceae; genus Vibrio; species Vibrio sp. 2134-1. The sequence continues at coordinate 463,195 of NZ_JAWOUS010000002.1, forward strand.
CTACAAGCGTCTGAACTGCGTTCGCAGCGCTATCGAGAAATGTTCTACTTTATCGCTATTACGGCAATTGGTGTCGTTGGTTTTCGTTACGTACTGCGCGTTAGACGTATTAATAAAGCACTCACTCAAGAAAATACTACCGATCCGTTAACTCAACTGCATAACCGTCGCTATCTTCACATTTGGCTGGACAAAATGGCTCGTAGAAGCCCAGATAGAACATTTGCCTTAGCAGTTTTAGATGTTGATCATTTTAAAACCTTTAATGATCAATATGGACACGATATTGGCGATAAAATGCTGACTCATATTGCCACGCTATTTAATGAATCCACTCGCTCTGGTGACCTACTCATTCGTTGGGGTGGAGAAGAGTTTGTCCTATTATTCGAAGTACAGCGAGCTGAAGATTGCGCTAAGTTTTTGGAGCGATTGAGATATACTGTTGAAAACACGCCATTGGTGGTTGACTCTAAACCATTAAGCGCGACAATTTCCCTTGGAGCAGTGGACAAACTGTCGGCACAAACAATTAAACAAGAATGGGATCAGTGGTTTTTCTTGGCAGACCAAGCTTTGTATGATGCGAAGCAAGCTGGTAGAAACCAGTTCATCATTCATCCTACATCATAAAAAAGCACACATGAAAAAAAATCTAATCATTATTACTTTTGCGCCTCTATTTCTTATGGCGTGTAGTAATCAGCAAGCATCTCAACTGGGAATGCGCAGCAGCAGTGTCAATGTATATGCCCAGCAAATGAGTAACACTCAACTATGTGAAACTCTCTACTACAACCGTGCAACCAACCAAACCAAAGTGGCGATTGGTGCTGAGTTCAATCGACGTGGATTAAACAAAAAGTGGTGTGATAAAGAATTCGATAAGTTGTACATTAAAAAGTGGATTGATAACGTGCTGCCTAAGGAAAAAGCCGAACCTAAGAAACCAATGGCAACTATTCAACCCGCTCCAACTAAATAACCCCCCCTCTTGAAGCAGACGGTACACTCGTATTTTCTGCTTTTCACTTTTCATGCATGTTCGATGCGACATATAAAAACTTCATAGTTTCAGTAAATTAACAAAGACTTATGTTGTCCATCGAACTTTTAATGTAAACAAGTTGTAAATGGTTTTCGTCCTTATTCTTTGTCGTTAGCTTTGTTTGTTCCTGTTAGCGGAATATGAAACAGGAACTAAAAAATTCCAAACAAAGACATGAGGTCAAAAATGGAAATACGCATTAATCGCCTATTTGCTGCTATGTTGGCAGTAGGCATTGCACCTGCCGTCTCGGCGTTTGATCCACTCTATTCTGAACAATGGCACTTAGACAACACGGGGCAAACTGCGTTTGCGGCTAATCCTGCTGTTGCTGGGAACGACTTAAACACTAAGCTCACTCAGGCAATGGGGATTGCAGGTGTTGGTGTGAAAGTTGCTGTTATTGATTCTGGAGTGCAGATCGATCACCCCGACCTTGCAGGTAATATAGTTACAGGTAGCAGAAACTTCGTCGAAGACTCTTCATTCCCACCAAGTTATCCGGTTGATACTAATGGTCATGGCACTGCTGTAGCCGGTTTGATTAGCGCCGTCGGCAACAACGGTGAAGGCGGACGCGGTGTCGCTTATCACTCTTCCCTCATCGGTTTTAACTGGTTAGCCAACCAGACATTAGAAGGCTGGTTAATCTCCCATGGCATGGACCCAGCAACACGCGATGTTCGCGTATTTAACCAAAGTTACGGTTTCAGCCCTATAAACCCGATTACTTTTGATGAAAGCGACCCTCAGCTAAAACTTGAAATGGACGTGATGAAAAACGTCAGCGAGAGTAACGCATGGGGTCGAGGTGCTGTATTTGTAAAGTCAGCAGGTAATGGTTACCGTTATTTCAATGCAGGGCGATTCTTCGTATTGCCAAGTAACTTCTTTGCTGGTGGAGACAATCAAGGCTTACCGATGCACAACTCTGCTCAGTCTTATGATAACGCCAATTACTTCAATCTAGTCACTAGTGCATTGCGAGCGGATGGTACGAGAGCGAGTTACTCATCGGTGGGGTCGAACGTGTGGGTTGCAGCACCAGCAGGTGAATATGGGCAAGATTTCCCTGCTATGGTCACCACTGATTTAATGGGTTGTGAAGAAGGGCAAAATACCAGTGATGGCCTTGGCATTAATGGGTTACACGGCGGAACGGAGCTCGATCCGAACTGTAACTATACCAGTACGATGAACGGAACCTCATCGGCTGCGCCAAACACATCGGGTGCCATCGCGGCAATCATGTCAACCAACCACGCACTTTCTGCTCGTGATGTACGTGCTTTACTAGCGGAAACAGCAAAAGTAACGGATAAAGCGCATCCAGGCGTACAGCTTGAATTTACTAACCATAAAGGTGAACAGGTTAGCTACGAGGCTATTGCCCCTTGGCAGAAAAACGCAGCAGGCGTAGATTTCCATACTTTTTATGGCTTCGGCGCTGTAGATTTAGATGAAGCGATGCAACGTGCTCGCATGACGAATCGTGTTTTGCCAACTCAAGTCATTACGCCATGGGTTAATAACGCTACAGAAGTAAGTGTACCCGATGCAAGTCTAGTTGGTGGTTCTTCAAGTATCGCCATTGCCGATGAGCTGACAGTAGAATCCGTTCAAGTGACATTGACACTGGACCACGCTCGTCTGCCCGACTTAGCTATCGAGCTCATTTCGCCATCAGGGACTCGTTCCGTTTTGCAAACACCGCGCAATGGTCTTGTTGGTCAATCTCTTGATTCATCGATTACTGGCTACAAAGATCAATTAATGTTGTCTAACCAATTTTATGGCGAAGATGCAAAAGGCGAATGGACGTTGCGAGCAATAGATACGAACGGCGATGAAGTCTATTCTTACATTGCATATTTCAACTCTTCCACCATCTATGACGTTCCGATGGCAAACAACGCTCAGCCCGGTGTTATTAAGAACTGGTCGATGCGCATATTTGGACACTAAGGAGTCAATAACATGAAATACAAATCATTTTCTATGCTGGCTCTCGTTATCATGACGTCGAGTGTATACGCTGAGCAACAGCTCTCTCAACAGCCTGCACCAGAACTGTTTGTGCCATCAGAAGCGGTTGAGATTAATGGCCAAGACTATCGAAAAGTGCAAACTAGCACTGTTAGAACCCTATCTGAAGACGTAAAACTTCAAGCGGGTGATGAGGTGTTTAAGAATGCGTTTAGTAACGTATCCAAAGCCACTGGACTGGTTTACATCACCGTAAACAATCCTAACGAAGCGAAAGCAGTCGCCAAAGAGTTAAAATTAGAAGTTATCTTCGCAGAGGGGGAATCAGCGGTGTTAAAAGCATCTCAAGATCAAGATCTGCTAAGTATTAGCGACTACCTAAACGCAGACAGCCGGGTAAAAGCGTCTAAAATAGAACTAAACAGCGGTAAATACCGTGCACAATAATTCTCTAACAAGAGAAGTTGGCCTGTAAAACCATGCCTCAGCGATTGCTGAGGCATTTTTATGGGTAGGAACAGATAGGCTATTATTCTTTAATAACATTTCGCATAACCAGTATGATACCTAAACACCCTACTCGCCTGCGCCTGTCATTTCTTAAACAAAATAATTTCCGTTCTTAGCTCTTCTTCCGTGGTTTCCTTCGGGCTATTCAGATAGCGTTCGATTCCTAAAGGACTGGTTTTGACTTTCATACCACTCTGACGAACCAAGTTCATCGCTAAAGCCCATGCATTTCCCAAAAACTGATATTCACCTCGGTGTTCAACGACAAATGTTTCACTCTCAGGAATGGTACCGGTAACCGCCCCTTGAGGCGCTGGTACTGAGTTATGAAGAGGAAAGCAAGTGATAAACTCGAATGTACCTTTCTGCATATCCATCGACTGGTAATAACAAAACAATTCACCATTCACGGATAGGGTTTCGTCACTAATTAACTGTTCTAGTTGCTGAACATGCTTCTCAATTACCGAACCTAATTCCTGCAAGCTAGCCACACCCTTGATCCCAATGTAATGAATTTGAGGCAACGTTCGGTTACCTATTTCGACTAAGTCTGAATGCACTCTTCCGGTTTCAAGCTTACTTTTGAGCATGCGTAACCCACGTTGATAATCCATCTCTATCATCGACTTAAACATACTTTTCAGAAAGAACAGATACCAAGGGACGCGAGATTGCATTTTCCATTCGACTAAACAGCCATTTTGTGACGGCGTCACGATTAGAGTCACCTTTCCATGGCTCTTGATTGGGCGAAAGAAATGTAGCTCCATATCTAATCGATGCTCTTGAGTACTTTCCAGTACAATCGCGCCAGTCCCAATACGCTGACCATTCCATTGATAACCAGCTCCAACGTGGCCCTGATTATCACTGAATGTCAGCTCGCAGCTTGGTTCAAGAATGATCCATGGTGACCAGCTGGGCCAGTTATTGAAGTTCTTGAGATAGCCAATAATTTCACTTTGATTCTTATTAATTTCAATACTTCGGCTGACCTGATAAGAGAGCATAACGGTTCCTCGAGTTTCCGCTTCACTAACTTCAGTCTAATTCAAATTCCAGTTTTTTCTTGTTTGACTACGGGTTAGATGCGTACGACAAGAAAAATCCAGAGCGTTAATTCTCACTTGAATCAATACGCGCAAAGCTAAGAGCAGAACTCCACTTTTGCACTAAATCGAACACCATCATCGTCCAGTACTAACGCCCACCCCATCCGTTCACATATTCGTTGTACGATAACAAGCCCACAACCATAACCAGCGTTGTACGTCTCGTTGCCATCGTGACGGTTTAGGATCTTAAGCGCATGACCTTTCAACTCAATTTCAATATCTCCCACACTATAGCTAAAGGCGTTTTTAATCAGATTGTTGATAACAATGGTCACAAAACTCTCTGGTGCCTTCACTACACCACTATGTTGTTCGTACAAAGCGTAGTTCGAATCTTGCTTGGCAAATAAAGGAGCCAGCTCTTCCAGTTGTTTTTGTAAACAAGTAAGAAGCTGATGCTCTCCGTAATGTTGAGGCTCTATTTTCTCTTTACCAAGTAAGAGAAACGCTTCTGTCAGTACACGCATCTCGTCACAAGCTGACTGCATCCTCGTGATGGCTTTTTGCGCAACTCGAGGTTGATCAGGAAGACGCGTCAGAATGTCTGTTGAGCCTTTAATCACCATGATTGGCGTTCTCAACTCATGCGATGCAAAACGGCTAAATTCTTGTTCTCGTTTGAAATAGCCCGCGATATCGTTCTTATTATCCAGCAAAGTCTGCTCTATCTGGCGTGTTTCGCTGAACTTAGTTTCAACTTGGAAAGCGGGTTGATCCGGTGACATTTGGCTAATTTTTTCTTCGATTTGCGCTAGTGGTCGAGACAATATTCGCACCATATAAATGCCATACCCGACCATAACAAATGAAAATAAGCCACCGAGCAGTAGCGTAAACTGATGCAGCGAGCTTTCGTATTCGTCCAAGTAATCATCTGAGTCATCTTGAAACACAATGTACATAAGCCCCTTCCCTGAGGGATGGTTCAATACAACAAAGTGTTTGTCTTCTTCACCAAGCAGATATTCGTAAAAACCAGGTGAAGTAAAAGAGAGCAACCAATCGGGTGTCGGTGCTTCACTCCAATATGAGTTGAATTCCAATACGTTTGGCAATGGCGCATCCCAGCCCTGTTTCTCGAAATTCTCACTATAAAGCGCAGCTTCAGTATCTAGCCAGTGATGTAAACTCAGCACTTCCAGTTTGTTTTCTGCCACATAAATCAGCGACCAAAAAAGAGTAAACATCACAAACGTCATGACCCCAAAACCCCAACGGATCTTGCGATAAATGCTTGGATATTCGTTATGCTTTAAGTCGGTAACCTTGTCCATGAATAGTCTCTAATCGTGATTCTTCAAAACCTTTGTCTAGCGCGGTTCTTAAACCGTAAATATGGCTACGAAGTGCATCACTTCCGGGTGGTTCGTCTCCCCACACACTATCGATCACTTCTGTGCGCGAGACCGCTCCTGGAGCACGTTGGAGGAGCAATTTTAAAATTTTAGTTTGAATTCGACTCAGCTTAATTTCTTTGTCTTTTCTCGTTACTTTTCCTGTCCGCGCATCTAAACAAATATCTGCAAATTTGAGCGTTCCGATATCTTGTCTTGGACCACGATTAGCCAAAGCATGAACACGCAAACTGAGCTCTTCCATCGCAAATGGCTTCATTAAATAATCATCTCCCCCCGCTTTAAAAGCCGCGATTTTGTCCTCTAGCGTATCTTTTGCCGTTAGGAAGAGAATTGGCGTTCCACATAACTTATCTTGTCGAAGCTTCTGTACCGTACTGATGCCATCGAGCTTCGGCATCATGATATCCATGATGATTACATCGTAATGATTTTCCTCGATTAACTTAATCGCAGCCTCTCCATGAAACGCACAATCGATAATCATGCCTTCTAGCTCAAGATAGTCTGCAATCGTCTCCGAGACGTTATGGTTGTCATCTACAATTAAAATTTTCATAAAATCACATTTCTTCACGATCTCTTCACGATATGCCCAATAAGATACAGGCAATTTCCTAAACTCGCTCGTAAATTGAGGTTAATACAATGAAAAAACTCGCTCTTATTTCTGTAGTAGGTTTGGCATTGTCTGGTTGTGGTGGTTCAGGTGGTGGCAGCAATAGCGATAGCACATCAACTCAACCAGCAGTGAAACCAAGTGTAGCGATTGGCTCTGTTGAAGCGGTCAACGCTGAAGAAAGCACGTTAACCGTCAATGGACATACGTATCGTGTGTCTGAGGTGGTTTATGACGACACACAAGTGCAATTGGCCGATGTAAAACCAAAAATGGTGGTTCGCGTGGGGTCAGATATTCGGCAAGCTTCGAACAATGGCGTCCGAGTCACACTTGAACCAACCATTACAGGACGTGTCACAGCGATTGATCATGTGAAGAAAACATTTACGGTAAACGGCGTAGATCTGCAGTTTGACGGTTTAAGTGATGATATAGAGATCAACGACTGGGTGATGGTGTCATCCTTGCCGACTGCGGATGCGGGTTATCGAGTGTTGTCTGTGGTCGAACTCGACGTAGATAACGATTACCCAGTAATTGATAACGACTACGAACTGGAAGGCCGTATTACCAGTATCGATGAAAATGCTGGCACGTTTGAGCTTGGTACAAATATAACCGTATCTTACGACAACATTAGCCAACTTAGCATCGGCCAATGGGTGGAAGTAGAAGGTGAAATGCAAAACGGTATCTTCATGGCACATGAGGTACAAGTTGAAGACTACGACGATCTAAAAAATGACAGCGATGTGGAAGGTATCGTGACTTGGGTTGCCAAGGATTATAGTGAGTTCTCTCTAAACTACCGAGGAGCCTTCTTCATTGATAACGCAACACGCTTTGAGGATGGTAGCAAAGCTAATCTAGAACAAGGTCAAGAAGTAGAAGTGACCTCTGTGATGAAAAATGGCAAACGCACCGCTACCGTCATCGAATTTGAGCAGTTGGAGTTTGACAATGACAACCAATGGCGAGGTAAAGAGTTTGAATGTGAAGGCTATGTATCAAACTACGATGCTGATTCAAGAGTGTTTGAAATTGAGCATTGTGAGAATGATGCTGATCAAGTACTAAGTAACACCACCGTTGTGATTGATGCACAAACACGCTTCCAAGGCATTGAAGAACTTAACCTAAATGGTGCTCGTGTCGAAGTCGAAGGTGTGATCATTAACGAGCGAAATATTGCCCGTGAAGTGGAGTTAGACGTTTACGACTACTAATCCCTTCTACGCTTAAGAAAAAGTGTCACTTCGGTGGCACTTTTTCTTTTCACCTTACTTTGCTTCCCAAGCTCAAACCAACAAATTCTCAGCCAAAGCCTTTTCTCTCCGTTACACTTTACCTATGTTTCACAACATTGGTGACAACTATGAAAAAACGCAACCTCATTTTGTTAATCTTGTTTTTTGGTTCAGCCACGAGCTTAGCTAGCGTGATGGATCCTGACTGCGATGCAGAAAAGGCAGCTAAAGCCGCTGCGACAAAAGCCGTGGTTGGTGTTGGGGGGCGCTGTACGCCTAAAGAGGCACTGAAAGATACCGCAGTTGATGCAGGAAAAGACAAATTGCCAGATGAAGGGATGGCGGGTAAAGCTGTTGATGCAATGACACCGGAAAAAGAGAAGAAAACGGTGAAAGACGTAACCAAAAAGCTCAATAAAGATTGATACCTACATCATAGATGTTTGAGCGTAGAAAACATTTTCCTAGAATAAAGTGGCGATTTACCAGTTGTTTGAAGCACACGTCTAATCTTGGTTTTTCATATTCAAAAACCTGCATTTGACCACACACTATTTTTACTACACAAGTTCAAAAATTAGTAATAATTCCTCCTAACTTTGAGACTTTGAGCCTAACGAGAAATGTAACAACTTGCATACAAGTCACTTGGCTATATTGTACACATACTATATATCGAAGAAAGGAGGTTTAACGATGGTTAGAGGTTATAGTGAACAGACTCTAAAAGCCGAACCTGTAGTTCAATTGGCGGTACTGACAGGCTTAGATGCCGATTTGAACTTCATCAGAAACAACAGAGAAAAGGTTTTGCCTATAATCACAGGTGTCATTTTGTATCGACAGCTCAATAGACGCGACCAAAGAAAAGTCCTTGAGCAGGCACAGGCTTTAGGGAATTCGAAATTTTTCGGTAAGATTCAAATGCTGGTAGCGCAAAGTATTGCCAAGCCAATGTGGAACCCTTGGAGCCTATCAGATGGTGAGCTGCGCCAGTATTTTAATACTCATAAAGCAGTTGCAAATTTCCTTTCTACATGGTTTATCACCATCGATATTAAACTTGAGGTCGGCTTTATGGCAGCTGTTATATACGCACTATCAAAAGGTCAAGGGGCTGCATTGATTAAAGAAATGGCTTCAGTGCACATCGCTGAAGAGACTTTCAAAAAACTCAGCCTCTCATCAACTGCACAACAAGCTGGCGCGAGAGCATTTTTTGTAGCTGTTATTCTCGCTAGTGTACTCAAAGGCTTTAACGAGGCAGATGCGCTAGCTGCAAAGAAAGAGTTGTTACGACGTAACATGCTTGGAATAGAGGATTTGTAAGCTATGTTTTGGATACTGGGTCTTTTAGTTTCCTTGTTTATCATGTACTCGGATTACGCGCATTACTTCTATACCAAGCGACATGGAAAGAAATCTAGGGTTTCTCGCTTATTTAGCTTGTTGATCACGGTAACGCTTCCTATGATTGCGACTACCGAGATTTTGAACGATCTTAATGTAGAGAAAACCAGCTACCAAGTGTGTGTAGTTTTAGTCTCAGCTTTAGTTGGCCTTCTGGTCTGCTTGTCGGAACAGTATCGTTTTAAGTCAGAAAGAGATTAGTGGTATCGGGTTGTCCAGCTATCACCAAAGGCATCAAATTGGTGCCTATTTTATTATTGGTTTATTAATAACTGATCTGGCGAGTAAGGCCGGTTCGAATATCTTCTAACGTTCACCCTCGAGCACGAGACCGCTATCATGACTTCTTTAATGAAAAAAAGAGAGCCTTTTGACTCGGGGATTTAGAGCTCTTGGACGTCTGAATGCGCATAGTTCATACCCTCTATTGAGACGTCGGAATTATTCGCTGTACCGTGATAGAAAATTATTTATGTATTGAAACACATATACCTTGCTCGTGAATATCTAGCCGTCTCGGACATCTCAAATCTAACCTCAACTTATATCCAAATGAATTTGTAGTTTGTATCACCAACTGCTCATAGTTTATTTAACAATTAACAACGAGTTCATGGGGAGCTAATACAAAAAAGAGCGCCGATTGACGCTCTTTCCGAACTTTAATAGATAACCAATTATGCGGTCTCTGCTTCACCTATCCAATGATAATGGTGGTTGGCTTTTTTCCCCACTAAACCGAGCTCTGCCAATTCTTCAAATACCTTGTCTACCTCTTCCGCAGACAGCCTAAACTGTTTAGCAACGGCTTTTTTGGTGCACGTAATTTGATGCGTTTTAAGTGCATCGCTAACTTGCTCTAACAAGGTTTTCGGTTCCTTTGGTTCTTCTGGCTCCGGCGCTACTGGTATTTCTTGCTCTTCTTCCTCTTTTATATGAGGAAGATAACCCGCAGGCGCTGGGTCTATATCGCGAACTGTTTTCAATATCATGCCCTCATTTCTGCGATAGAAATATCGGAACCGTTGCTCTTCACCAATCAAGCCAACAAAAAATGCAGCAAAGAAGTCCAACAGAATCGAAAGAAATATAACCAAGCCAAGCTGAGCTTGCTGAGAGGTGGTACCAAATGCGTTAGCTAGACTATCAATTAAACCAATCACTGATCCTTGCGTGACTGGCGGTAAACTATCACGCTCCATAGCCAAGCGTTGCTGCTCTTCACGTAAGGTTTTGTTTTGATCCTGAATGCGAGTTACACCAGTCGCGATACGCTCCATCTCGATGTATTTCTGCGCTGCCATATTGTTGAGCTCAATCTGCTTATCGATTGCCGCAATCTGACGATTAAACGCTTCCACTTTCGCCTGCTCTACCGAAATATGACTTTGTGCACTATTGGTTGCACTATTAATGCCACCAATACTACCGCCAATGGAAATCGCAGCTAAGACTAAATAAAACACGAGAGCGGTTGCTGCTCCTGTGTAGTTGCGATGGGCTCGGCGCTCACCGTATTCATACCAAGCGTAAAATTTACCCGCTTCAAAAATGATCGCTAAACCACCAAATAAGGTTTGCATCATCGGATTTTCGTCGATAGACAAAAATAGCAATAGAGAAAAAATAGTCGATGCTAAAATCGCAGCACCAGTGAATGCGTATACACTCACCATGGCAAATCGACCTTTAGGGTATCGATATCCAATCTGTTGTTCGTATTTCATTTGAGAAATTTCTTAAGATTAATCGCCCCTCCTACTAAGTAGGACGGACGTTTCTGGCATGTACAAAGGAGCGCAGAATACCGTATCCTTTATTAAATTACTGTCATAATTCCGTTAATGGAAAACAAGTGAAGATTCGGTGGGCATTTTGAATCGATATCAGCCAAATCTAGCATGTAAAAACACCACCACGACACCCACTAACCGAAGCTTCAGTAACATATAAGAGAGATTAATTCGGTATCTTCAAAAGCGACTAGGCAAGACTGACAAGTTGAATTGGAGGTTGTGAATGTCAGCCGAATCAAGACATTAAAGCGTTAAAAATAGACAATAAAACAAATAACGCACACTTGCATCACCTTTTAGTAAACTGATAATTACATTGTTTGGTTAATTTGTTAGTATCCCGCGCCGAAGAAGATAAGCACTCAATTGTATGGAAAACACTCTAATACAGCACAAACACCATCGCTTGCACGCTATTGCGGTTATTATCGCGGTGTTGTTTCAGTTGTATTTAGCGTCCACAGCCGCTCTTAACCCTACACAAGTTCACAGCACAACTTGGCTCAACAAAGTCCAAAGTGAAAAGGTTTTACTGTGTACCGCAGATGGTTTCAAATGGGTGGATATCAATACGTTGATTGAGGCTAACGCTCAATCTTCTTCTAAGCTCATCCAAGATCTTAACTTACACGACGGCTTTCAGTTTGAATGCCCGCTTCTTCAAGCTGTTCAATTCTTTCTTTTGGTTGCGATTGGGCTTTACCTGACAACCATCCATTGGCTGCGCCGAGTAAAGTGTGCACTGACGACTTATCACTTTTCAAAATGCGATAAGCTCGTTTACAAACACATCGCGCCTAAGCACTCTCCGCCGAGTGTTTTTCCTGCCTAACAGGCATCTAATCATTAACAACTTTATTCAAAAATAACGATGACTCTGTTTGTTGTCCATTCAGAGAAGCTATTCATTCAAAAGGAAAAACACATGCTTAAATCATTTAAAACCGCCGCTATCGCGCTTATTGCTGTCATCGCTAGCCCACTGAGTTTAGCGCACGATTATGAAGCAGGAAAAATTCATATCGACCATCCATGGAGCCGCGAAGCGCCACCAAACGCACCTGTTATCGGTGGTTTTTTTCAATTAACCAACCACGGTGACAGTGAAGATGCATTGATCGCAGCAGAAAGCCCAATCGCAGGGCATGTCGAAATTCACACGCATAAGAAAGAAGATGGTGTGATGAAAATGATTAAGATTGACGAAGTGCGCGTTCCAGCCAATGAATCTGTGTTGTTTAAACCAGGCAGCTTCCATTTAATGATTTTTAACCCAACACAAACTCTTAAAGAGGGTGACCGCTTCCCTATGACATTAACCTTTAAAAACGCAGGTAAGGTTGAAGTGGAAATGGCGGTTGAGAAACAAGGCCACATGGAAAAACACATGCATCATTAATGACGCAAACAAAAGTGCCCGCTGATTTAGCGGGCATTTTTATCTCAGCTTAGTCAAAATCATTATCCAATAGGTCCTAACTCGACTCTTCAGAACAATGGTGATAAATAACGCTTGGCGAAACGGCGTCATATATCATAACAGCGTGCTCGGGCAAGAGATTCTAAATCACGCTCGTTCCTCGCTATTCAGAATGACCTTGAAAGACTTAAGATCCTAAAAAGGTTCCCTAACCGCTTAAAACTCAACCTCTCGACAAAGTTATCCAACCATCACTTGGCAAGCCTAAATGAAATCATAAGTTTGGCAACAAAGACCCACCGTTAATCGGCTTTCTTTCTACTTGCAACAAACCTCGGCCCAACGAGCTAAGCCCGCAGCTATAAGCTCAATTGTTTATATATCCCGATTATCCTGACTAGATACAAATCATGCACGACCGTAAAGTCGATATATGCCACTGGATGAGTCAGCATCTAAAGAAAGTACGTGATCGACTTCTCATTGTTGGTGTTTCTCTGTTTATTAAAACTATTTGTATTACAATAATACTCTATGTTAAATAAAAATCCTTTCCAACTCTACAAACATGAGAGAACACCATTATGTCTACTAAAATTGCATTTATTTCTGGTGCTACTGGCGGTATCGGCTTCCAAGTAGCAAAGCGTCTTGGTCAGGATGGATACACGGTCATTCTAAACGGCATTGAAGATGAAAAAGGTTCGGAGTGTATCTCCAAACTACATAACGCAGGAATTGAGGCTGAATACTACGGTTTTGACGTTACAGATGAACATGCCGTCGATGAAAACATCAATGCTATTGGTGAAAAATACGGCAAAATCGATGTTGTCGTTAATAACGCAGGTGGTCTTGGTGGTCGTAGTCCTATTGAAGGTATGGAAACTGATTTTTTCCGTAAAGTCATGGCTTTAAACCTCGATAGTGCATTCTTCGTATCACGCGCAGCGATTCCATTTCTAAGAAAGTCTGATAATGCATCAATTATCAACTTCACTTCAAACGCTGCTTGGAATGCAGGTGGTCCAGGTGCAGGTATTTACGGTACATCAAAAGCCGCCGTTCATACATTAACTCGCGCTTTAGCTAAAGAGTTAGCTCCGGCTGGAATTCGTGTCAATGCAGTATCTCCTGGCACTATCGATACACCATTCCATGCTCAAATCAAAGCAACCAAGCCTGAAGTATTTGCTTCTTGGGCAGACAGTATTATGCTTGGACGCCTAGGCCAGCCAGAGGAGGTCGCCTCTGCTATCTCTTTTCTGGTAAGTAAAGATGCATCATTCATTACCGCAGAAACACTGCAAATTGGTGGTGGTCAAGCTTTAGGCATTTAGTACCAATAAGTCTTTTTACCTATCAGTAAGTACGCTTTAGTACTGATTTGATAACGGCCGCAGTATGTTTGTACTGCGGCTTATCCTTATACCACCTCGCCTTTCACCCCATCTGGAACGTTTCACCCATTTTTGGTATAGACAGTATTCCTCTAGCTGAAACAAAATCACTTGTATTACAATAAATCTTATTTTTACGTTATTTAAGCCTCCTAAAGGATTTGTTCACGATAAAATGGAAGCGTGATGAATCCGCTTTTCTTATATACACTGATGAATAAAACCCCCACAAACCTTACTTACATCTCACTTTTAGAAAAAATTCATCCCAAGACCGCTATGCTCATAATTTTCAATTGCAAAAGCCACAATAGTCATTATGATTACTAACAAGCAATATAATCATACAATAGTATTTTTGGAGTTAAAATGACTAAACCTATCATTGGTTTCATCGGCCTAGGCTTGATGGGCGGAAACATGGTTGAAAACCTACAGAAACGTGGTTACGAAGTTGCTGTAATGGACCTCAATAAAGATGCTGTTGACGCAGTACTAGCTCGTGGAAACGCTTCTGAAGCTTCTTCAGGTAAAGAGCTAGCAGAGAAAAGTGATATCGTGATGCTGTGCCTAACAACATCTGAAGTTGTCGAAAAAGTTGTTTACGGAGACACTGGTGTTCTAGCTGGCATGTCAGAAGGTAAAACACTCATCGACTTCGGTACATCTATTCCAGCTTCAACGAAGAAGATTGGCGCTGACCTTGCTAAGAAAGGGGCTGGTATGATTGATGCGCCTCTAGGTCGTACACCTGCCCACGCAAAAGATGGTTTACTGAACATCATGGCCGCAGGCGACGTCGAAACATTCAATAAGGTTAAGCCCGTACTGGACGATCAAGGTGAAAACGTATTCCACCTTGGCGCACTAGGCTCTGGTCACGTAACTAAGCTTGTGAATAACTTTATGGGTATGACAACCGTAGCAACCATGTCTCAGGCATTTGCTGTTGCTAAACGTGCTGGTGTTGATGGTCAACAATTATTCGACATCATGTCTGCAGGACCATCAAACTCACCATTTATGCAATTCTGTAAGTTTTACGCCGTAGATGGCGAAGAAAAACTAGGCTTCTCTGTCGCAAACGCAAACAAAGACCTCGGTTACTTCCTTGCTCTATGCGAAGAGCTTGGTACAACTTCCCTAATTGCAGAGGGCACTTCTAAGAGTCTACAAGCGGCAGTTGATAAAGGCCTTGGTCAAAATGACGTTCCAGTCATCTTCGACTACTTTGCAGAGCTAGAAGCTTAGTCACACTCAGTTGCAACTATAAGCCCAGCAACCAATGTAGCTGGGCTTTTTTGTTTTTCCCAAACGCTCATCACTCCTTGATACCCTAGCCACTCCTTTAAAGTTTTGCAGGGCAGCCTCTTCCAATTCTCTTATATATTTTCCACTCACACTTCAAAACCTCTCTCCTATTTCTGGCGTACGCCTCATTAAAGCTACGTCTGATTTAATGCTTTTTCTTTGCTAAGAAGGCACACATATTTATTTAAATAGACAAAGCATCAGGTTTGGGGTGTAAAGTGTAAACACGGCATGCAAAGAAAGTTAGATTGCTTTTTCGCTTTAGGCTGACGACTCTAATGTGAATATAGTCGCAACTTATTGGGAGTTCCCCAATACAACGAATAACAACAAACGATGCGCCACGCTTTCTCAGTCAGCTTGATCAAAAAATCCCACGGCTTTAACACCGCGGGATTTTTCATTGAGAGTCTTTAACTTTGGTTAGCTTTTCGCGTTAGCTAACTTTGGGCTTTTAGGCCCTCGGGCTGCGTTCACCAATAGAACACCCACCGAGAGAACAATCGCACCACACAAGATAAACAGTAGTCGACCAGATGATTCATTTGGAATTAGAGCCATAGCTAGGATACCGAAGCCCGCTACGCTGATAAGCTTACCAAGCATGCCGCGCTGTTTTGTATCTAGGTTCTGCTGCTCTTCGCTGTCAGCCACAAGTGGCGTATTCCAGTTCTCGAACAATTGGTCCACTTCTTTCTCACGTTCAGGTGATAGACCTTTGTAGAAGCGCGTTGTCAGCAAGAAGAAACCACCGGTGAAGATAACGTGTGCCGCTAAGCTCAAGCCAACTTTCAGATCTGCCCACTCACGTCCTGTAAACGCTTGCTCTAGACCGAATAGGCGCTCTACATCTTCTGCTTGTAGTGAGATACCGAAGATGTAAGAAACAAAGCCACCAACAACCAGTGTTGCCCAACCAGCCCAATCCGGCGTCTTACGAATCCACATACCAAGTAGTACAGGAATCAGCATTGGGAAGCCAATTAATGCACCGACGTTCAGTACGATATCGAACAGGCTCAAGTGACGTAGTGAGTTAATGAATAGACCGATACCAATGATGATGAAGCCCATCACGATAGTCGTTGCTTTACTCACGATAACCAGTTCTTTTTGCGACGCTTGTGGACGCACAATCGGGCTGTAGAAGTTCATCACAAAGATGCCCGCGTTACGGTTAAGACCAGAGTCCATTGAAGACATGGTCGCCGCAAACATTGCTGACATCAGAAGACCCACCATACCTGCTGGCATTACGTTTTGTACGAATGCTAGGTATGCTGCATCACCACCTACTGAGCCGTATTGCTCTGCGAAATCAGGCATAAATGCCGCAACGTACCAAGGTGGTAGGAACCAGATGATAGGACCAACAATCATCAGCACACATGCAAGACCTGCAGCTTTACGTGCGTTTTCACTGTCTTTTGCACATAAGTAGCGGTAAGCGTTGATGCTGTTGTTCATGACACCGAACTGTTTAACAAAGATGAAGACAACCCAAAGGATAAAGATACTGAAGTAGTTCAGGTTGTTACCCAGCATGAAGTCGCCGTGGAAGTTCGACACGATGTTGCCAATACCGCCACCATGGAAGTATGCCGCCACCGCACAAGTGATCGTCACTGCCATGATAACCAGCATCTGCATAAAGTCAGATGCAACAACCGCCCAAGAGCCGCCTGTTACCGCCATTAGCATTAGCACTAAGCCCGTAACGATGATGGTCGCTTCCATAGGAATGTTGAAGACCGCTGCCACGAAAATCGCAAGACCATTCAACCAAATACCGGCCGAGATCAAGCTGTCTGGCATACCAGCCCAAGTGAAGAACTGCTCTGAAGTCTTACCAAAACGTTGACGAATTGCTTCAATCGCCGTCACTACACGTAGTTGGCGGAACTTTGGAGCAAAATAGAGGTAGTTCATAAAGTAGCCAAATGCGTTGGCTAAGAATAGGATTACAACAACGAAACCGTCGTTGAACGCGCGTCCTGCGGCACCTGTAAACGTCCATGCTGAAAATTGCGTCATGAAGGCGGTAGCACCTACCATCCACCATAACATCTTACCGCCCCCTCGGAAGTAGTCACTGGTCGAGGTAGTGAACTTACGGAACATCCAACCAATTGCAACTAAGAAGAAGAAGTAGGCAAGAACAACAAGAGTATCAATAGTCATTTTTTCAGCCTTTCAAGTTTGATCATTTTCTAACGTCTAGACTACTCTCCTCATAACTCTATTTGTACTACAATAAGTTTTAATTGTGATCTAAAGCATAAGTTATTCAACGAAAAAAATACGTCAAACCCCTTACTTTCTTAGACCAATGGCTTTCTAGGAGATAATTGCCATTCAGAACACCTCAATATATTGTAATACAAATTGTCTAATTGAAATTTATTAGAGTATGGAATATTTTTCTTCTTCGCGCTTTGTCTGAAGATCAAAAATGCGCGGCATTTCTTTGAAGGAAACGTAATGAGATGTTTCGAAAAAATTTGATAGAAAGTAGGATTTATATGAATGCGATTCTTAACTCTCGCCTCTTTCAAACTTTCAAACACAAAAAAGCGAGCACTGAGGCTCGCTTTTCATTCTTTCGCTAGTTTTATCGGGGTGTTACGACACTTATGCTACGTGAGCTACTGCGTCGCGAACCAGTGTCCCTAGTTCATCCCACTTACCTTCATCGATAAGTTTTGTTGGAACCATCCAAGTGCCGCCACATGCCAGTACTGAAGGGATAGACAGGTACTCGTCTACGTTACCTAGGCTCACGCCACCTGTTGGCATGAATTTCACTGGGTAAACCGCCGTTAATGCTTTAAGCATACCAACGCCGCCAGATGGCTCAGCAGGGAAGAACTTAAGTGTACGCAGACCCATTTCCATCGCTTGCTCAACAAGGCTTGGGTTGTTTACGCCAGGTACGATAGCCACACCTTTGTCTAGGCAGTATTGAACCGTGCGAGGGTTAAAGCCAGGGCTTACGATAAAGTCCACACCAGCTTCGATCGCTTGGTCAACTTGCTCGTTAGTTAGGATCGTACCTGCACCGATCAGCATTTCTGGGAACTCAGCGCGCATAGCACGAATCGCTTCTGCAGCACACTCTGTGCGGAACGTGATTTCAGCGCAAGGCATACCGTTTTCAACCAAAGTGCGGCCCAGTGGAATCGCATCTTCTGCTTTGTTGATGGCAATAACAGGAATTACTTTTAGGTTTGCTAATTGTTCGTTTAATGTCGTCATAAGAGTGTACTCGTCGTCGTTAACTTGAGTTCAATAAATCACTGCGGAGCGCCGATTACTCAACGCTCCGCAAAAGAATTACAAAGGAAGATCTGGCATCACTTCACGTGGAATGATGGCACCTTTATGTTGAATTACCGCGCCAGCCATACAGTGGCCAGAGTAAGCCGATTCCGCTGCATTGCCGCCAGTCAAACGCTTCGCCAAGAAGCCCGCACTGAAAGAATCACCAGCCGCTGTTGTATCAATCACGTTGTCGACTTTGTTTGGCGCCACGTATTGCGCTTCGCCATTCGCGACAACTAAGCAATCTTTGCTACCACGTTTGATGATGATTTCATCCACGCCCAGTGCAGAGGTTCTCTCGATGCACTGTTCTAAATGCTCATCACCGTAAAGCATTTGCTCATCTTCAAATGTGAGCAGTGCGATATCTGTGTGCTTAAGGATCTTAAGGTACCAAGACATGGCATTCTCGCGGCTTTCCCACAATTTAGGACGGTAGTTGTTATCGAAAATAACCTTACCACCTTGTGCCTTGAAGCGCTCAAGGAAGCCAAACAGTTGCGTCTTACCTTCTTCAGTAAGGATCGCTAATGTAATACCGCTCAAGTAAACCGCATCGTACGAGTAAAGTTTGTCGACTAATTGCGGAGACTCATTTTGCTCGAATAGGAACTTAGCGGCCGCTTCGTTACGCCAGTAGTGGAAGTAACGTTCTCCAGTTTCATCGGTTTCGATGTAGTAAATACCTGGTTGCTTTTCTTTAACGGAAAGAACCAGACTAGTATCGATGCCCTCTTCTTGCCATGCTGATAGCATTTCTTGGCTAAAAGGATCGTTACCCAGAGCCGTTACATAGCTGGTTTTAATATCGTGAGCTTTGGTCAAACGAGATAAATACAGTGCGGTATTCAACGTATCACCACCGAATGACTGCTTTAGCTGACCTTCCTTTTTCTGTAGCTCAACCATACATTCGCCAATGACCGCGATGTTTAATGATTTCATGTTGTCACCTTAGCAACTGAGGTTGCGCTATAGATTATTTTAAGAAGTCTTCACGAGCTGGGTTGAAGATGTCTAGAAGAATGCTGTCTTGCTCTAGTGCAACCGCACCGTGCATCATGTGCTTACGAGCAAAGTATGCGTCGCCTTCTTTAAGTACTTTCTTCTCGCCTTCGATTTCTGCTTCAAAGCTGCCACGTACTACGTAGCCGATTTGATCATGGATTTCGTGAGTATGCGGAGCGCCAATCGCACCTTTGTCGAAACATAGGTGAACCGCCATTAGGTCATCTGTGTAAGCAACAATTTTACGTTTGATACCGCCGCCTAGCTCTTCCCACGGGTTCTCATCTAATACAAAGAAAGAATTCATCGTCATACTCCTAAAAAGTCTCTATTAAAGCGAACCCTACGGCACTTCATTCTTAACCATGCTTTTATTAAAAGGTTCTCTTAAAAAAGCGTCGTATTGATAAAAGTGAAACGCGAAGCGAAAGGGTCTGCTGTCGAATTGGTAACGAGCATATCCGATCTATTTTAATTGTCATACAATATATCTAAAAATATGTGATATTCATCAAACGGTGCTCGTTAAAGCATTCCACTTAACGATTGATAACGCCGAAACATCAGCCACAACAAGGATTACCACAACAATATAAATCAATAAGTTAGCTAAATTCGCGTGATTTCACTCTCCCTTTTTGCCACAAAAACTACACCAAAACTTAATATTGTATTACTTTATAGAGAGTTTAAGAAAACAACACACTTCATCTGAGGGTGGTAAAGAAATGACTACACAACCGATTTTGTTGACTGAAGCAGAAGTCGAACTACTAAGAAAGGAAGTCGGAAAGCCGAGCTTAATGGGCAAATCCATTGAAGCGAATCGCAAGGAACTTGAAGCCTTTATGCGTCTGCCTCTAGACGTACCAGGTCACGGCGAAGCGGGTGGCTACGAGCACAACCGCCACAAACAAAACTATACCTACATGAACTTAGCGGGTCGTTTGTTCTTGATCACTCAAGAAGAAAAGTACGCGCAGTTCGTCAAAGATCTTCTCGCTATTTACGCAGAGAAGTACCTCACTTTTGATTTCCACGTACAGAAAAACACTAACCCAACAGGTCGTCTTTTCCACCAGATCCTTAATGAACACTGTTGGTTAATGTTTACTAGCCTTGCTTACTCTTGCGTGGCATCAGTGATGACAGAAGAAGAGCGCACAGCCGTTGTTAAGCGCATTTTCGAACCAATGCTAGACATGTTCACAGTGAAATACGCGCACGATTTCGACCGCATTCACAACCACGGTATCTGGGCAGTGGCGGCCGTTGGTATTTGTGGCCTAGCCATTGGCAAACCTGAATATCTAGAGATGTCGGTATACGGTCAAGACCGTGATGATACCGGTGGCTTCCTAGCGCAAATCTCGCAACTGTTCGCCCCTTCTGGTTACTACATGGAAGGTCCGTACTACCATCGTTATGCGATTCGTCCAACTTGTGTATTTGCAGAAGTAGTACACCGTCACATGCCTGAAGTAGACATCTACAGCTACAAAGACAAAGTGATTGGCAACACTGTACAAGCGATGCTGGCAACGGCTTACCCGAATGGTGAGTTCCCTGCCCTAAACGACGCATCTCGTACCATGAGCATTACCGACATGGGTGTTCAAGTTGCAGTGAGCGTTTACAGCAAACACTACGGTATGGATGACAACATCCTAGGCATGGCGAAGATTCAAAACGCCGTTTGGATGCACCCATGTGGTCTAGAGCTTTCTCAAGCCTACGATAAAGCCATCGCAGACCGTGAAATCGGCATGCCTTTCTGGCCGAGTGTGGAGCTTAACGAAGGTCCAACTGGTAACAACGGTGCACAAGGCTTTATCCGTATGCAGGATAAAACCGGTGATGTGTCACAGCTTGTGATGAACTACGGTCAACACGGCATGGGACATGGTAACTTCGATACGCTTGGCATTACCTTCTTCAACCGTGGTCAAGAAGTGCTGCGTGAATACGGCTTCTGTCGCTGGGTAAACGTAGAGCCTAAATTTGGCGGTCGTTACCTAGACGAAAACAAATCGTACGCACGTCAAACTATCGCGCACAACGCGGTAACGATTGATGAGCAATGTCAGAATGGTTTCGATGTAGACCGCGCTGATTCAGTGCACGGTTTGCCTCACTTCTTCAAAGTAGAAGGAACTGAAATCAACGGTATGAGTGCGTTTGCTAACGACCACTACCCGAATACAGACATGCAGCGCAGTGTGTTCATGCTTAACCTCGATGAGCTTGAAGCACCGCTACTGCTAGACCTTTACCGCATCGAAGGTGAAGGCGAGCATCAGTACGACTACTCTCATCAATACGATGGTCAAATCGTACGCACTAACTTTGATTACCAAAGCTTTGGTGAACTGAACACGCTTGGCGATGACTTCGGTTACCAACACCTTTGGAAAGTAGCAAGCGGCACAGTGCAAGATACGGCGCTGGTTAGCTGGCTACAAAACAACACCTACTACACTTGGTTAGGCACAAGCAGCAGCGCGAAACAGAACGGCGATAATGAAGTGATCTTCACTCGCACTGGCGCCAATGACCCGAGCTTTAACCTACGTAGCGAACCAGCATTCATTCTGCGCAGCAAGGGCGAATCGACACTATTTGCTTCTGTGCTAGAAACACACGGCTACTTCAACGAAGAGTTTGAACAATCGGTGAATGCGCGTGGTCAGGTGAAAGATATCCGCGTCGTGGGTTACAACGCCGTTGGCAGCATAGTAGAAATCACGACTGAAAAATCACTGGTTACTGTGATGATCAGCAATGTGCTAGGCGCTGACGACCAAACCCCACACCAAGTAGAATTGAACGGTAAAACCTACAGCTGGAATGGCTTCTACTCTCTAGAAGTGAACGCATTCGGGCAGGAGAAATAATAATGAGCTACCAAACCCAGTCTTACCAACCGCTATTAATGAACTTTGAAGAAGCGGCAGAACTAAGCAAAGCACTTGGCACGGATAGCCTATTAGGAAATGCATTAGCACGTGACATCAAACAAACTGACGCTTACATGGCCGAGGTCGGCATTGAAGTTCCAGGTCACGGCGAAGGCGGCGGTTACGAGCACAACCGCCACAAGCAAAACTACATCCACATTGATCTAGCGGGTCGCCTATTCCTTATCACTGGCGAACAGAAGTACCGCGATTACATCGTGGACATGCTAACGGCTTATGCGAAGGTTTACCCGACGCTAGAAAGCAACACCAGCCGTGACTCTAACCCTCCGGGTAAGATCTTCCACCAAACTCTGAACGAGAACATGTGGATGCTATACGCGTCTTGTGCGTACAGCTGCGTTTACCACACGTTGGAAGAAGAGCAAAAAACACTGATTGAAAACGACCTGTTCAAACAAATGATTGAGCTGTTCGTAGTTACTTACGGTCACGACTTCGACATCGTACACAACCACGGTCTGTGGGCAGTAGCAGCAGTAGGTATCTGTGGTTACGCAATTAACGATCAAGATGCAGTAGACAAAGCGCTTTACGGCTTGAAACTGGACAAAGTCAGCGGCGGCTTCCTAGCTCAGTTAGACCAACTGTTCTCGCCAGACGGCTACTACATGGAAGGTCCTTACTACCACCGTTTCTCGCTGCGTCCAATCTACCTATTCGCAGAAGCGATTGAACGTCGTCAGCCAGAGCTTGGTATTTACGAGTTCAACAACTCGGTAATCAAGACCACGTCTTACGCAGTATTTAAGACGGCATTCCCAGATGGTACTTTGCCAGCATTGAACGATTCATCGAAGACGATTTCGATCAACGATGAAGGCGTAATCATGGCTACGTCAGTATGTTTCCACCGTTACGAGCAGTCTGAGACGCTACTTGGCATGGCAGACCACCAACAAGACGTTTGGGTTCATATCTCAGGTAAAACATTGTCTGACGCGGTTACAGCTGCAGATAACATCAAACCGTTCAACTGGGGTAGCCTATTCGTGACTGACGGTCCAGAGGGCGAAAAAGGCGGCGTAAGCATTCTTCGTCACCGTGACGAACAAGATGACGATACGATGGCGCTTATCTGGTTTGGTCAACACGGCAGCGATCACCAGTACCACTCAGCGCTAGACCACGGTCACTACGATGGTCTGCACCTAAGCGTGTTTAACCGCGGTCATGAAGTGCTGCACGATTACGGCTTTGGTCGCTGGGTAAACGTTGAGCCTAAATTTGGCGGCCGTTACATCCCAGAGAACAAGTCTTACTGTAAGCAGACAGTCGCGCACAACACAGTTACGGTTGACCAAAAGACACAAAACAACTTCGACACAGCACTAGCAGAAACCAAATTCGGTTCTAAGCACTTCTTCAAAGCTGATGACGAAAAGCTGCAAGGCATGAGCGGTCGTATTTCTGGTTACTACAACGGTGTAGACATGCAGCGCAGCATCATTCTTGCTGAATTGCCAGAATTCGAAAAACCACTTGTGATTGATGTTTACCGCATCGAAGCAGATCAAGAGCACCAATACGACCTGCCAGTGCACTACTCTGGTCAAATCATCCGTACGGACTTTGAATACGATGTAGAAAGTACGCTGCGTCCAATGGGCGAAGACAACGGTTACCAACATCTATGGAATGTAGGTTCAGGCCAAGTTCAAGGCAGCTCGCTTGTTAGTTGGTTGCACGACAACAGTTACTACTCGCTAATCACAAGCGCAACAAACGGTGGCAAAGTGTTCTTCACTCGCACTGGCGCAAATGATCCAGACTTCAACTTGAAGAGCGAGCCTGCACTGATCCTACGTCAATCTGGTCAGAACCACGTGTTTGCTTCTGTGCTAGAGACACACGGTTACTTCAACGAGTCTATCGAAGCATCGGTTGGCGCTCGTGGCCTAGTAGAGTCAGTAACCGTCATTGGCAACAACGAAGTGGGTACCGTGATTCGTCTGCAAACTACCACAGGCAACGCTTACCACTTCGCTATCTGCAATCTAGACGAAGACAAGCAAAACGCGGCACATCGCGTTGAGTTCGACGGTGTGACTTACACTTGGGAAGGCGCATTCGCACAAATTTAATCTTTAGCTAGTCACTAAAAATTAATGTAAAAATCGGGAACTAATTCAAAGCCGGACGTCATGTTCGGCTTTTTTTGATTGTTTACATGACTCTACATGAGCTTATCAATTAGCGTTTAATCATAGTAAAACCGTTAATAACTCTTAGGAAAAACAGACATAACTTAACCTTACGCCTTATCAAAGACACCACTTATAGATATAGAACTCTTCTGAGATTTAATTAACACTTTTACTATTTAACTTATGACTAAACTACTCCCCAATAACACTAAAATGATATTGTATTACAAATATTAAATGGTGTAAGAGACGTACTACTGTGTTTATAAAATCAACTAAATTGCTTCTAATAAGCTTCTCTGGGCTTGGATTAATAGGGTGTGGAGGAAATACCTCCCCTACAAGCCAAGATGATAAACCAAATATTCCACACCAAGAGCATGTAGCACCATACTCAATAGCAAAATTTCAAAACATATTGAGTAATTCAGATTTACAAGTATCAGATCCCAATGGGGAGGAGGGAAACAAAAACAGTGACGTCAAAAATGGAGCATTCTCGGATTATAAGAGTGACCACTTTTACGCAGAAAAGGATTCCAATTACCTTGTCTTTAAAATGTCGAACTACAAAATGCGCTCAGAAGTTCGTGAGCGAGAAAACTTTAACATTTCAGAACAAGGCGTCTTTAGAACTTTGTATGCAGATGTTCGATTACCAGAGATTAACCTTGCAATGGCTAGCTCCCCTGCAAACCACGATGAAGTCACTTTCCTGCAAATTCATAACAAAGGCACAGATACTTCTGGTATAGGTGCTATCCCACACCCTTTGTTACGGATCGTTTGGGAACAAGAACGAAACAGTATCACTGGTCATTACTGGGCGGTAGTAAAGAACAATGCCATAGATTGCAGTCTACCTTCTAGCGCATCAGATTGTTATGCAACATCATATGATCGTTATGATTTAGGAAAAGCCGATCTCAACGCATTCACGCGATTCGAAGTAAAAATCGGAGAAAACACATTAACCATTAAAGTGAACGATGAGCAAAAGGTAAATGTAGATGTATCCTACTGGCAGCACCTCCTGAGCTACTTTAAAGCCGGAGTTTACAACCAGTTTGAAAACGGTGAAGCAAAGGTACAATTTAAGCAGCTAGGACTAACCAAAACTGACCATACTGATTCAATAGCCTGGAATATTGACGATTGGAAATTAACCATTCCTGCAAGCAAAAATGATTGGTATGGTTTTGGCGGTGACAGCGCGGCTGAATTAGAGCCTGAGCGTTGTAATTCAAGTAAAGATCCTCTGTCTAACGAAGAGAGCGTTTACCAACGCGATATTGATTTATCATACTTCAATGTTATTGACGGTAGCATGCATTTCCGTGCCGATATGGGTTACGGCACGTCAACGGCCAACTCCAGTTACATCCGTTCAGAGTTGCGAGAGCTCTACATCAGTACTAACTCCCCGGATTGCAGCACCAGCGATGAAGAGACAAGTTGGTATATTGAAGATAGTCGTACCGGTGCAACTTCGCATACGCTAAACGCAACACTAAGAATCAACGAATACCCTAAAATCGACGGTCAATTACCAAAAGTCGTGGTAGGCCAGATACATGGTTGGAAAATCAGCCAAGCACTCGTGAAGCTACTTTGGGAAGGTGACAATAAGCCAGTCCGAGTTATTCTGAACGATAACTACAAACTTGATAACAACAAAGACTGTACTGATTGCAACGCATTCAGTGTTAAGCTTGGTACCTACGCGGTAAACGAAGACTGGCAATATACGATCCGTGCCGATAAGGAAGGACTGTTTTTAGCCACCTACGATGCAGATGGCAGTAATATGGTCTCGCACACACTGAAGTGGGGAGAAGCATACTCAGACACCGCTAACAACAAGTCCTATACTCTTACTGAAAGATGGGCGTCGCCTGATATTGCGTTTTACTTCAAAGCCGGAATTTACCCTCAGTTTAAACCTGATAATGCATATCGAGGAGAAATCTTTGATGTGAGCTTTAGTGCTTTGAGCACTCTTCATCAATAGTCATTTCAATCTCTTAGCAATAGGCTTGCTACTATGCTCTAAAGCAACGAACAAAGCTCATACTGCCGCCACGGGAAATTTATTTTCTCGTGGCCTCTTCTTTTAGAACACCACAATTCAACTCGCTTCACGCATAGTGTTTCCTTCTACGATAAATATATAAATCAACCTCCACTTAGGCAGCTTAAAAACAGCTTCTATAGTTTCATGAGATACTTATCTACCCTAACGCAGAGTTATTTTAAATTTAACCAATTAAACTACTCTAATATACATTCGCACTTAAAAATAAACATTGTCAGAAGATAAAAGCAATCAATAATTATTACCTATCTATAGTGATAAATTTTTAAATTAATTTATCTATGTCAATTAAAATAATATTTGAGCTGTTTTATTCTTCTATAGAAAAAAGCCCTCAGCTACAAAGCTGAGGGCAAAGGACTTCAATCAACTATAAGTGATAGAACTAGCCTTGGTACTTACCAAAAGATTGTTTTAATTTATAGAAAGTAGCTTGTGCGTAATCATCTGGATTACCGTACATATTCTGGTTATAGACACCGGCTTTAAAGTACATATATCTGCCACCTTCGTCATAGCCACTGTCACTCATATCGACGACTTGAACAACATCATCTTTACCATCACGTTTTACCGTAACTGTCATTGTGTTGCCTTTCACATCAATGATGTAGCTGAATTTTTCACCTAGCGCGATGCCATCGTCACCGATTTCACCAGTCATATCACCCACTAAGCTGTAGTAATCCTCTGTTCCAGTTTTGGTTTTTTCGTGAGCAAAGTAAACTGTACCTGTTGGTTGGTCTGGTAGCTTACGATAATAAAGACGAATTGGCTCATCATCTTTGTCATGAATCTGGCCGATAATAAAGCGGCCAACTTCATGCGACTGACCAGTTGTGGTTGCGTGGTCAATCTTCAGAGTCGCTTCAAGCGTACCGTCTACACCACCCGCTTCTTTTTGATCTTCAACTGGTGCAGAACTGAATACCCAGTTATTAGGATTTACACCTTTTGTGCTGTAAGACTTATCACCAGCACGAAGCATGGTACGTAACTCAGTTCGCGCGTATTTAGTGTTTTCAGAAGTTCGAGCGCCTTTCACATAGCTCTTGAATACCATTCCGCCATCATCTGCTGTGTAGAATATATCAGAGTGTTGGAAGCCGTTAGCCAAGTCCCACTCATCAATATCATCAGCACGACCATCTTTGTCATGGTCGAAAGGTGTCGTCAGTTTCCAACGTGTTAAGTCAAAGTTTTCACCCGGTGCATTTGTAGCGAGTGGCTCTTTCGGTAACGTAGGGTAAGGCATCGCTTTAGAAAGATCACACGTCACAGTCGTTTCACAAGGACGGACGATTGGTGCTCCAAAGTCGCCTTTACGATTCTTTTTGAGTAAATCCTTTTGTGCCTTTTGCTCCGCTTTCATTTGCGCAATCATAGCCGCTTCAGCGTTAACGACGTCATCAGTAATGATGTGACTTGCCGGACAGGCATTAATTCCGCAATTAACTGCAGCTAACTCAGTAACTGAGTTCCATTGGTTTTTGCTATTACCGTGGCCAACGTAACGAACATAGCGTGCTTTTACTGCAGGCTCAAACTGGAAGCGCTCTAAGCCAAGTGCACGACCAGAGCTTTGCGCACCCTCAATAACCGTCACCCAGTTTTCACCATCAGTACTAAACTGAACATCAAATTTGCTGACGCGTTCGTTACCTTTGCTGAACGAGGCTTGAATTGCGTCGAACTCATAAACCGAGCCGTAATCCAACATCGCCCACTCACCATCACCATTTGCTGACCAACGTGTCATAATATCTTGGTCAAACAACTGCTCTGGAACATTACCATCATGACTACTCGCCGTTATCGTAACGGGAGTCAGAATATCAGCACCAGTTTCTTGGTTGTTTGGAAATGGATCTACCATGGTCGTCGTACTATTACAGCCCACAGCAAGTAAAATAGAAGAAGCTAACAAGCTTTTGAAGAAAATATGCTTCATGTAATCTAACACCTACAATATAAAAATGAATTAACAGCTCTTTTGCTGTAACAACAATTAGGCAATAACACTCGGGTTAAAAGCTGTATTTAAGGCCAAGGCGTGTTCTCAATTGGCGGTCATCCGTGGTTGAACCATCCTTACCTTTGACATTCCACAATTCAAAGTAAGGACGGAAATCTCCCATTTGGTAACCAACAATTAAGCCAGCATCCCACTCAGAATCTTTCCAATCAGATAAACGCACTTCGTCATAGTTTTTGTTGTAGTTGATCTCATAGCTCAGCTTGACGTTATCAAGGTACTCGTTATCAAACTGACGCATATCGTAAGAGCCTGTCAGTGTCCACTTACCTTGTTCAACTGTTTTTCCAGCAACGCTTACCGAAGTACCATCCGTTAGTGTTTTGTTACCTGCACCATCTGAATAAACTTGAAATTCGTGTCGGTAACGTAAAGCGGTACTTAAGCCAAAAGAGGATTTGTAACCAACACGAACTTGTGGTTTATAAGTGGTTTTTTCGTCATCATCGCCAAAAGTAATAGGCATCCCTGGTTGGATAAACCATTGTTTATTTATTTGGTAGCGAACTCCCCAATCAAACTCAGAATCACCAGCAACGAGTTGATCCCAAAAATGCGAGTTGTCGTAACTATGGAATTTTTGTTCAACACCAAAGTTCAGTTTGGTCTGATCGTTAATTTTAGAACTACCACTAATTTTGATACGTTGGGCATAAGTTTCACTCTCATGCTTATATTCTGCGCGATAGTCTAAAGTTGCTGCGGAAACCGCTCCCGCCATTAATGTGGAAGCAACTAATAGGGACATTGTTGTAACTGCTTTCATGATTATATCTCTCTGTATATATTTTTTGGGATACCACTTAAATCCCTGGATTTGATTCAACACTATTGAATTAATGTATGACAAATACTAGTTAATTCATCATGAGAGTTCTGTGATATTAATCATGTAAGTGCCCCTCAACTAACAATTTGTATTATTATATATTCAAAAGTGTTAGCTATGTCTGATTCTAAAACGACCTTTGTAGACATCACTTACAGAGAAATGTTTTAACTCGTTTCATATGATAAAGAAGAAGATTTAAAAAATATAAATCACAACAATTTCAATAACTTAAAACAAAAATCTTGACATGAAATCAAAATCCCCTTGCTAAATCACCTTTAGTTTTTGCTGTTCCTCTATAAAGAAAGCTGTCAACCTCATAAAGGTTCAGCTCTTATTGATGTTGATATTCAACTATTTTGTGTGACTTATTCATCACTTCAGTGAGCAATCATTGTATCTAGTGTGAGTCGGATCATTCTATTGATAAAACCATCTAGATGACAGAAATTATTTGTCTAACAATATTACATAAATAAAAACACATAGAAGTGAGTACCTACCATGCAAGTAACAAAAATTGCAGCAGCAATTGCTATTTCCACAGGTTTGTTAACCGGATGTAACACTGATTTAAGGGATGCACCATCGGCTCCCCCACCAACAGAAACTGAGTCTGAGTTGAGCCAAGGTATGTGGGATATTTCAACACCAGCCACTGTGGCGAAATCCGATGATGAGCACGACCTGCCAAACGTCTATGTCTTTGAAGACGGTACGCAAAAGTATTATAACGATGATGATAACTTCGGTACTTACACAATCTACACTTCAACTTATACCGAAGATAAAGATACAGAGACGCTTACATTCAACCTTTATGACGAGAGCGATCTAGGTAACCCTACCGAGTTAACAGGGACTTATGAAGTTTCAAACGGCATGTTAACCATCTCAGGGACAAATGACGGAAACTTCACCGGTAACGATGAATCAGAAAACGATGCGGTGAAAGATGCAGTTGCAGCGGCAAATAATGACGCTGGCGATAACAACGTCGTACAAATTTTGGATACCAATAAAGGTGGAACAGAAGAAGACACCGGTGAGTTACGAATCAAGCTGTCTGATTCAACGAGTGTTTCAGAAATTTCAACAGGCCGACTAACTGTAGATCTAACTTACCAGCATCATGAAGAAACAGAACAGGAAGCCGACGGTTCTGGTGACAATGCTTACATCTCATTTTATGCAGCAAAAACCTCGAATTCCAACTTGCATGGCGAAGTGGCATTTGAAAACGGCAAAATCAAATACCGCGATGCAAGTGGAAACTTGACGGAAACAGGCGACACGTTTGAGTTAGGTGAAAACCTCGCGATAGAAGTCAGTTGGATAGAAAACTTCTTCTCTTTTTCGGTTAACGGTAAACAAATAGGTGAAATGTTACCTGTCGCTGATGGTACCGCTGTAACTTATGTATCACTGAGACTAGGTGATAATGGCAACACTACAAACTTTGAATTAAATGCAGACAACTTGAAGATTTACTCTAGTGATTCGGGCTCTGAAGTGTTGGTTCTAGAAGAGGATTTTGACAACTACATTCCAGGCTTAGACCTCGCGACAATTTACAACAGTGCATCAAGCGAAGCGGTTGTCATTTCAGACGGAAGTTCTAATCCTGATAAACCGTCAGAAGACGTGAGTGAAAACTTTGACTCATACCCAGTAGGAACAAATATCAGTTCAGCAAACTCTAGTTGGAAAGAATACAATACGGTTGCTGATGACTCCTCCACCTTGACGTCCGTGGCTGTAGTAAGTGATGACGTATCAAAGAGCGGCGCTAACTCTCTGCTAATATCCGACACAGATACGACCAACAAACCATACGTTACGCGCGAGTTTTCAAACGGAGCAACATCAAACGGTAGCGTGTCATTCGATGTTTACATTCCGTCAGACAACGAAAAAACTACATACATTAATGTTGGCTCAGGTAAAAACAACTCAGATCGTTACTACGAATTGAGAATTTCGGGCAGTGGTAAAGTTGAAGCAGAAGCAGGATCAGATGACGTAGAAATAGGCACTATTACGACTGACGCTTGGAACTCAATGTCCCTAGCTTGGGATGGTGATGAGATTAACGTTTCTATTAATGGAAAAACGGTTGATGCGCCAAGTCAGTCCGAAACAGGCTTAGACGCAACGAATACACCATCACAACTGACTATTTATGTAGGGGACACAAGTGGTGCTTCAACAAAAGCATATTTCGATAACATCGATTCAAAGCAACTCTAGTGTTATTTTGTAGCACTTGATACTAGGCCAGGCTTTCGAGCCTGGCTTTATTTTTTTACCTCTTCAGAAGAACAAAATTCAACACAATACTCTAAATTCAAGCCAGTCCCAGTGATTGCTTGCTCTATCTTGTTTCTTACCTTTTAAAGAATTCCACTGAAAACAAAAGCCTCATCAAATCGATGAGGCTTAAGTAGAAATCGAGTAGCTCTTAGCTTTCTATTAGTTTCAATTTTGATTTAGCTTGAGCTTAGAAAATGTCACGCTGTTATAGTCACCGTTTTTCTTGTCGACTGAAAAATCACCGGTGCCCGCACATCCTGTACCCCACACAGGGTGAGACCCACTGACGCTACATTGACCATAAGCTCCTGCTTTAAAATAGAACATGTCTTCTGCGTAGCCATGCTCAAAGTCCTTACTATCAATCCCCTTACTGAGATCTATGGAATAAGTCACTGTCTCGTGGCGTTCTGTTTCAAACGTCAAGTTCATCATAGTTCCTTGAACTTCTATCTTGTAGCTGAACTCTTCACCAAGAGCGATACCTGCTTGGCCTGGTTCTTCAAGGTTATCCCAAGTATTTCCCCATACTGGATATGCAATATCAATACGATTTGGATCTTCCTTCGCTAGGTTACGCTCGTAGTTCCAAAATACAGAGCCCATTTTGTGTTCTGGGAATTTTTTATAGAAGATTTTAATGGGTTCATTTCCATGTCCATAACCTTTACCCTCTTTTATTCTTGCATCAATTTTTTTCGCGTGGATTTGACCGACAACAACAGAATGAGCAGGCCCTTTTTCTGGAAATTTGGCGTGTTCAGAAACATGGTTCACTTTCAAGGTCGCTTCCAACGTTCCACCTACGCGACTGTGTTTAGCAGCCTGAGGGTGGCTCGATAAAGCCCAATGGTTTGCTAAATCATCGGTTTGAATAGAAAAGTCAGCGCCACGAGGCATTTCACGTAGTTCAGAGCGTGCATTCTTCGAGTTTTTTGTCGTTACCGCTTTATTCTGCACTTCAAATACCAAGTTGCCTTCTTCGTTCAAGAAGAAGAAGTCTTTGTGTGAATAACTCAGCATCGCCACACCCTCGATTTCGTCCACTTTTCCGTCTTCATTGATATCGGAAGGAATAGTGATCTTCCAGTTTCGCATATCAAATTTATCGGCAGGGACTGGATAATCAACGCCATTATTTAAATCAGAAGCGATAGCAAGAGTTGGTAAGGTAACAGCCATTGCGGCTACGAGTAGATTGAGTTTCATGTTCAAATCTTATTATATGTAATATTGTCATACATATAATAAGGTTTGCAAAGGAATGATTCGAGGAAAGAAGTTATGATGTGCTCTATTGATCACAATTTATAAACTCGATAAACCCCAAAATGATAAGCTAGACATACTCCTCTTTAGTCCATAGCATCTACGAATCTTTTCGACCTAATCCAAAAGTCATAGGATCAATCGTACATTAGCTTGTCTGCCTTATTAATATCGAAATCTTTCAGAGATTTACGTGCTAAATGCCTAAATGGCCATACCTTAACAACTTCTTCAAACGGCATGATTGCAAACACCCAAAATACTGAAAGATCCAAGTATAAAATCATCAAAGCACATAACGGTATTGAGATTACCCACTGACCGGTAAAGTTAATCTTAAACACCTCCGTTGTTTTACCTAACGCTCTCAAAATATGACCATGAACGGTGTTATAGCCACGTACTATCGGTAGCAGTATGTAAAGTGGAGCAATCGCGGATAACGCTTTGTAAGTACTCGGGTCTAAGTCGGGATACAAATCAGGAAGCACGAAACTAAGTGCAAAAAAGAAAAATGCTGAAACGAACGAGATCATCACGGCCATATCAATACTAATATCGACATTGTTACGCAGCTCATCCATTTTTCTTGATCCAATTGCTTGGCTAATCGTGATTGCCGATGAATGCGCCCAAGCAGTAATGAACTGAGTACCCGCTTTGATCCAAGGCATCACGATAGTCATAGCGACATAAGCATTTAAGGTCAGTTGCGAGTACAGCAACATGTATATCGTTGCGCCAGTTTGTAACATTGTGACGTTCGCCGCGACGGGGAAAATCTCTTTAAAATGCTTATGTATATTGCTTTTCAATGACGCATCAAGCTTCTTAATAGACAAGATGATAGAATCATCAAGCTTAATGCACATGGTTAAATATAACAGCCGAATACTAATAGCAACCAAACTACCCGCCGCGGCGCCTTGAACGCCAATACCTTCAAAATTAGTCAGGCCGTGAATCAGAACATAAGACATCGCCACGTTGACTGGCAATTCAATCAAATAGCCTTTAAATGGAACTTTGGTCCGTCCAAGCGCATTGAACACCGCAATCATAACCTGAGTAATGGCATTGAATATGAGGATGAACTTAGCAATTGCAAGGTAGCATTTTGTCTCCGCATAGAGATCAACGTTATCCGTCAACTTACTGATTAACGCTTCATCAAAGACAGTAATCAACAGCCAGAATAAGGATGCGACTAGAACGTTGATAACTAAAGCTGCCCAGAAACCTTTATTTAACGATAGATAATGACCAGAGCCTACGGCACGGCTAAGTACCAATTGAGACCCATTTGCTAGAGCCATTTGGATACCTAAAACAAAAGAAACTATTGTTGTAGCAATCCCCATAGCAGCAAGTGAAACTTCACCTAATGGCGTAACAAGCAGCGTATCAATCATAAGCATTGATTGCATCAACAAAGCATTAAGAGCAAGCGGCCAAGCAAGAGATAAGTTTTTCTTTATATATGGTTGGGAAAACATTAGTAAACCTTTGTAATGAGGTTAAACGTTTAAACTAAAGAGCTCTGTCATTAGGCAAAGTTCATGACAAAAAGAAACGACAGAAAACTCTTTTTAGTCAATAAAAATGTACGCAAGCTCTTAACTATTCACGGCGTCGGAAAGCCTCTGATTCTCATCATTTAACAGCGTTTGAGAGGCTAAACGAGCTTGAAATGAGTTTCCGACCATAATTGCATCATAAATTGCACGGTGCTCATTAAGGCAGAACCTCCCTCCTTCAACTGACTTGTCAATAAACACCTTAAATATGGTCGAGAGTATATTGCTGAAGGGAACGTAGAATTGATTATCGGTACAAAGGAATATCGTTTGATGAAACAAATGATCGTTAGCAATCCACTCATCATAATCGTGACATCGTGCTGCCATCGTCATTCTTTGAAATACAATTGACAACAGCTTTCTTTGCTCAGCATTGGCATTTTGGGCTGCCAGCGCACACGCCTCTGGTTCTATGGCTTTACGCAATCCTAAAAACTGAGATAAAAACGGCTTAGTATCTTCTAAATCTTGGATCCACTCTAAGAGTTGAGGGTCAAGAAAATGCCAATAGTTTCTTGGTAGTACCGTAGTTCCAACTTTTGGTTTAGAGATAATTAAGCCTTTAGCAGACAGCAACTTCGTCGACTCTCGTAGTGCTGTCCGACTAACACCAAACAACTTACACAGTTCTATTTCACTCGGGAGCTTCTCATTTTGACTTAATTCTCCTGACAATATTTTGCGAGAAATCTGTCTTGCTACTTGTACATGTATCTTGTGATTTGAATTCCCGAGAAGTGAAAACTCTGCCATCTATATTCCTCATTGCCAGCAGCCTAAACGACTTGTTTAGCTAATAATTAGAAAAGGCCAAATGAAACACGCTTTGAAGGCGGAGACTTTCTGTGTAAATGTAAAGCACTGTTATTTAGCGTCTAAAATCTAACGATCTTATGAATATGATTTTTACTCGCGAGGTATATTGGCCAAACTCAATATTGAATGGTCGAGTAGTAACATCATGCACACCGATCTTTAGTATATAATAATACAATATCACTTTATTTAACAAGAAACCTGATCTTCTATTCAAATTGTGTGCTGTGTATTGAAAATCAGTGAGTACAATAAGTAGGCGCGACTAGAGTTAACTAACATATTGAGCTAACAAATAAATAAGGAATGATGTAAGAATCGGTGGCCTCATCTGTTATACGCTAAGTATCATAATCATGAAGGCTTCATAAAGCAGTCGGAGATTCAAAATGGATTTGTGAAGACAGCTGTTATTACGTAAACATCTTCTTGGTGAGCTACACTTTGGATGATATAGTCCAAGCTTAAATAATACAATTTTAACGATAAGTGATTTTATGTCTGGTGAATTTCATTCTATCTCCGGTTCCAAGCGCAGCTTACATGTACAAGTAGCTCGCGAAATTGCTCGTAGCATTTTGTCAGGCAAGATCCCTCAAGGGTCCATTCTTCCAGGAGAAATGTCCCTGTGTGAACAGTTTGGTATCAGTCGCACAGCTTTGCGTGAAGCCGTAAAACTTTTAACATCAAAAGGTTTACTCGAGTCACGTCCAAAAGTTGGTACTCGAGTCATCAACCGAGCGTACTGGAACTTTTTAGACCCACAATTAATTGAATGGATGGACGGTCTAACAGAGATAGATCAGTTCTGTCATCAATTTTTGGGGTTACGACGCGCGATAGAGCCTGAAGCTTGTGCACTCGCAGCGAAAAATGCCACTGCGGAACAGCGAATTCAGCTATCAGAAGCATTCCAAGATATGTTGGAAGTCGCTAAAGCAGACGAACTGGACAAAGCGCGCTGGATGGATGTAGATATTCGTTTCCATAGCATTATTTTTAACTCAACCGGAAACGACTTTTTCTTACCGTTTGGGCATGTTCTGACTACAATGTTCATTAACTTTATTGCTCACTCATCTGAGGAAGGCAATACGTGCATCGAAGAACATCGTGAGATTTATGAAGCAATAATGGCAGGCAATGCTGAAAAAGCACGTCAAGCTTCGGCTAACCACTTGTTGGAGTCAAAACATCGCTTACCCGAAGCCAGTTAAGCTTAGGGCTTGGGCGATCTAATAACTAGGCAAAAGCACGCATCTCGCGTGCTTTTTTAATTTCGTTTCCTCCAATTCTTTATGGCACACCATCAATATTTTGATATATAGTAATACAAATGTATTTTGAGAATGTTGTGTTATGACCGACTCGCTACTGCCAAATATCATACAGTTTATCAGCCAGATTGATCCGTTTGACAAGGTACCTAAAGGTGCACTTCGCGAGCTTGCTTCATCTGTTAAGATCACTTATTTAAGCAAGGGGGATGTTGTTGATCAATGTTCTTCTAAGAACGAAAAGTCACTTTATATTATTAGAACTGGCTCTATCGAACAGCGTAAATCTGATGGCATATTGAGAGCTAAACTTGGTCCGGAAGATTTGTTTGGCTTCACTTTTCTTGGTAACGAAGTCGAAAGCGGGAAAGAATACAAAGCAATTGCAATCGAAAATTCATTAGTTTATGTAATTCCAAATGCTGCGCTGAAAAAGTTGTGCACTTCTCATCCTGAATGTGCTGAACATTTTGCATCACAAGCTCAGGTACGGCTAAAGTCAGCATTAGATGTCGTGTGGTCTAACAAAGAAAAAGGGTTGTTTATTCGGCGTGTAGAGGAAGTTGCTAGTGGTCGAGTTGCAATTGTAACCGCTGAGCAATCCATTCAGTCAGTCGCCAACGAGATGATCGATAAGTGCTCTCCCTGCGCTGTCGTTTATCGTGATAAAAAAATAGTTGGACTGATTACCGACCGAGATATGACAAAGCGAGTCATCGCCAAAGGATTAAGCATCTCAACACCAGTCGTCGAAGTCATGTCGCCTGATCCTAAAACAATTCATCCTGACGATTTAGTTCTGCACGCAGCCTCCATTATGATGCAGCACAACATAAGAAATTTACCCCTAGTCAGAGACAATAACGTCGTTGGCGTTTTGACAACAACGCACTTGGTTCAAAACCATCGAGTCCAAGCAATATTTTTAATTGAAAAGATCAAATATGCTGGCAGTGTCAAAGCTTTGTCTAGTTTTACGTCTGAGCGCCAAGCTATTTTTGAAGCATTAGTCGAAGGACGGGTTTCACCAGAAATCATTGGTAAAGTGATGACCATGATTATGGATGCGTACACTCGTAGGTTAATACAAATAGCCATTGATAAGTTGGGAACACCTCCCTGTGACTTCTCTTGGATTGTGGCAGGCTCTCATGCTCGCCAAGAAGTACATATGCTGTCAGATCAAGATAGCGCCATCGTATTAGATGATTCGGCAACAGATAACGACCGTATCTACTTCAAACATTTAGCAATGATAGTAAGTAATGGCCTGAATAAATGTAACTATCCATTGTGTCCAGGGAAGTTTATGGCAGCGACCCCTAAATGGTGCCAGCCTCTCTCTGTTTGGAAAAAGTACTATAAGAAATGGGTGGCAAATCCTGAATACGAGCGCCTCCTCAATATCAGTGTCTTTTTAGAAATCCGAACCGTTTATGGAAACAAAGACTTTGAACAGATACTTCGCGATGAGCTTCACTCTAACATCAACGCTAATAGAGAATTCCTTACGATGTTAGTTAACGATGCGGTGAAAACAAACCCACCGTTAGGAATATTCAATAGCCTAGTATTACAAAAATCGGGAGAGAACAAGAAAACGCTCGACGTAAAAAAATACGCGATTAATCTAATCATTGATCTTGCAAGGATTTATGGTCTGGCAGTTGAATGCGACCTCACTGCAACTGATGAGCGTTTTAAAGCAGCTAACGAAAAAGGGCTGCTCAGCCATGACGCGTACAAAAATATAATAAACGCATATCAATTCATCTTGTCGTTTCGATTTGCCCATCAATTAGAAGCACTAAAAAGTGGAGATGAGCCAAATAACCACATTGACCCCAATACGTTCGGTAGTTTTGAACGTCAACATTTAAAAGACGCGTTCCGCATCATTGCAGATCTACAAGAAGTCGCCAAACTCCGTTTTGGGAGCCGATAATGAAGCGCTTACTTGAGTACTTTCATCCATTGACACGAAAAAATCGTCAGAGACAAAAGCACTGTAAAAAGAAGCACATCCCTCTTTATCTTAAAAAGCTGCTTCGCTCGCCAAATCTGGACGTAAATCAACGAGCTTTTGACACTGAGTTCATCGTTCTAGATCTTGAAACAACTGGCTTAGACAGTGAGGAAGAAGTCATTCTTTCCATGGGCTGGGTAGAGATTCGACAAGGCCATATTGACTTAGCAACAAGCCAACACCTTTATGTACATAGCGACTCAAAAATTAAGCCCGAAACCATAGTTGTTAACCATATTACCCAACAAATGCTGACTGATGGAATCTCTATTCATGAAGCAATGCGGACATTCTTTAAAGCAGCAGAAAACAAAGTTATTGTTGCGCACGGATGTATAGTCGAAACTAGCTTTATTAATCAATATTTACAGCGAGTTTTCAACATAAAAGAGTTGCCGCTCATTTGGATAGACACCTTGCGAATAGAAAAAAGGTTACAAAGAGCTATCAATGCTTCCGATGAATCAGATGTGACTCTAGCAGCGACAAGGGAACGTTACGGGTTACCCGCTTACAACGGCCATAATGCACTTGCAGATGCAATTGCAACTGCAGAGTTACTATTAGTTCAACAAACCCGTATCGCACCTCAGACAAAAGCGACAGTCGGGCCCCTTTATCGGCTTAGCCTGTAATCATCCAGATCACAGGCCTATTTGCTAAACATGTTCTCTGTCACAATTTGGTATCATCAGCATTTACCTTAATTAATAATACAATATCATTAATGGGGCGACATTAGCAAAATGCAGCGAATAGCCATTGTCACTTGCCAACATCAGAGCGAGTGTAAACTGATTAGTTGCTCCATATCATAACTACATTTTAGAGAGCTTAGCATTGCATGTGCGCAATGATTGTCGAAGATCTAGCAGTGTTACATAAACAACCGAATTCAGGTGATGTCCCCTCGAACGTCATCTTAAGTGGTTAGTAATCATGTAAAGCCGCTGTTGCGAACTTCAGCCGACAGCTCGCGGTACTAGTACCGTTTGGCCCATGCAGTACAGGCTTGCATGGGCTTTTTTTTTTAACAATCCTACATCAATCGATGTTATATCCCTCTGCCAGATATGCAAATCCGCGTCCATTCTTATTAGAGGACTTAAGATTCTTTATAAGTATATTCATAGAACCCATACCTAAACTCGACACCTTTAGCATCTTCAGAGAAAAGCAATATCTGACACCGATCACTTGTATGATTAATTAAAGGGTTTATTACGCCTTACTGGTCACGATTTTGAGTTATTGTACTACAAATAAGAGAGGCGAACGTTACTATTACTCAGGACAATAAACTACTTCAAAGGTCTAAAGATGGAACTCAATACTCTCATTGTGGGCATCTATTTTCTATTCTTAATCGCAATAGGTTGGATGTTCAGAACTTTTACTAGTACTACAAGCGACTACTTCCGAGGTGGCGGCAACATGCTTTGGTGGATGGTTGGAGCAACGGCGTTTATGACTCAATTCTCTGCTTGGACATTTACTGGCGCCGCTGGTAAAGCCTACAATGATGGTTTTGCTGTCGCTATTATTTTCCTTGCAAACGCGTTTGGTTACTTCATGAACTTCGCTTACTTTGCACCGAAATTTCGTCAGTTACGCGTCGTAACTGTCATAGAAGCCATTCGTATGCGTTTTGGTACAACAAACGAACAAGTATTTACTTGGTCTTCGATGCCAAACAGTGTTGTCTCTGCAGGTGTATGGCTTAACGCCCTTGCTATTATAGCTTCAGGTATTTTTGGTTTTGATATGACAGCAACCATCTGGATTACCGGTTTAGTTGTACTTGCGATGTCGGTAACTGGCGGCTCTTGGGCGGTTATCGCCTCCGATTTCATGCAAATGGTCATCATCATGGCGGTAACAATCACATGTGCAGCCGTTGCTATTGTTCAAGGTGGTGGCGTTACTGAAATTATCTCTAACTTCCCAGTCGCAGAAAGTGGGAGCTTTGTTGCAGGTAACAACCTGAACTACTTAAGCATCTTTAGTATTTGGGCGTTCTTTATCTTCGTTAAGCAGTTCTCTATTACAAACAATATGTTGAACTCTTACCGTTACCTAGCTGCAAAAGACTCTAAAAATGCAAAAAAAGCAGCTTTGCTAGCATGTGTATTGATGCTGGGTGGAGTTTTCATTTGGTTCATGCCTTCTTGGTATATTGCAGGCCAAGGTGTTGATTTAGCGGCAGCTTATCCAGATGCTGGTAACAAAGCAGGCGACTTCGCGTACCTATACTTCGTTCAAGAATACATGCCAGCAGGTATGGTTGGACTTCTGGTCGCTGCAATGTTTGCTGCTACGATGTCCTCTATGGACTCTGGTCTTAACCGCAACTCAGGTATTTTCGTAAAGAACTTTTATGAACCGATCGTTCGTAAAGGCCAAGCATCAGAGAAAGAGCTAGTCGCAGTTTCTAAAGCAACATCGGCGGTATTTGGCGTTGCAATTATTCTAATCGCGCAGTTTATAAACTCTCTAAAAGGTCTGAGTCTATTCGACACTATGATGTACGTTGGTGCGCTCATCGGATTCCCAATGACAATTCCAGCGTTTTTAGGCTTCTTTATCAAGAAAACTCCAGACTGGGCAGGTTGGGGAACTCTAGTCGTGGGTGGCATCGTTTCCTACCTTGTTGGGTTTGTTATCACAGCTGATATGGTGTCATCGGCGTTTGGCCTTGAGGAGTTGACTAGCCGAGAATGGTCTGATGTGAAAGTAGCAATAGGTCTAATCGGACACATGACGCTAACTGGTGGCTTCTTCATGTTGTCGACTCTATTCTACAAGCCTCTAACTGACAAACGTCAAGCAGATGTCGATAAGTTCTTTGAAAACCTATCAACGCCTCTTGTAGCGGAATCAGTGGCACAGAGAAAACTCGATAACAAGCAACGTCAAATGCTGGGTAAACTTATCGCGGTCGCAGGTATAGGTGTCATGTTTATGGCTCTGCTACCTAACCCAGTATGGGGGCGCTTAGTGTTTATTCTATGTGGTGCCATCGTCGGAGGTGTTGGTCTACTACTTGTAAAAGCTGTGGATTCAAGCGCTGAACAAGCCTCTGAACCTGTGACAGAAAGTTAAATCTCTTATTCTAATAAACGCGGCTATTCTTTGGCCGCGTTTTTTAATTCTAAGTTCCCAGTACGAACACTTCACCCTTTTACGAAGACATATCATCTTGTCTAGGGTTATCGAATTGCAGCTTTATTTTGTCATTCGATAAGGCTAAACCAGAACGTGATAATCTGATCGAGTTAAAAGTGCAGCCTACCTTGCTTAAGTAAACGCCCCAAAGCCATCCAAATATCTGATGAAGTAAAGATCTCGGCTCGTATACTTTGTTGCCACTTCGTGATTTAGACTCGCTAGTCCTTTACCTCACTACCTAGTCTACAAGCCAAACTATTCCCGCTGAACAAACCATCTCGGGATTACTTAGGTACACTATTTTCTCTTTTTGCAGATGGCACAACAACCGCTACCAATAAAGCTAACAACAGGAACACTGGGCTAAGCATTAATCCATGCCAGATTGAATACCCATCATGGAACAGCCAGAATATACCAAGCGTCAGTAGGTACGAAAAGTAGCTGCAAAACACCAAGCTAATCGCGACAAAGCGCTTTTGATTAATAATAAGAATCCGCACTAGATACTGGCTAAGAATACCAGAGCAGCGCATGGCAAGTTGCCAATTAATGATAAAGAAAGCAAGCGCAATAAACCCAGCTACGACCAGTGCATCATGCGTGCTTAAAATGAAGTAGCTACCAAATCGGCTTATGATGACCGGATAATCGCCTTCGTATATCGTTGACCAAGATATTGCGTTCGCTGCTGCTACGTAATTGGCAAAATAAGCAATGGCGTAGAAAGTCGTTTGAGAACTGAACGGCTGAAATACATCCGTACAAAATCCTCGCCACTCTTCTTTGTTGGCGGTAGGCCCAACCCAGTCACGTTTTTTTTGAGCGGTACGCCCGGCAAACGCAGGCCCGTTGCGAAACAACAGCCAAAATATATAGAGTGCAAGTATAACCAAGAGTATTGAAAACATACCCTTCCCCCTCATAAATTATCGGCGCCACTGCCAATGGCGTTGGGGTCGTAAACTGCACTTCCCTGCTATACCTATTTGATTTATCAAAGACTTATTATTTTATTACCACCAAAATTCATTTAATGGCATGCTAAACAGCAACATTTTCACGCTTTGTGCGTGAAGTTCGAAAGCCTACTTTTAGGTTTAGCACAAAAATAACTACAGCAAAGCGTAAGAGAGGGATTCCGCACCCATCAATGAAGATGAGGCGTTAAGCAGAAGCTGCGACCGCAATGAGAAGAGAAGGATTCAAAGCGGTCATGCATGGGCGAGAAGAGCAACTATTTCTCTAACTTTTCTTCAAATACACCAATCTCTCTGCCCAACCAAATCGCGCGTTCTGTGTGATCGAGCAACTCTTCTTCGCTTACTGGGTGAATAAGCACAGAAAAATCGCCTCGAATCGTATCAAGCCACGCCAAGAACTCTTCACTCAATGATTCTAGGTGAATTTCAAACATCGGCATCTTGTGTGGGCCAACTAACCTTCCAACTAATGGAAACACACGCAGCACATCTTGACGCTCTTGACGGATGATCTCGTTCAAGGCTTGCGCTTTATCTTGTTCTCTTAGGGGAAAATAAACATGAGCGTGGTACATAACTTCTCCATAATCACTTCCGCTTGAGCACCACCTACTTTGGATAAGCTCAAGGACTGCCGAGGGTATACATTTGTAATGCCGTCACCCTACCTTGATTCCACTCAGTTGGGAAGAAGTTATGCATTCTCATAAGGTCGAGGCTTCGAGCACAACAAAAATTTGCAATTCATCATATAGCAACTGTTTGAGTTGATTCATTAATAATGACTCACTTTGTCAAATTTTACAGCCAAATTTTGTTGCAAATATGTTTCATTAACCAGTAATTAAATTCGAGTTTAAAAATACCACCAACAAAATAGCAGCATATTACTCTGCAAAATCAGGGTGTAAGCAAAACTTTACTACTGAGCGAAAGTCAAAATGAAGCATAATTTAACAATTTGTTTACACTTATTGTATCTGGCTATACCACGATTTAGTTAGAGGGTTAGATACAGAAAAGCCTTTCTCTGTATCTTGCGGTGAAATAGTCGCAGCGATGTTATCGACAAATAGTTTAAGGGACGAACAGATGCCTACCGCTATCGAAAGCACACGCAACCTTAGGTATGGCCTTTGCGCTGATATCAGAGTTTGAGTACCCATACAAACTCTGGTTTTGTATGAACAGCTGCAGTCCAAAAGACCCGCAGCGTCAAAAGGAGCTTGAGATGAACGTTCAGGCATTACCCATGCATCGGTTTATCGACCATCGTGGGGACCTAGTCGGCCAACTACCCAACTGGGCTGACAATGAAACATTGGTCGGGTTTTACCGAGACATGGTATTAACTCGCACTTACGACAACAAAGCAGTTGCCTTGCAACGCACCGGTAAGCTAGGGACCTATCCCTCACACTTAGGCGCGGAAGCCATAGGCATTGCGGTCGGCAGAGCACTTAAAGCCGATGATGTGTTTGTCCCTTACTACCGCGATATGCCTGCGATGTGGTGTCGTGGCATTG
The DNA here is from genome assembly GCF_033339495.1 of Vibrio sp. 2134-1. NCBI lineage: Bacteria > Pseudomonadati > Pseudomonadota > Gammaproteobacteria > Vibrionales > Vibrionaceae > Vibrio > Vibrio sp. 2134-1. The sequence continues at coordinate 507,792 of NZ_JAWOUS010000002.1, forward strand.
GCATGGAAAAGAACCTTCAATACTGGGGTGGCGATGAGCGCGGGAGTGATTTTGCTCCTGAAGGAAGTCCGGTTCCTAGCCGAGACCTTCCCTACTGTGTACCCATAGCGACGCAATGTACGCATGCTGTCGGGGTGGCTTCCGCGCTAAAAATTCAAGGTAACCATGAAGCTGCGCTAGTCATGTGCGGCGATGGTGGTACATCCAAAGGGGACTTTCTTGAGTCAATAAACTGCGCAGGTACTTGGAATATTCCACTTGTTTTCGTCGTAAACAATAACCAGTGGGCAATTTCAGTGCCGCGTAGTCTCCAATGTGCCGCCGATTTCTTATCAGAAAAAGCGCAAGGTGCAGGTATACCGGGTATTACTGTCGATGGTAACGATGTCGTCGCCGTTTATGATGCAACTAAAACCGCCCTTGAGAGAGCAAGAAAAGGGAAAGGTGCAACACTCATCGAAGCGGTGAGTTACCGACTGAGTGACCACACTACGGCCGATGATGCGACTCGTTATCGTAAAGAAGATGATGTTCAAACTGCATGGCAATACGAACCTATCGCACGTCTTAAAACGTACCTCCTTAATCAAGGCGCTTGGAGCGACGAACAAGAACAGCAATGGCTAGATTACTGTAAAGAGCAAGTAGAGTTAGCTGTTGAACGCTATCTGAGCTTACCGCCACAAGCACCAGAAACCGGTTTCGATTATTTGTATGAATCGCTACCTCAAGAGCTTCATGCACAAAGAGATGAACTCATCAACAAGGCAATGAGAATGCAGGGAGGCAGACATGGCTGAGCTAACGTTGGTTGAAGCAGTAAACCTTGCCCTGCACCACGAAATGCAACAAGACCCCAATGTTGTCGTACTAGGTGAAGACGTTGGCGATAATGGTGGTGTATTTCGTGCCACTGTTGGACTCAAGCAAGAGTTTGGTCTTAAACGAGTCATCGATACGCCACTCGCTGAAGCCTTAATCGGCGGGGTTGCGGTCGGTATGGCAACGCAAGGATTACGACCTGTCGCCGAATTTCAGTTTCAAGGTTTCGTTTTTCCTGCGATGGAGCACTTAATGTGCCACGCGGCTCGAATGCGTAACAGAACTCGCGGTCGGCTCACTTGTCCCGCGGTTTTCCGTGCGCCATTTGGCGGCGGTATCCACGCTCCGGAACACCACTCAGAAAGCGTGGAAGCGCTATTTGCTCACACTGCTGGATTTAAAGTGGTGATTCCTTCTTCACCACAACGCGCATACGGCTTACTTCTCGCCGCAATTAGAAGCAATGATCCCATCATGTTCTTCGAACCGAAGCGCATATATCGCACCGTTAAATCTGAAGTCGTCGATAACGGCGAAGCACTCCCACTCGACACCTGCTTCACCTTACGTAAGGGGCGAGATATCACGCTCGTTACTTGGGGCGCATGCGTCGTAGAGTCACTTCAGGCCGCACAAACCTTGTCTAGTCAGGGAATTGAAGTCGAGGTGATTGATTTGGCGAGTATTAAGCCAATTGATACCGCGACGATTTTCAGCTCACTAGAAAAAACTGGACGTTTACTCGTTGTTCATGAAGCGAGTAAAACTTGTGGTGTGGGATCTGAGCTATTAGCTCGAACAGCTGAACACGCCATGTGCTTACTTAAAGCCCCACCTAAACGAGTAACTGGAATGGACACCATTATGCCTTATTACCGTAACGAAGATTATTTCATGGTTCAGGAAGAAGACATTGTGACCGCGGCGCGCGAACTCGTGGAGGATTGGAAATGAAGACGTTTAATTTACCCGATCTCGGTGAAGGTCTCGCTGAGTCAGAAATTGTCAAATGGCACGTTAATGTCGGAGACATGGTTAAGTTAGATCAAGTGATCTTAACCGTAGAGACAGCAAAAGCGACGGTAGACGTCCCGGCCCCCTACTCTGGCCGTGTGGTCAGCCGTCATGGTGATGAAGGTGAAATCGTCAATATTGGTGCATTACTGCTAGAGATTGATGAAACAGGTGCCGAGAGAGAAGTAACGGCAGAGAAAAAAGCCACTGCTGACGCCGCAACCGTCGTCGGTAGCGTTTCTCACCAAGCGCATCATGTTAACGTTGATGATTTCTGGATTGGTGGCAACCACAACACGACAGAAAGTAACCTCGTTACCGCCCTGCCTTCGGCTCGCTTGTTGGCACAAAAACTTGGGGTAGATCTTAACCTCGTGTCAGGTAGTGGCCCGAACGGACTTATCGTAGATGCCGATATTTACGACGAAGCCGGAAAACAGCGTCCAGGCACCGAAGTTTTGAAAGGCGCTCGACGTACCATGGTATCGTCTATGACCGAGTCGCACGAACATGTTGCCGCCGTAACCATTACGGAAGAAGCGTTGTTGGAAGATTGGCTGCCAAACGAAGATATCAGTATCCGCCTTGTTCAAGCGATTGTTCATGCGTGTCAAGAAGAGCCTGCTTTAAACGCTTGGTTTGATGCCGAAACCATGACACGCTGTGTACACACAACGGTCAATGTAGGAATTGCAGTAGATAGCCGTCATGGATTGTACGTACCAGTTTTGCGCCACGCAGATGAATACGAGCCACAAGATGTCCGTCGTTGGCTCGATCAAACCGTTGAAGGGATCAGAGAGAGAAAAATCGGTCGTGAGCAATTGCAGCACGCGACGATTACGCTTTCCAACTTCGGCGCGATTGCCGGTATTTACGCAACACCTGTCGTCACACCGCCACAAGTCGCTATTGTAGGTGCGGGCCGAATACTCGACCGAGTTGTGATAAGAAATGGTCAGGCAATTTCGGTGAAAGCAATGCCGCTATCCGTAACGTTTGATCATCGCGCTTGTACTGGTGGTGAAGCTGCAAGGTTTACGAAAGTACTTGCAGAGCACCTGCAACGTCCGAGCGAAAAGTAACTTATAAAAATCAAATGATAAAGGCTTCCAGTCCGGAAGCCTTTTGTTTTAGGAAGCAAGACTATATCTACAGCTTCTCTAACAGCTCAGGCATTACCACAAACAAATCGTCGACCAATCCATAATCTGCAATGTCAAAAATAGGCGCATCAGGATCGCTATTAATTGCAACAATCACCTTGGAATCTTTCATTCCCGCCAAATGCTGGATCGCGCCAGAAATTCCGACGGCAATGTATAACTCCGGTGCAACAATTTTGCCGGTTTGCCCGACTTGATGGTCATTAGACACATAGCCCGCATCGACCGCCGCTCGTGACGCCCCTACCGCTCCACCTAGCTTGTCAGCCAATTGTTCTACTAAAACAAACTTCTCTTTACTCCCGAATGCACGACCACCCGACACTACTACTCTAGCAGCTGGCAATTCTGGTCGCTCACTTTCTGGCGTTTGTTGCGAAACAAACTCACTAAGTTTATTGATAATCACCGTGTCGACTTGAGTAAGCTTAGGGACAACTGGCGTGTCAGATAGCTCTGCGGCATCAAAAGCCGTACTTCTTATGGTCATCACTTTATAGGGATCATTCGACGTGACTCTCGCCAATGCATTTCCAGCATAAATTGGACGAATCACCGTATCGATAGACTCGATTGTCATCACGTCAGAAAGTTGACCAACATTAAGCAACGCCGCCACACGAGGCATCACATTCTTACCAAATGTACTGGCAGGAGAAAGAATGTGTGAGTAGTTTTTGGCTACTTGTGAGATCAAAGGTGCGATATTTTCCGCTAATCCATGTTCATATCCCTTCGCATCAACCCAGATAATTTCTGCAACACCCTGAACGCAATTCAACTCATCCAAAACTGATTGGCACTGATAACCAATAAGCAACACAGAAACAGGAAGCGATTTATCATCATCCTTAATCTCAAATGCCGCTTTAATTGCACACAGCGTCCCTACAGCCAACGATTGGTTGTCATGCTCTGCGAGCACAAGTGTTGCTAATGGTCGGTCTTCCATGGTCATGCCTCATATAACACATCAGATCCATTACTTGAGCTTAGTCCACTTCACGTTAACGTCAACTGAGCTATAGTTTTCTGTATAGAAACCAAAAACCTGTCACGCAGATGACGATAATAGAAAGGAAGCATAAAGATGGAACGAGAATGCATGGAGTTTGATGTCGTGATCGTGGGGGCCGGACCTGCAGGCTTAAGCGCCGCTTGTCGGCTAGCTCAACTCAACCAAGACAGTGAAGGTGACGCTCTTTCAATTTGCGTTGTAGAAAAAGGCTCAGAAGTGGGCGCACATATTCTATCTGGCGCTGTTTTTGAAACTAGTGCCTTAGATGAGCTTTTCCCCAATTGGAAAGAAATGGACGCCCCGCTAGCAGCCTCAGTTCAACGAGATGATTTCCTTTATCTTACTACTGAACAAAACCATATTCGCGTTCCCCACTTGCTTACACCGCGTCCAATGATAAATGGCGAGAATAATTACGTAATTAGCCTTGCCAACCTTTGCCGTTGGCTCGCTAACCAAGCAGAAAATCTTGGGGTGGAAGTTTTTCCGGGCTTTGCCGCTGCAAGCATCAATTATGATCAGACTGGCGCAGTGACAGGCATTAACACGAGCGATATGGGACTAGATAAGAACGGCCAGGCCAAACCTAACTTTGAACCAGGTATCGAGCTAAGGGCAAAATACACCCTTTTTGCTGAAGGTTGTCGCGGACATCTGGGTAAAGAACTTATTCAAAGGTTCGACCTAGACGCAGGAAAGCAACCACAGCACTACGCGCTTGGCCTAAAAGAGATATGGGAGTTACCCACTGACAGTAAGGATGTATCTGGCAGTGTTATCCACTCCGCTGGCTGGCCCTTGAGTGAAACAAATACCACAGGCGGCGGTTTTCTCTATCACATGGAGAACAACCAAATCGCCGTCGGGCTTATTGTCGACTTGAATTACAGCAATCCTTACTTGAGTCCGTTTGACGAATTTCAACGCTTTAAGCACCATCCTGCTATTGAACCACATTTGAAAGGTGCTCAGCGCATCGCTTACGGCGCAAGAGCCATTGCGAAAGGTGGGCTTTCCTCTCTGCCGAGACAACAATTCCCTGGCGGTTTATTGATTGGTTGTGATGCGGGGACTTTGAACGTTGCTAAAATTAAAGGCAGCCACACAGCAATGAAATCCGGAATCATTGCAGCAGAAGCGGTACATACGGCCCGACAAACTGGAGCTTCTGAGCCAGACTACCAGTCGTTGTTTGAATCATCATGGTTGTATGACGAACTCGCTGAAACGCGTAACTTTGGTGCGAACATTCATAAGTTTGGCAGCATACTGGGCGGTGCTCTTTCGACTTTTGAACACAACCTGTGGCAACCACTGGTTAAAAAGCCGTTACCTTGGTCTATCAAGGACTATTCGCACGATCATGAGCAGTTAAAACCTAAACAAGAGTGCCACCCAATTGCATACCCAAAACCAGATGGTGAAATCAGTTTTGATAAGCCTTCGTCGGTATTTTTGTCGGGAACACAGCACGAAGAGAATCAACCTTGTCACCTTGTTCTGACTTACCCTCACATTCCAATTGATGTGAATTTAGGTATGTATGACGAGCCGAGCCAGCGCTATTGCCCAGCAGGGGTTTACGAAGTGGTGGAAGTGAACAATAAGTTGAAGTTTCAGATAAATGCCGCCAACTGTGTGCATTGCAAAACCTGTGACATCAAAGATCCTTCGCAAAACATCACGTGGAAAGCACCAGAAGGTGGCGGTGGACCGAGCTATCAAAACATGTAATCGAAGAACCACTTATAGTGCAGAAGCAGTGCATTTACTACTGCTAATTTTTGAAGTGGTTAAGCAAAAAGTCAGTAGTTAACAGCGGCAGAAAAGAAAAACAGCACCTGATGATTCAATCAGGTGCTGTTTACTAAAATAACGTTATCTTCAGGTAATATTAATCCACGCTAAAAACTTGGTGATGGAACAGCTGATCAACGATTTCATGAGATGTCGATGACGACCCTAGCTCCAACCCTGATAAATCAAAGTTCTCTAATGCCACTGACATTGTGTTGCTGCCTTCTCCAGTAATCGTCAAATTCAGAGTATCTTGGTCACTATCGTAGTCTGCGCTTACGTGTTCCAACAAGTTATCCATATCCGTTGTGTCGTCACCGACAAACTCAAGAATATCACTCAAATCCAACTTGTCTTCATCCAGCCTAAAGTCTTTAATCACATCTCTTGATGGCGTCATGTCCAGTGCTTCTTGAGTAAAGGTAAAGGTGTCAATACCCTCTCCACCTGTCAAGATGTCACTGCCTAGACCTCCCATCAGGATATCGTTTCCAAACCCACCAACCAGAATGTCATCGCCTGCGCCACCACTCAACGTATCTCCACCTGCTTGTCCTAGCAAAATATCAATACTTTCGCCACCAGTGATGCTATTCGCAAACTCATCTCCCACCGACGCATGGCGCTCAGTTTGGACAATATCGGTACCAGAATCGTTTAATGTAAGTGTAAAGACGTTTTCACTTATGCCACCTTTACCATCAGACACTTTAAACAAGAAATGTAAATCCGCCTGCTGGTCGCCCTGTAGAGTAAGTTCATCGCTTTGAGTAAAGCTATAACTGCCATTGGATGACACTTCCAAGGTGCCGAACGCTGTCTGGATATGAAGCTGACCATCTACTTCACTGGACGAAGAAACTAACGGCTGATTTACACTTACACCGTGCAGGTCTGCGCCCAACAGAGTGAAATCGCCTTCTGCCAAAGAAACGGTCATGCTGTCACCATCAGCGTCCTGGCTTCCCGCCAGTAACTCACCGGCAATTGGATCGGGAGAGAACTGGTTTAGGTACTGCCCCAAGTCTTCACCTGAGTCGATAAACACCACTTTGTCGCTAAGTTCATCTAGAGCCTCTGCTGCTTTTACATTATCAGAGAGAGCGATACCAATTCCATATACTTTGGCGTCATGAGTCTGTTTGTAATCCTCCCAGCGCTCGGCTAGATCAGGAGAAGTAACAGCGCCCTCGCTAGGGTTAGGTTCGCCATCTGAGATAAAGAATATAGTGTCCTTACTCTCTGACGGTTTTTCTGGACCGAAATAGTCCCAACCATCCTGCCAAGGGTAAACGGCATTACTTGCCTCACCAGGCTCCATTACAGCTTCTAAAGCTTTATCGTAATCCGTATTAGTACCGTATTCTACGTCACACCAGTTACGCACATATTCTGACACTTCATTTTGGAAACTTAAGTCGTTTGGATCACGGCCATTCATCTCTGGTGGGCGTGTCATCAACTCAACTTCACTCAAGGTCAGCCAGCTATGTGTGGATGTATCACCGTCGAAACGTACCAGGCGGATATAGGTGTTTGATTCTCCTCCATCGGCAGTCATGTTTTCAACCATGGAATGTAACGCAGCAGCTGCTTTGTAAGCTCTCGATTCAGTTTTCGGTGCGGTTGCATCACGACCCACGGTATTCTCACCGTCAAAGGTACGGGTCATACTGTTCGAATGGTCGAACACTACCGTCACTTTATTGATCGGTAAGTCTTCCATCTGAGCAAAGCCCTGAACTGGAGATGAGGTTGGGGCATGGTTCTCAGTGACATTCAGGATAACCTGAGTTGTATCGGTATCCACACCATCACTTGCAGACACTTCCAACTGATACGTTTGCTGAGTTGAGTGATCCAGTTTTACACCATCTTTCAGCCAAATCTCGCCACTCTTAGAGTCAACACGGAATAGATCAGCATCACCACCACTCAATTCATACTTTATGGTGTCACTACCATCCGGATCAAACGCTTCCACCTGGCCGACTAATACTCCAACTTCTTGCTCAGCGACGTCAAAGCTTGCTGTATCTTCTGTTGGCATACCGTTGGCATCGGTGCCGTGGGTTTGATCTGCATCACCGACACTGATGAATTCTGGTGCCCGATCTCGGATATCAATGGTAACTTCGCTATTTGTAGTATCACCGTCAGCATCAATAACCGTAACGTCAAGCTTCTCTTGTTGGTGACCTACAACATTACTCGCTTGATAGTCGTAGTGACCATTTTCAAAGTTAATGGTTAGCTTGCCGTGGTTGGTATCAATCTGAGCGAGAGAATGATCCGATATTTTCGCTCCATCGCTGGTAGTGACATCACCGTTTACTTTGTTGTAGTAATATATTTCGCCATCGATAGTGATGTGATCTACCCACTGAGCATCACCGCCATTGTCATCCAAAAGATTGCCTTGCAACTGGCCTGAGACCGTTTTACTAAGCAAATCCACAATTTGAGAATCATCTACAACGACAATAGCACTGCCTTTATCTGTCGCGATCGACTCCAGATGTTCCAGAGACGCACCATTACCGATACCGACAGACCAGATATTTTCAACATCCTGACCGCTACTGCTGATGCCATTTTCCATCGCATTTTGCAGAATGATGCCCTCTTCTTCAGAAGTAGGCTGAACCCGACCATTCACTATGTCCTGATAACGCTGTTCACTTTCAAAATCATCTGATGTTGACCACTTAATCAAGTTTTCACGGGTTTGAATTTCTCCCACGTTCGTTTGATTTGTCCAATAGGTAAAATCGGAAGGTCGACCATCTGAGATAAAGTAAAGCTGGGTATCGGTATTACTAAGCAATGCATCATCTTCTGGATCACTAAGTATTTCATTTATTTGGTCAACGGCCTGGTTATATGGCGTCGATGCATATGGATGTATACCAGAGATAAAGGCATCAATGGCCTCGGCAGAATCTAGCCACTCAGAAATCTGGCCAGATGGTTGTCCGCTGTAAGTTGCAATTCTAAAACTTACTGGACCCAAATCTTGGTATTGCTCAAACATTGACTTAATAGAGTCTTGAGCAAGTTGCCAGCGAGTAACATATTGTCCGTCTGCATCTGTTACCCAGTCGAGCATTGATTCTGACGCATCAAGTGCAATCACAACACTATTACTTTGTGAATCAACATCATTTATTTCGTAGTGAGCTGAAGACGATGACGGTAATGAATCCGTCACATTCAGATGCAAGGTGGCACTCTCAGACTGACCTCCGGCACCCACCTCGACCCTAGCGCGGATATCCAGCATGTCCGCCCCCTGCTCCGAATGATCAAGAGGCATATGTTGATCAACTGTGAAATGACCCGTTTTGCTATCTATGTTGGCTTGAACTACTTTGATGCGGTCGGCACCTGTTCCAGTATAACCAGTTAGAGTGCTCTGATCTGCACTCACTTCAAACACAACCTCTTTACCATCGCTGGTGAAACCACCTAGGTTTTGATCGGCGTTGAAGTGATATTCAGCCTCCGTTGCAGACCCGAGGTTTGCGATAAAGTTGCCTTCAGCATGTACGCCAGTATCCGTGCCAACTTGAGATTCATCCAATGCTGCGTGCGCATCACTGAGCGACATAGGCTCACCCATCACACTAACGGTAACTTCTGCTTTATCAGTCAGGCCGTCGTCATCACGAATGGTGTATTCGAAGGTATAATCTTTCACTTCACCCGTTTTCAGGGTTTGTTGATCAGCTGGCAGTGACTCTAGGTACTTGGCCGCATCAAAGACCAATTTACCATCTTGCAGACTGAGGAAACTTTCTGATGGATAGTCGATAATAGTCAGAGCGTCACCATCCGGGTCGCTGTCATTCGCTAGAACATCCAGCTCTAAAGTGCCTGAGCCGTTGGTCTGGTAAGCTTCATCAAAGGTCGTCAGGTCCGCTGATACCTGAGTAATAAAGTACTCTGAGCCTTTAGGATCAATGACACCGTCTTTATAGCTGGTAGTAGACATTTCAATACTATCGAAGAAACGCCCATCTGCATTGATGTTGACTACTTGATTACCACCACGGGTACCTTCAAACACACCTGTCGCAACCAAGTCACCTTTGTAGTAAGCCTTCCAAACACCGCGCTCAATACCAGGCTCCCAGCTACCGTTCGAAGTGTCTGTCCATAGGTTTTTCACTTCAACTTCAGCATGATCGGCAACCTGACCTTTAGTAAAGGAGAAGCGCATTGCTTCACTTTGTCCAGTTGCATCATCATATCGAATCTGACCATCTTGAACCCGGTCTGAGCCGCTGTCTAGCGCAGAACTAACGCCATATTTGTGGTCACCGTCACCAATATAATCAGCTTTCGATGCATCAGAAACCTTGTTTCCAGATCGAGTATCAATCACATAGTAATCGACAGTGATATCAGTGCTATCATCCCAGTTGCTCTGGTCAATTGTCTTGGTTGTTTTTTCAATACCCTTATCATCTTCAGCAATAGGGGCTTCATTAATATCACGAACCAACACTTCGACCTGAGCGGTGTCTTTAACGCCAAACTGGTCACGAGCTTCCACTTCTAGCTGGTAGTTATCGATAGATTCATGGTCCAGATTTGCACCATTTTTGACACTGATCTCACCGGTAAGACTGTTCATTTCAAACAGTTCGCTATGACTGTTTAAGTGATACGTTATCTGACTGTCCTGATCGACATCGAATGCATTTACTTTTCCAATTACACCCGATTGACTGTTTTCATCAACGTTAAACTGGTAACTATCGATGTCAGTTTTACCTTGGGCATCCAGACCAAAGTTGTCATTATTTCCGCTAACAAATTCAGGAACATCATTAGTGCCCGTAATATCAATCACGATGTTTTGTTGGGTGCCATCGGTTGCCGTCAGGGTGATGGTGTCTTGCACCTGATCACCCTCGTCCAGCTGTTGAACCTGGCTTTGGTCCAGCGTATACGTCCACTGACC